>NZ_BTGP01000002.1:0-396154 GCF_042854385.1 Erythrobacter sp. MTPC3
TGGCGAGGGTCACTTCCTTGCCCTCGGGCTGGGACTTTTCGCTGTGCGGCCGGACGAATTCGTGCGCGCGCCCCAGCGCGGAAATCCGGCCTAGCAAATCGCGCGACGCTTCACCGAACGCTTCATTTGCGCGCGCTGTCAGGCTGATCAAACCGGAAACAATCGCGAAGATGTTCTTGATGCGATGGCTGAGCTCCTGGCTCAGGATGTCGTTTTGGAGAGCGGTGCGCTTCTGCTCGTCGATATCCGTGCAAGTGCCGATCCAGCGCTGGATCTCACCCTGCTCGTTCAGGATCGGCAGCGCACGACCGATCATCCAGCGATAATCACCGCTGTGATGCCGCAGGCGATATTCAACCTCGTACGGTTCGCCGGTAGCGAGGCTGTGGTTCCATTTCTTCCATGCGTCGGCCTGGTCATCCTCATGGAACATCCCGGCCCATCCTTCGCCGTCGGTTGATCCGACAGGGACACCCGTGAATTCATACCAGCGCGCATTGTAATAATCGTGGGAGCCGTCGGGAAGAGTCGACCAAACCATCTGCGGCATGGTGTCGGCGAGCGCATGGAAAGCAGCTCCGGCGGATTGCAGCGCATGCTCTGTAGCCAGGGGCAAGACATCCGGCGCCGAGGAGGATTCGCGGCTGCCAAGCTGGAAATTCGTGATGACTTTTGCATTCATAGCCAGCTTGTGACCTTCTCGGGATGAACAGAATCGGACCGATAGGATACCTGTCGTATCTTGTTGATTTTCAAACGCTGAAGCTCATCGCACAGGTGGGGCGGTCAGTAAACTCGCCCTGTAGAGCGCCAGATGTGGCCCTCCCCAATTCTTGGTATGTCGCTGCCTATCCGGATTTGATGAGATGCGAGCAGTCATCAAGTTCACAGGTAATCTTCATGCAGCAAAGCAGCGGTATAAGTGGTGCAAGCCTGGTCGATCCGGCACTTCGCGCCATGTTCGAGGCGCGCAAGCGCGTGTTCGTGGATCTTCTTGGGTGGGACGTTCCGGTGCTCGACGAGACCTTTGAAATCGACCAGTTCGATACGCCCTCGGCCGCCTATCTCGTCCTCACCGGCGAAAATTGCGAGCATCGCGCATCGGCCCGGCTCCTGCGTTCTGACGGACCTCATATCTTGCGCGATCTTTTTCCGCAGCTGTGCAGCGGACCTGTTCCGCAGGATGAGGCATTTCGCGAGATTACCCGCTTCTGTATCGATCCCACGTTGCCGCGCGCTGATCGCCGGAGTGTCCGCAACCAGCTCGTCTCCGCCCTCGCCGATTTTGCAATATCGGAAGGGATCGCTGGTTATTCGGCGGTCGCCCCGGTGCCCTGGTTCCGACAGATCGCCCAGTTCGGCTGGCGCTGCCAGCAGCTTGGACCGTGCGTTTCTATCGATGGGCAGAAGCTTGTCGCTCTTCGCATCGACATCGACCAGAATACACGCGCGCAACTCGCCAACGCAGGGATCTACTGCCGCAATCCTAAGCCGGAAGCCTATGGCGGCATGGAGCTGGCAGCATGACTGGGCCGAGCGAGGCGTATTGGCTCGAACAGCTGCAAGAGGATGGCTATTGCATCATTCCGCAGCTTGTCGCCGAGCAACAGATCGCCGCACTCGATGCCGACCTGGAAGGTGCGTTTGCGCAGGCGCCCCTCGGGAAGGGAGACTTCTATGGGCATCGGACCAAACGGTTTGGAAGCCTGCTTCGCCGCTCGCAGGTCGCGGGCGATCTGGTCCTGCAGCCGCTAGTCCTATCGCTCGCCCGCGCAATTCTCGGCAGCGCCTGCGACCGGATACAGCTCAATGTCGCCCAGGCGATCGCGATCCATCCCGGCGAGATAGAACAGTTTCCGCATTGCGATCAGGATATGTGGGCAGGCCGCAAGGGCGATCACGAATATCTTCTCAACGTCATCTGGCCGCTGACCGAATTTACTCGCCTCAATGGCGCGACACGCATCTACCCCGGGACGCACAGGAAGCCTGTCGACAATCTCGAAAGTCTCGACGATCCCATAGTCGCAGTTTGCAAGCCCGGCGATGCCATCTGCTTTCTTGGCTCCACCGTCCATGGAGCGGGGCCAAACCAGACCGAGGATGTCCGCCGCGGTGTCGTAATCGGCTACAGTCTCGGCTGGCTCAAACCCTACGAGAATCTCTGGCTGGCCTATCCGCCAGCAGTAGCAAAAGAGTTCTCGCCCGAACTCGCCGAACTGGCCGGTTATGTGCAGCACCGCCCGAACCTGGGTAATTTCGAAGGGCAATGCCCGTCGGTTCTGCTGCGTGACGAGGTGCCCGAATTCCCGCAGGCAACCGATAGTCTGCGCCCCGACCAGAAAGAAGCGGTTCGTGAGTTCGCCGAGACGCGCCGCAGCGGGCGATGAGTCCCGCTCACGTCCTCGAGCCTACGTATAGGCGGCTTAAAAATGCATTGCTGGAAGGGCGCTTCCGGGCCGGTGCGAAGCTCGAGGCGATGCGACTGGCTGACGATTTCGGAGTAAGCATGACGCCGGTAAGAGACAGCCTGAACCAGCTTGTCGGCGAAGGGCTGGTCGACCTCACGCCCGGCGAAGGATTTCGCGTACCGCTGCTTACCGAACAGGCCTTGCGCGACATCCTGCAAGTCAACGCGCTGCTTTTGGAGCACACTTCCGACACCGACCGCAAATCACTGGAAATCGACGAAGGATCCAACGTCACTCAGGGTGCTTATGCCGACCGATTGGCGCATGTCTTCAGAGACATCGCGGCAAACTCAGGCAATCGGTTTCGCGTACATTTGGTCGAACGCATTAGCGACAGACTCCACCCGATACGTGAACTCGAGCCGGAGATTTGGCCTGGGGCGTCGCATGCCCTTGAGCAAATTGAGCGAACAGCTCAGCAGGGTTTCGATGGCTCAACCCGGGCGGTACGCGCATATCATCAACACATCGAGGCTCTGGTACCCGCTTTGGTCGGACGTTTGAACCAGCAGACCGCCTAGCCCTCGCCAATGAGTTAGGTGGTCTCTCCACTCTCGGACAGAACCGTCGCGAGGTGATCATTCCAGGCATCGAGTGCCTGGCGCTTCTCGTCCTTCCAATCGTGGCGCTGGTAGATGCCGGCGACTCCGGCACGAGATCCGCCGACGTGGTTGAGAACGGCTTCGGTGACTTCAAACCGAACGCCAAGCCGCTGAAAGTTCGTGGCGAGGGTTCGTCGTAGATCATGAAGGCGCCAGGCGTCGAGCGGCTCTTCGCGACGTTCCTCGATCAGGCTGTCGAGCTTCACCTTCCCCTTGGCGTATCCCGTAAAGCCCGCCCCACTAGCTGTCGCAAAGACCCGGCCTTTGCGTGGCCACTTCTCGCCGCGAGCCTCCCGGTCGAGCTCGGCGATTGCAAGATCGTTGAGCGGAATGGAGTTTGGTTCTCCGTTCTTGGTCCGAGATCCGGGCAGGGTCCACAATCTTTCGCTGCGACTGAGCTCCTGCCATTGCATCCCGGAGACTTCTTCACGGCGCTGTCCGGTCACGATCAGAAGTCTGACAATTGGACCAAAGCATCGATGACATTCCGGTGCCGCGTCCCAGATATGGCGGAGTTCGCCATCCTTGAGCCAGCGCTCTCGTGGCTTGACCGGAGGCGGCGTTTCCATGCCCTCCATCGGACTGCGATCGATATCTCCGCGACTCACGGCCCAGCGAAACAGGCGGCGCATAACGGCAAAGACATTTCGCCGGTTTGCCACCTGCTTGGGCGGCATCTGATCGAGAACCGATACGACGTCGATCTTCGTAATCGCTGGCAGCGCCTTCATTCCGAATGTGGGCTTGAGGTAGAGGCGAATGGATCGTTCCACGAGGCGACGCCATCCCTCGCGTTTGCAGGAGCGGGTGAAGAGGTCAGCGTAATTCGAGAAGGCGAGGTCGACAGCTTCCCGTCGGCGCTGCTTTTCCGCATCAACCGGATCAATGCCCTGCGCAACAATCACCAACAATCGCTCAGCCTCCAAGCGTGCAGTAGTCGGTGTCCAGGGCGATCCATGTGATCCGATCGTGAAACGACGGGTCTTCGCTTCTCGTCCGCCCATTCGGAACTGGATTATGTAACTGATTGATCCAGCAGCTGTAATCTTGACGCCAAAGCCCTTAAGATCGGTGTCCCAAAGATAGTTTTCCTTTGGTCCAACCGGGAGCGAATCGACCGTGCGCTTGCTGATTTTTCCTGTTGCCATGCGATACCTCGTGGCCTTTTTCTGGCAATCACCGGGTAATCACGCAAGCGGAAAAAGGGGCGAATTGGAGGCAATCCTGGCGTAGATGTTTTTGGCCAAGTCGTTGTTTTTACAACATCAGCGTAGTCTAGCGTCGCCTGAATCGAAAGTACCACACCTCGTGGCCGAAAACGGTGCGTGCCTTGTGCTCGTAACGGGTCTCGCTCCATCCGCTCGGGCGGTTTTGCCAGCTGGATGGACCTTCGACGACCCATTCAAATTTATCCATATGCCGCTGCATCACCATCAGCGCGTGACGCAGATAGATGTCGTGATCGGTGCCAAAGCGAAATTCGCCGCCCGGTTTCAGTTTCTGCGCAATCAGCGAAACGGGGCCGTCATTCATCATCCGCCGCTTGGCGTGCTTGTTCTTTGGCCACGGATCGGGGTGGAGCAGGTAACACATCGTCAGCGCGCCATCGGGTATCCGCTGTAGCGCGTCGATCGCATCGCCGTGGTGCAAACGGACATTGGCGAGCCGCTCGTCATCCACATGGGCAAGCGCCGCCGCAACTCCATTAAGAAACGGTTCTGCGCCGATAAATCCGTGGTTGGGTAGCAGGTCTGCGCGGTAGGCAAGATGTTCGCCGCTGCCAAAGCCGATTTCGAAATGCAGCGGGCAGTCTTCGCCAAACAGCCCCTCGGCTGTGACAGGGCCGGTTTCAGGAACCGCAATTTTCGGCAGGAGATCGTCGACCAGACCTTGCTGCCGCCCGCGCAGCGGCTTGCCGATGCTGCGACCATACAGCCGGTTCAGGGTGGTGGGATCGCCTTCTTTAAACGCACTCATGCTGCGCGCGGTAATGGGGAAGGGGCAGGCTTGTCCAGACCGGATGCGCTGGTAAGTGCTGGGGACTTGAGCAATGCACCTGCCACACGCTAACGCAGTTCGGCATGGACACCCTCATCACCTTTTTCGAAGAGCAAGCGCCCTGGGTGCAGTCTCTGGTTGGTCTCGCCGCGCTGATCGCTGCATCACTGGCAGTCAACTATGTGCTCAAACACGTGATCCTGCGAGTGCTGGCGCCGTATCTGGACCGGTCCACCAAAACGATCGACAAGTCGGCCGCATGGGCCGCGACGGTCGCGCCTTTGATGGTCATTTCGCAGGGCATCCGCCTGGTCCCTCATTTGCCCGAGGCTATTTACACCGTCATCACCAATGTCGCGCAGGCGCTGATCGTGATTTCGGTCGCGATGGCGATTGTGAAGGCGCTGGCATACGGCAATGAGCTGTATGAACGTCTGCCGCGGTCAAAAAATAGGCCGATCAAGGGGTTCGTGCAGGTCGTAAAAATCATCGTCCTGTGCGGCGCGGCGATTATCATGATTTCGGTCCTGATCGACCAGTCCCCGCTGCTGCTTTTGTCCGGCCTTGGCGCGATTACAGCGGTTCTGCTGCTGGTGTTCAAGGATACGATCCTGTCGCTGGTGGCGAGCGTGCAGCTGACGTCGAACGATATGCTGCGGGTTGGCGACTGGATCGAAATGCCTAGCATGCAGGCCGATGGCGACGTGATCGACATCTCTCTGCACACGGTGAAGGTCCAGAATTTCGACAAGACGATCACCACAATTCCGACGCACCGACTGGTCTCCGATGCGTATCGCAATTGGCGCGGCATGAGCGAAAGCGGCGGCCGGCGAATCAAACGCTCGATTGTGCTTGATCAGAATTCGATCCGCTTCCTCAGCGATGAAGAGGTGGTCGATCTGAAGAAATTCCGCATCCTGAAACCCTATCTCGCGGCAAAGCGGGATGAGATTGCCGCCTATCTCAAATGGCATCCCCGCATTGGCGAGGGATTTACGCTGCTGGTGCGTCAGCTGGATCCGGGGCCGCAGGGCCTGCCAATCCAGATTTACTGTTTTGCCGACACCACCGCTTGGGGCGAATATGAGGATATTCAGGCCGATATTTTCGACCACCTGCTCGCAATCGTGCCCGAATTCGGTCTTACCGTGTTCCAGGAACCGAGCGGCCGCGATTTCGCTGCGCTCGGCAGTTCTCGCTGATACATACGAAAACACCCGGGACGCGCGTTACGCATCCCGGGTGTCTTTGAGTCAGGAAGACTTTAATCAGGCCGCTTCGGCCTCTTCATTGGGATCGCGCAGCACATATCCGCGGCCCCAGACGGTTTCGATATAGTTTTCGCCGCCGCATGCATGGCTCAGCTTTTTGCGCAGCTTGCAAATGAACACGTCGATAATCTTGAGTTCGGGTTCGTCCATTCCGCCATAGAGGTGGTTGAGGAACATTTCCTTTGTCAGGGTCGTGCCTTTTCGCAGGCTAAGCAGCTCAAGCATGGCGTATTCCTTGCCCGTCAGGTGAACACGGGCGCCATCGACTTCGACGGTTTTCGCATCGAGGTTCACGGCGAGCTTGCCAGTGCGGATGATCGACTGGCTGTGCCCTTTGGAACGGCGCACCACAGCGTGAATGCGGGCAACCAGTTCTTCGCGGTGGAACGGCTTTGTCACGTAATCGTCAGCGCCAAAACCGAACGAACGGATTTTGCTGTCCATTTCCGCGATACCCGAAAGGATCAGAACAGGCGTCTGCACCTTGGCTACGCGCAGCTTTTTCAGCACGTCATAGCCGTGCATGTCCGGCAGGTTGAGGTCGAGCAGGATGATATCGTAATCATACAGCTTGCCCAGATCGAGGCCTTCCTCGCCCAGATCGGTCGAATAGACATTAAAGCCTTCGGTGGTGAGCATAAGCTCAATCGCTTTCGCGGTTGTTGGCTCGTCCTCAATCAACAGCACTCGCATATCTGGTCCCCTGTTTGACCAAAATTTTGGCAGGCCCACCGTTTGGCAGGCCGGTTTGGTAACGCCTCGCTAAGAGGTGTTGCCGTGTATTAACCACACAAGAACTGAACGGAAAAGGTTAACGTGCCGTAAACGGGCGGCCCAAAATGATGCGAGTCTTTTGGGCAACAGGTCTTTTCACGCGGTTTCGCCAGCGGTCTAAAGGTTGGCCAGTTTCTTCTGCCGCCGCCTCTGCGCGCTCGAACCGATGCCGATGGCTTCGCGATATTTCGCGACCGTGCGCCTTGCAAGATCGAAACCTTCGTCTTTAAGCATGTCGGCGAGTTTCTGGTCCGACAGCACCTTCTTAGGGTCTTCGGCATCGGTCAGCGCCTTGATCCGGGCCTTGATCGCCTCGGACGATGCCCCCTCGCCGTCGCTGGAGGCAACGCCGCTGGAAAAGAAGTATTTCAGTTCAAAGCAGCCGCGTTCGCAGTGCAGGTATTTGTTGCTGGTGACGCGGCTGACCGTGCTTTCGTGCATGTCGATCTGCTCGGCGACTTCGCGCAGGGTCAGCGGACGCAGTTCGGACACACCGCGGCGGAAAAACCCGTCCTGCTGTTTCACAATCTCTGCCGATGTCTTGAGGATCGTCTTCTGCCGCTGGTCAAGCGCCCGGATCAGCCAGTGCGCATCGGCCAGCTTTTCCTTGAGCCAGCCCTGCGCGTCCGTATCGCCAGCGCTCGATTTCAGCTCGACATAATAATCGCGGTTTACGACGAGGCGCGGCAGCGTTTCCTCGTTCAGGCGGATGTCCCAGCCGCCATCTTCGGCAGCACTCAGCAAAACATCGGGGACCACCGCGCTGTCCGCACCCGGCGCAAAGGCGAGGCCGGGCTTCGGATCATAGCTGCGCAATTCACCCAGCATGTCGGCAAAATCCTCGTCATCGACATTGCAAAGCCTCTTCAACCGATCGACCTCGCCGCGCGCGAGCGCCTCGAGGTTCGCGATGAGTTTTTGCATACACGGGTCGTACCGGTCGGCATCGCGCGCCTGAAGCTCAAGGCATTCCGCCAGGCTGCGCGCGCCCACGCCGGTGGGATCGAGCATTTGAACAACTGTCAGCGCATCGTCGACTTCATCCAGGCTCACGCCGAGATCATAGGCAATTTCGCGCAGCCCGCTGGTCAGATAGCCGGCATCGTCCAGCAGCCCGATCAGATGGCGCGCGATGAATTCCTCTTTCGGATTGACCGCAATCGCGCCGACTTGTTCGTTGAGATGATCGCCAAGCGATAATGCAGCCGACTGCGTGACGCCGGCATCGGGCAGATCGGCATCGCCTGAATAGGCCGCGCTGCTGGCGCCCCATTCGGCATCGCCTGAATAGGCCGCGCTGCTGGCGCCCCATTCGGCATCCCCGGTATCACGGTCCCTGTCGAGCGCGCTGTTGTCGATGTCCAGCGGCGCTTCGCTTTCGCCCTGACCTTGCGCCATCAATTGGTCGGACGTGAATTCTTCGCGCGGAATATCATCGGGTTCCGCTGGGGCGCCCTGATCTTCACTGGAAACTGCGCCCGCCTCCAGCAGCGGATTGCTATCCAGCGCGTCACCGATGAAGGTTTCGATTTCGAGATTGGACGCGGCCAGCAGCTTGATCGCCTGCTGCAATTGCGGCGTCATCACCAATTGTTGCGATTGGCGAAGGTCCAGTCTGGGTCCGAGCGCCATTGCGGTAACCGTCAGAGCGTGAAGCTCTCTCCCAGATAAAGCCGCCTGACATTTTCATCGGCGACGAGTTCCTGTGGTGTGCCTGCGAATAGCACCTGCCCGCCATAGATGATGCAGGCGCGATCGACGATTTCCAGCGTTTCGCGCACGTTGTGGTCGGTGATCAGCACGCCGATACCGCGCGTTTTGAGGTCGGCGACGAGATCGCGAATGTCGCTGATGGACAGCGGATCAATCCCGGCAAACGGTTCATCAAGCAGCATGATCGAAGGTTTCGCCGCGAGCGCGCGGGCGATCTCGCAGCGGCGGCGCTCACCGCCGGACAGAGCCATCGCCGGACTTGTCCGAAGACGTGTCAGGCCAAACTCGCTCAGCAGCCGCTCCAGTTCAGCCGCGCGGGTATCGCGGTCGGGCTCAGCCATTTCGAGCACGCTGTTGATGTTTTGCTCAACCGTCATGCCGCGAAAAATGCTGGTTTCCTGCGGCAGGTATCCAAGGCCGAGGATCGCGCGGCGATACATCGGCAGTTTCGTCACATCCTCGCCGTCCATCAGGATGCGGCCGGAATCGGGTCTGACCAGACCCATGATTGAATAGAAACAGGTCGTCTTGCCCGCGCCATTGGGGCCCAGCAGGCCGAGCACTTCGCCCTTGCCAACGGTCAGCGATATGTCGGTAAGGACCGCGCGTTTGTCATAACTTTTGGCGATCGAAACGACTTCCAGGCCGCCATCGGGCAGCGGGGCGGTGGCATCGGCGGTTTCGGAAGCGGATGCAGCCAGATCGTCGAGGGCGGAAGAGTCGCTCATACCCACGGCTTTAGCATTATTGCCTTAACAGGAAAGACCCCCGCAGCCATTTTGGCAGGATTTTTGCTTTCTACGCGTCAATACGCAGGACAGGCTGCGCCAGCTAACGTCTTGTTTCGCCTGCCAGTCCGGCGAAAACGCGCCCCTGATAGGCGATGCGAGCGTTACATTTTGGTTACCACGCTTGCCAGAACCCGCCGTATTTGAGATATTCGCAGCAGAGAGACAATCCGTTGGGGAGCGGTTTATGAGCGATTATTCGCAGCACAACAGCAAGAGCGCAGTTAGCGCCGCGCATCGATCAGGCGCAATCGACTGGCGCAAAAAGATGAGCGACCATGTCGCCTTCGCGCTGCTCGTTTACACCGGTTTGCACATTTTCGCGACTGTGAAAGCGTTATCGAGCGGCGTCTCCTCGATCCTGCCCTTTATTGTGCTGATCATTCTTGTTGCGGCGATCATCCCTGCGTGCCGCTGGTTCGAGCGGCCCTGGACCGGCTTGTCTGATGCGGATGCGTCCGACCCTTCGCTCGCTCCGGCATTTCGCCGCGATGCGATCCTGCTGTGGGCGATGGCCATCGGCCTTCCGCTTGCGCTGACGGGGTTGTGCAAGGCCACCTTCGCGCTCATCGGATAATCCTTTCCCGCTTCCGGGGAACACAATATGCCGCAGTTCTGTTGACCCAGCGTGCGCCGCTTTCTGGCGTTCTTTCAATGGCGCTCGCGTGACCTTTTCCCGTCTCCTCTTAATCGTCTCTGCATTGCTGCTGTCAGTGCCCGCGTATGCTGCGCTTCCCGGACTTGAAGGAGAGGGCGGCGAAAGCGCGGAGACGCAAACCGTCGACACCGAAATTGCGCAAGGGCAGAGCGCCGGCGAAGACAGCCGCATCACCCAGCGGATCAAGGGTATCTTTTCCGAGCTTCCCGACTTTGAAACGGTCGAGGTATCGACCAGCGAAGGCGTTGTCAGCCTTGAAGGCACTTTGCCAAACGCCGACGCCATCGCGCGGGCAGAGGCAATTGCCGCGCGTGTGTCAGGCGTTGTCACGATAGAAAACAGCATTGAGCGGGATCTGTCGGTCGAACAGAACCTGTCGATCTTCAATAAAATGTCGGACCTGTTCGACGGTTTTGTGGCCGGATTGCCGCTGTTCGCGGTCGCGTTGCTTGTCGCGGTTGCATTTGCCGCCACCGGATATCTGATCGCGGGATTGCGATTTATTTGGGACCGGATAGCGCCCAACGCCTTTCTTGGAGAGCTAATCCGCAGCGCCATTCGATTTGTGTTTGTCGTGGGCGGCATTGTTATCGCGCTCGACATGATTGGTGCTGGTGCGTTGCTGGGTGCGGTACTGGGCGGGGCCGGAGTGGTGGGCATCGCGCTCGGCTTTGCGATGCGCGACACGATCGAGAACTATGTCGCGTCGCTGATGCTAAGTTTGCGCCAGCCGTTTCGCGCCAACGATCATGTGCTGATTGATGATCTGGAGGGGCATGTAATCCGCCTTACCAGCCGGGCGACAATTCTTATGACGCTGGAGGGCAATCATCTTCGCATACCCAATTCACAGGTGTTCAAAGCTGTCATCGTCAACTTTACGCGGAATCCTCAGCGCCGATTCGAATTCGAACTGGGCATTGATGCAGATGACGATCCGCGCAATGCAATGCAGCTTGGCCGGGACACCATGCTGGCGCTTCCATTTGTCCTGTCAGAACCTGAGCCAATGGCCAAGATCGAACAGGTTGGCGATTCCAACATCGTGATCAGCTTCCTTGCGTGGGTTGATCAGCGGGAGGCCGACTTTCTAAAATCACGCAGCCTCGCCATTGCTTCGGTAAAAGATGCGCTGGAAGACGCCGGCTTTGCCCTGCCGGAACCGATTTACCGCCTGCGGTTCGACGGGCGGACCGATCCGCTGCCTATCGGCAGATCGAAAGCGTCGGCCGAATCTAAAGCGCCACCGCAGCCGAAATCGCGGGCGAAACAATCAGCCACGCACGACGACGTTCGCCCCGAAAGCAAGATCAACGAAATGGTCGAGAATGAACGGCGATCCGGCCCAGAGCAGCAAAAGGATCTCCTCGATTCCTCGCGCCCTGTTGAATAGGCTATTTCTTTGCGCGCTCTATAGCCTCCAGCACGATTTCGCGCGCTTCGGCGCGGTCGCCCCATTTGCCAATCCGGACCCACTTTTCCGTTTCAAGATCCTTGTAATGGGTGAAGAAGTGCTCGATCTGCTGCATGATGATTGAAGGCAGATCCTTCGTTTCTCCGACATCCGAATAATACGGGAAAGTCGTGTCGACCGGTACGCAGATGAGCTTTTCATCGCCGCCATGCTCGTCTTCAAGGTTAAGCACTCCGATCGGGCGCGACCGCACCACGCATCCGGGAATAAAGGGGGAGCGCGCGATCACGAGCGCGTCCAGCGGATCGCCGTCCGGCGAAAGTGTGTGCGGCACAAAGCCATAGTTCGCCGGGTATCGCATCGGCGTATGCAGGATGCGGTCCACGAACAGGGCGCCAGATTCTTTGTCGAATTCATATTTTACCGGTTCGCCGCCGGTGGGAACTTCAATAATGACATTCAAATCGTCAGGCGGATTGGTACCGGTAGGAATCTTGTCGATTAGCATCGTGGGGGTCTTTCGATAGGTATGTAAAAAGATGTTGGCCGCGCCTCTAGCGGTTGATGGAGCGTTGCGAAAGGGCTCCCTTGGCCCTAATCGCGCAGGGATGAGCAAGAACACACCCAAAGCCATACGCGGCACGCAGGACATTTTCGGCGCTGAGGCGGAGGCGTTTGCCTTTGTGGTCGAAACGTTCGAGCGTGTGCGCAAGCTGTATCGGTTCCGCCGAACCGAAATGCCGGTGTTCGAAAGGACCGAGGTCTTTAGCCGGGCCATCGGCGAGACGACCGATGTTGTTTCCAAGGAAATGTATTCTTTCGAGGATCGCGGGGGGGATTCCCTGACCCTGCGCCCGGAATTCACTGCGGGCATTGCGCGGGCGTTCCTTACCAATGGCTGGCAGCAACACGCCCCGCTTAAAATCGGCACGCACGGCCCGCTTTTTCGGTACGAGCGTCCGCAAAAAGGGCGCTACCGCCAGTTTCACCAAATCGATGCCGAGATTATAGGAGCCGCAGAGCCGCAGGCCGATGTCGAGCTGCTGTGCATGGCGGACCAGCTGCTGGAAGAGCTGGGTATCGAAGGCGTCACCCTGCATCTCAATACGCTGGGCGATGCGGATAGCCGCGACCAATGGCGCGCCGCGCTGATCACTTATTTTAAAGCGGTCGAGGGGCAGCTATCGGAGGATTCGCAGGAGCGGCTGGAGAAAAATCCGCTCCGCATCCTCGACAGCAAAGACCGCCGCGACCAGCAATTTTTGGCAGATGCGCCCCGTATTGACGACTTCCTGACAGAAGACGCGCAGACATTTTTCAAGGCTGTGACGGATGGTCTGGACGCGGCAGGCGTGAAATGGAAACGCGCCGAAAGTCTGGTGCGCGGCCTCGATTATTACCGCCATACCGCGTTCGAATTCATTCCCGACGAAGGATCGGCAGCGGCGGACGCTTTGGGCGCGCAAAGCACGGTTCTGGGCGGCGGGCGCTACGATGGGCTGATGGAATCGCTTGGCGGACCTGCGACCCCCGCAGTCGGCTGGGCGGCCGGGATCGAGCGGCTGGCGATGCTGGTGGGGGACAAGCATGAACCGGACGCCGATGTCATTGTCGTGGTCGAAGACGACGAACGTATCGGTGATGCCATCGCGGCGATCGGCAGAGTTCGCGCAGCGGGTCTGACGGCGGAATTGGCCGCATCGGGCAGCACCCGCAAACGGTTCGATAAAGCGGTGAAATCGGGCGCGAAATCGATCCTTGCGCTCGATATATGCGATGGCGCACCCGTGCACCGGATCAAGGCAAGCGACGCCGATACCGCCCGGATTGAGGCGCTGCTCAACTAAATGCAAATCCCCGCCGCCCGTCTCGACCAGATCGCCAACCGCTTTGCCGAGCTTGAGGCCCGCATGGCGTCGGGCACGCTCGAAGGCGACGAATTCGTGCAGGCCAGCCGCGATTATGCCGAGCTGGAGCCGGTTGCGAAGATCGCTGCCAATGTGAAAGCCATGCGTGATGAGATCGCGGGACTCGAAGAAATGCTCGCCGATCCCGAAATGAAGGCGATGGCGGAGGATGAACTGTCCGCCATTCGCGAAAGCCTGCCGGAAAAAGAGCGCGCTCTCGCCATTGCCTTGTTGCCGCGCGATTCCGCGGACAGCAAACCGGCAATGCTGGAAATTCGCGCTGGCACAGGCGGGGATGAAGCGGCGCTGTTCGCGGGCGACCTTTTCCGCATGTATGAACGTTTCGCCGCCGATTGCGGCTGGAAGGTTGAACCTGTCAGCATGAGCGCCTCGGAAGTTGGCGGGTTCAAGGAAATCGTCGTCAACGTGACCGGATCGGGCGTGTTTGCGAAGCTCAAATTTGAAAGCGGGGTCCACCGTGTTCAGCGCGTGCCTGTGACCGAGAGCGGCGGCCGCATCCACACCTCTGCGGCAACAGTTGCGGTGCTGCCTGAACCGGACGATGTCGATGTAAAGATCGATCCGGGCGACCTGAAAATCGACACATACCGTGCCAGCGGTGCGGGCGGACAGCACGTCAACACCACCGACAGCGCAATCCGTATAACGCATGAACCCAGCGGGCTGGTGGTGACCTGCCAGGACGGGCGCAGCCAGCATAAGAACCGCGAAAAAGCGATGCAGGTCCTGCGCGCGCGGCTTTACGAAAAAACCCGCGATGAGGCGCAAGGAGCAGAGGCCGAAGCGCGCAAGGCCATGGTCGGCAGCGGCGACCGCTCGGAACGCATCCGAACTTACAATTTCCCACAAGGCCGGGTGACCGATCACCGCATCGGTCTGACGCTGCACAAGCTGGAAGAAGTGCTCGCTGGGCCGGGGCTGGGCGAATTGGTCGATGCACTCATATCGGAAGACGAGGGCAAGCGGCTCGCCGCGCTGAACGAATGAATGTCGCCGATGCGATCCGCGCAGCGACAGCCCGGCTGGCCGAGACAAGCGATACCGCACGGCTCGATGCAGAATTGCTGATGGCGCACGCTTTGGGGGCGGGCCGTTCCGAGATGCTGCTGCGCGCAATGAGGGATAATGAACCGCCCGGTTTCGCCCGTCTGGTTGATCGCCGCGCCGCGCATGAACCGGTGGCCTACATAACCGGCCAAACCGAATTTTACGGCCTTGAATTGGCGGTAGCGCCGGGCATTCTGATTCCGCGCGGCGATAGCGAGGCGTTGATAGAGGCTGCGCGCGGCGAGTTTGAAGGTCGCGGGTCTCCCGGCACTATCCTCGACCTTGGCACGGGTTCGGGCGCTCTTTTGCTGGCTGCGATGTCAGTGTTCGCGTCTGCATCGGGTGTCGCGGTCGACCGCTCCGAAACGGTGAGGGCCGTCTTTCAGGCGAATGCGCACGCACATGCCAGCGGCCGCGATGTGCGCTTCGTTCTTGCCGATTGGCACGCACAAGGCTGGACTGAAAAACTGGGCAAATTCGATCTCGTGCTGTGCAATCCGCCCTATGTCGAAAGCGATGCCGCGCTCGAACCGGATGTGCGCGAATTTGAACCTGCCGGCGCGCTGTTTGCCGGAAAAGAGGGCCTTGACGACTACCGCGTGTTGATCCCGAAACTGCGCAAGCTTTTAAATCCTGGCGGCATCGCGATTTTCGAAATCGGTCATACGCAGGCCGATGCAGTAAGCGAAATGGCAGAAAAAGCCGGTTTTTCGGTCAATTTGGTCAGAGACCTTGCAAATAGGTCACGCGGTCTGACGTTCCACACATGAAAAACCCGGTAGGGCTTGGCAAACAGGGTCAGGGTCGCTACCTCCGAATCAGGCCACCGATCTGTGAACTGCGCAAATCGATCGGCCCAGCTCCAAATTCGATGTCATACGGCCTAAGGGCTAGCCCCCGGCCAAGGCAGCGCGGAGCGCGCGTCCTTTATTGGCTGCGCACAACGAAGCAGTCTGTTGGCCAAGCGTGCAATCCATGATTGCGCAAGGTCGCTAAAGGGAAGAATTTCCTTGAATAACAATCGTAATAATCGTCGCCGCGGTCGCGGAAATCGCAATCAGAGCGGCGGTGGTGGCAACCAGATAAACCGGATCGATAGCAGGGCACGCGGAAACGCGCCGCAATTGCTCGACAAGTATAAAAAGCTGGCTCAGGATGCTCAGCACAACGGTGACCGCGTGCAGGCAGAATATTACCTGCAATTTGCCGATCACTATTTCCGCGTCATCGCCGACAACAAAGCGCGTCAGGATGAGGCGCGGGCCAAGCGAAACGATGATCGCGGCCCGTCAGGTGAAGACGGCGATGATGAGGATGGCGATAACCGCCGCCGCAACAATCGCCGTTCGCGGCCGCGCCATGATGATGCGGGCAATTCTGCCAGCAACGATTCGCGCGACGATGCCGGCGAAGACGAAGCGTCCAACGAGAACACCTCGGACGATGCCGAGCAGCCAAAGCGCCGCGCCCGCAAACCGCGTCGCGACACGCAAAATGACGGCGAGGGCGAGCCAAGCGCAAAACCCCGCGCTCGCAAACCGCGTGTGAAAAAGAGTGAAGCGGCTCCGGCGGCAGAGATCGATTCTTCGGTGCTTCCGCCAGCCATCGGCGGTGCCGCCCTTTCCGATAAAGACAGCGACGACAACCTCGAAGCTGTCGGCTGATCTGGCGTTCGCGGCTACCAAAGGAATTTGAGTAGGCGCGATGCAGGGCATGGCTGACAGGGCACTGGCATACATACGTTCACATCCGTGGCTTGTCGCGATTGCGCTCGGCCCGGTTGCGGCGCTCGGTTATCCGCCAACGCATGCATGGTGGATCGCACTGCCTGCCTTTGCGGGTCTTCTGGCGCTTTTGCGCAATGCGCCAAGCGCGCGCTCCGCAGCGTGGCTCGGCTGGCTGTTCGGCTGGTCGCATCTAACGCTTGCGAACAACTGGATTGCAACTGCGTTCACCCATCAGGCGAAGATGCCCGAGTTTCTGGGTTGGCTCGCCGTTCCGCTCCTCTGCCTTTATCTCGCGGTTTATCCCGCTTTGGCGGCGTTAGGGGCGCACCTCCTTGCAAAACGGCGAGGCGCGCTAGGCTATACATTCATTTTCGCAGGCCTTTGGATATTAACAGAGTGGCTGCGCAGCTGGGCGTTCACCGGCTATCCCTGGCCGCCGCTGGGATTGATGCTGCTCGGCGGCTGGGAAACGCCCGGTGCTGCGCGCCTGCTGCCGTGGATGGGCACATACGCGCTGTCCGGGCTGGCGGCTCTATTGGCCGGGCTGCTGCTTTATTGCGTATCGGCGCGGCGCTGGATCGCGCTCGTGGCAGGCAGTGCGACGCTAATCGCCCTTATGTTCGCACCGGCTTTTTCAGATGGCCCTACCCAGCCGGCTTCTGACAGGTTCGCGTACAGGCTCGTCCAGCCGCTTTTGACGCAGGACGAGATCAATGATCCGACCAAGTTCGAGGAGCAATTCGCGCGGATAACCGATCTGACCCTTCCCGGACGCGACCAGTCTAGACTGGTCCTGTGGCCGGAAAGCGCGGTGCCCGACTATCTCGAAGATGGCTATCCGCAGCGATATTATGACCGGATGACGGCGGGCGGCGACCCAGTTTTTGCGCGCAAACGGATAGGCGGGGTGATTGGCCCCGATGCGACCCTGCTGACAGGCGTGGTCAACCTCGATTTCACTGAAGGCGACGGTATCAGACGCGTGGTGAGCGCCCGCAATTCCGTGCTTGCGATAGATGGCGACGGAACCATCGAAGGCCATTATGCAAAAGCGCATCTGGTCCCTTACGGCGAATACCTTCCAATGCGCCAATTGCTTGAACCGCTGGGGTTTCGCAGGCTGGTTGCCGGCTCGATTGACTATTTGCCCGGGCCGGGGGCGAGAACGCTGGATCTTGGCAGGCACGGCAAGGCCGGCATCCAGATATGTTATGAGATCGTGTTTTCGGGTCAGGTCGCGGACCGGGCGAACAGGCCGGATTATATCTTCAATCCATCGAATGACGGGTGGTTCGGCATGTGGGGGCCGCCACAACATCTCGCGCAGGCCCGGATGCGCGCGATCGAGGAGGGACTGCCAGTGCTGCGATCCACTACGACGGGTATCAGCGCGGTGATCGATTCGCGCGGTGTTGTCCTCCAAACGATCCCTTACGGAGTTGCGGATGCGATCAGCGGGACGGTGCCTGCTCCTGCCTCGCCAACGCTGTTTGCCAGGACCGGGAACGCGCTTGCCGTTGGCTGGGCGGGCCTCCTGCTTTTGATCGGCTTTCTGCTGCCAAGAGTGCTTGCACTGCGCAGGATGCGCGGGTAGGGCAGTGGGCAAGACATAAAGGTTTCCTTATATCTGCATAAGGGGGCTTTCTCAGACACCGATTTTGCCCCGGGAGGCTCCATGCGCAGCGACTATCTCTTCACATCGGAAAGTGTTTCCGAAGGCCATCCCGATAAAGTTTCCGACCAGATTTCCGATGCTATTGTTGATCTGATGCTGGGCAAGGATCCAGAGGCCCGCATTGCATGTGAAACGATGACCACCACACAGCGCGTCATCCTCTCCGGCGAAATCCGCTGCGCGCCGATGTATGACGAGGCCAATGATGATTGGGCAGTCAATGGCGGCTGGGCGCCGGGTGCCAAGGAAGAAATCGAAAAAGCCGTCCGCGCTACGGTGCGGGACATCGGTTACGAACAGGACGGATTCCATTGGAAGACCCTGACATTTGAAAACCACCTTCACGGCCAGTCGGCGCATATCGCCCAAGGTGTCGATGCAGGTGAGGACGGGTCCAACAAGGACGAAGGCGCAGGCGATCAGGGCATAATGTTTGGCTTTGCATGCGATGAAACACCCGACCTGATGCCGGCGACGCTGGATTACAGCCACAAGATACTGGAACGGCTCGCTGCTGATCGGCATTCCGGCGCTGCACCGTTTCTGGAACCTGACGCAAAAAGCCAGGTGACCTTACGCTACGAGGGCGGAAAACCGGTTGCCTGCACCGCCATAGTCGTCAGCACCCAGCATGCGGTGGGTTATGATGAGGGCGAGAAGGAAGCCGAACTCAAATCCTACGTTAAAGGCGTGGTCGCTGATGTGCTGCCCGACGGGTTCATCTCTGACGAGACGCAATGGCACATCAATCCGACCGGCAGTTTTGTAATCGGCGGACCTGATGGCGATGCCGGGCTTACAGGTCGTAAGATCATCGTCGACACCTATGGCGGCGCCAGCCCGCATGGCGGCGGCGCGTTCAGCGGCAAAGACCCGACCAAGGTGGATCGCAGCGCCGCCTATATCACTCGCTACCTGGCCAAAAACGTGGTGGCAGCCGGGCTTGCCAAACGCTGCACGATCCAGATTGCCTATGCCATCGGGGTGTCTGAACCTCTGTCGCTTTATGTCGATACGCACGGCACGGCTGCAGACGGCGTTTCGGACGCGTCGATCGAACACGCTATCGGCTCCATCGGAAAGCTGGGCGGCCTTACTCCGCGCGGTATCCGCACGCATCTCGGTCTGAACAAGCCGATCTACCGCAAGAGCGCCGCTTATGGTCATTTCGGGCGCATCGCATCGGGCGAATTCTTCCCGTGGGAGAAAACCGACCTGATCGACGATTTGAAAGCGGCCTTGGCGTGATCTGACATGGGCGCTGCTCCAGCTGCGCGCCCTGCCTGTCATCAGCCGCAGACGGTATTCCTGGCGCTTTGGGGGTTGGCGCTGATCGGGATCATTTTCGATCTGACGTTCGATCTCGCATTGCCGCCACAGGCGGTTTTCAACCCTGCTGCCCTCGGCGCCCCGGATCGAAGCGATACTTTCGTCTGGTCTGCGTATTTCGTCTTCGCACAAAACAAGTTCGGTCTTTTGACAGCCATCCTTTTCGGGGCGCTATGCCGCGACGTTCTGGCACGCGGGGAGCGCCGGCGATGGCTGCGATACCATTTCGTGATGGCTGTCCTGCTTTGCGCTGGGCTGGCCCATTGGGCTGTGTTCTTGGCAGGCAATTTGATGGGAGGCCTAGCATTGGCGGGCATATGCCTGACGCTGTTCGCAGGCCTTCCCAGCCGCGCCCTTTACGCCGCTGCGATCGGACTGGTTGCGCTGCATGTCGGCGGCACCATGGTCATGCTGGGCGGCAGCGTCGCTGATTTCTATCAGGGACGCACGGGGACTGACGCTGCGCTGTTTGCAGAGCGTGCATACGGAAGCGACGGACCGGCATTGGCCGATGCCACCGCGCACGGGCGTGAGGGGCTGGATGAGCGGATCGCGCGCGCCCGCGGCGATATCGGGAACGCGCTTAGCGAACTGGTCGGCGCGCTTCCTCTCAACCTTGCAGGGGCCGTTCTTGGCATGGCCTTGGCAAAGGATCGGCTGTTTGCAGGTGAATGGCGGATTTTCCGGATGCAGCGTCTCGCGGGCATTTGCGCGGTGATCGCTATCCCCGCATTGATCGCGCTGGCGTGGTGGCCTGCCAGCGAAGGTTTTCCCGGCGCATTGATCGGCGTCAGCTTGGCGGTACTCTCTGCTCCGTTCGACGTTCTTCTTGCCATGACCTATGCTGTACTTGGCGTGGCATTTCTCGTCCCGGCGGCGCGCGTGACGGGCATCTTGGCGGCCGCAGGGCGGATGGCCTTAAGCAATTATCTGATTGCCAGTCTGCTTCTGGCCGGAATGTTCGCTGGTTGGGGCGCAGGCCTGTTTGCAGAGCTTACGCGGCTTCAGGTTCTCGCAATAGGACTGGCCGTGGCCGCGTTGGCGCTGCTTTGGTCGGCCCTGTGGCTGCGTATCGCGCCATATGGCCCTGTCGAATGGTTCATCACAAAGCTTGGCGGACCGGCGGCTTAGTCATCCCTGCCCTGATCGTGCTCGCCCAACATCGGTGACGGGCAATCGAGAGCAAGTTCGGCATCTGAAAACACAAACGGAGAGCGCACCCCCGGCATACCGCCAAGATCGACGCGCATTGCGCGCGAGATGACCTGCGGATCGGCAAATACCTCGTCCAAAGAGTTGATCGGCCCCGCAGGGACGCCCTGCGCATGGCATTCTTCGAGCAGGGCGGCTTTTGTCCAATTCCCGGTCGCTGCCGCTATCTCGGCATCGAGTGCAGCTGCATTTTTTACCCGGTCGCCATTGGTGAGGAACCGCGCGTCCTGCGAAAGATGGTCGCAGCCAAGCAGCGCGGCGAGTTTAATAAAGAGGCGGTCATTGGCGGGCGCCAGGATAACGTGACCGTCTTTGACCGGAAAGACACCATAAGGCGCAACCTGCGCATGCGCATTGCCCATGCGCGGCGGGTTCTCGCCTGTGTTGAGATAATATGTCGCCTGATTTGCGAGCATCGCGACCGAGCAATCCAGCAGGCTGATATCAACCTGCTGGCCCGTGCCAGTGCGAAAACGCTGGATCAGCGCCGCCTGTATTGCATTGGCCGCATACACTCCGGTTGAAAGGTCGGACACTGAAATGCCCGCTTTCATCGGATCGCCCTGTTTCTCGCCTGTGAGGGACATCAGCCCGCTCATGCCCTGAACAACAAAGTCATACCCTGCCTCATGCGCGCGCGGGCCGGTCAAGCCGAAGCCGGTGATCGAGCAATATACCAGCGCCGGATTCGCATCTGCCAGTGCGGCATAATCGAGGCCGAATTTTGCAAGGCTGCCAGTTTTGAAATTCTCGATCACAACGTCAGCGTCGCCGCACAGTGCGCGCACGCGGTCCAGATCAGCGGTATCGCGGAAATCGGCAATTATGCTGCGTTTGCCCCTGTTGCAGGCGTGATAATACGCAGCCTCTCTGCGGATTGAACCATCGGCGGCCTCGCGCTCGACCCAAGGCGGACCCCATTGGCGAGTGCCGTCCCCTTCCGGGCTTTCAACCTTGATCACATCCGCGCCGAGATCGGCGAGGATTTGTCCCGCCCACGGCCCGGCGAGGACGCGGGCAAGCTCCAGCACCTTGACCCCGGCGAGCGGCGCGGCCGGATTGCGGGGTTGGTCAAACCACATCGATCAGGCCGTTTGCAGCGCCACTTCGTAATGCGCGGTCGTTTTTTCCGCGATTTCGTCTTCGGTCACGCCGGGGGCCAGTTCGATCAGGCGGAACGGCGATGTTTTGTCCGCCCGGTGAAAGACGCCGAGATTGGTGATGATCATGCTCACCACGCCCGCACCTGTCAGCGGCAGCGTGCATTCGGGAATGAATTTCGGGCTGCCGTCCTTGGCATTGTGATCCATGACGACGATGATTTTTTTCACCCCTGCGACCAGATCCATTGCTCCGCCCATCCCCTTGATCATTTTCCCAGGGATCATCCAGTTCGCAATGTCGCCATTCTCCGCGACTTCCATCGCGCCCAGAACGGTCAGGTCGATGTGGCCCCCTCGGATCATCGAGAAACTGGTGGCGCTGTCGAAATACGCGCTGTGCGGCAATTCGCTGATTGTCTGCTTTCCGGCATTGATAAGGTCGGGATCGACTTCATCATCGTAGGGAAACGGACCTATGCCCAGCATTCCGTTTTCGCTTTGCAAGGTGACGAGCATACCTTCGGGGATGTGGTTCGCGACCAGCGTGGGGATGCCGATGCCGAGATTGACGTAATAGCCGTCCTCCAGCTCCTGTGCTGCGCGTGCTGCCATCTGGTCGCGGGTCCAGCCGGTTGTTTCTTGCGTCATTGGGGAAGCTCTTCTTCGGTGATGTCGGGGGCAGGGGCGGGAAAGTCCGGTTCCGGCTCTTGGGCCTTGGTTTTATCCAACAGGAACCATCCGTTGTTGAAGAGGGGCTCAAGCTCAAGCGCGGCGTCGGGGTTGTTTAGAAAATCGTACAATTCATCGAAGTCGCTTCGATCATCGCCGGCAATGGCCAGCAGGCAGGTTTCGAGCGCCAGCTGTTTGCGCCGCGTCTGTTTGCGGTCGCCGGGATAACGCAGCAACAGCAATTGATCCTGACCTTGCGGATCGAGTCCGCTTCGCGACAGGGCGTCGCGGATACCATCCGCACTGCCAGCGGAACTGGCCGAAATCCATGCAACCTCCACCCCTTCTGCGCGCAGCACTTTCAGGCTAAGCGCAAGTTCTTGAGAGGCGAGGCCCAGCGTATCGGGATCAAACGGCGCATCCCCTGTATCCAGATCGATCAAGATAGAAGCGGGGCGAATTTCGCTAACCGTGCATTCCTGCCGCTTACCATCAAGAGCTGCCGGATTATCAAGAACAGCGGTGGCCAGCGCGCTATCGCTTTCGGCGGCCAGAAACGCCTGCTGTCCTGCATACCGGACGAAATCGACGAGTGCAGGCGAGCTTGCGAAGGCCAGATCGCCTGACGGGGCCGGCACGGCCATCAGCGAACCCTGCCCGGTTCCCGACAAGGCTGTATCGCCCGCAGACATTTCAATTTCGGCGGACATATTCGCGGCGGCTTCTGCGCTGACCGGTTCTGGAGGCGCCGGCGCCTCGACCGTCACTTGTGCATCGCGGCCATCGGTCGTTGTCCGAGCCAATGCGCCGCCCGCGACCAGCGGGATCGCCGCTGCAACGCAGCCCGACAGGCTGAGGCCCGCCGCGGCGAGCGCAAGAGGTTTGAAGATCCCGCCAGGTATCACGCGGCGACACGCTCCCGTGTCGTGCGGAATTCAATTTTCTTGTCGTACGGAGCGCCCATGACCATCCGATTCACGAACACTCCGGGGAGGTGGATTTCGTCCGGGTTCAGACCGCCTGCCGGGACGATCTCTTCTACTTCGGCGACGCAGACTTTCCCGCAAGTTGCGGCTGGCTGGTTGAAATTGCGGGCGGTCTTGCGAAAAACGAGGTTGCCGGTTTCATCCGCCTTCCACGCTTTCACGATGGAAAGGTCGGCGAAGATGCCTTCTTCCATGATGTACGTCGACATTACGCCGTCGGGGTCACGGAATTCCTTGTGCTCCTTGCCCTCGGCAACCTGTGTGCCGACGCCTGTCTTTGTATAAAAGCCGGGGATGCCCGCGCCGCCTGCGCGCATCCGTTCGGCAAGGGTGCCTTGCGGGCAAAACTCGACTTCCAATTCACCGGCCAGAAACTGGCGTTCGAATTCCTTGTTTTCACCGACATAGGACGAGATCATCTTTTTGACCTGCCGCGTTCGAAGCAATTTGCCGATGCCCTCATTGTCGATACCGGCATTGTTGCTCGCAAAGGTAAGCCCGCTGGCGCCGTTATCGCGGATCGCGTCCAGCAGCCTTTCCGGGATACCGCAAAGACCGAAACCGCCCGCTGCGATGAGCATCCCGTCTTTTAGAATGTCATCGAGTGCACTTGCTGCAGAGGGGAAAAGCTTGCTCATATATACCTACCTGATCGGGCTTGTGGCCGGGGGCAAAGGCTGATGGGCTGTAAACCGCTATCTGCCTGTCCGCTTGAGGCGCGTAATTAATGGGTCTCGCGGCGTGTGTCACCCATCTTGCCGCGCAAGTCGGTTTTGCAGGCCGGCTTTGTGCTGCGCCGCACAATAGAGAAATGGCAGAAATGCCTGCGAAATGACCAAATGATCAAAAAATAGACAGCCAATGTGCGTTTTTCAGCACCAATTGCTTCAAAATCGTGTCACCATTGCGCTTTATGCACCAAAGAATGCGCCTTTCGCACTTGCGAAGAGCGGCTCACCTGCTCATACATGACCGTGCCTTTCAGGCATCCTCTCCCAAACTTTTCAAGCCCGGCCTTTGTGCCGGGCTTTTTTCTTATCGGCTTCATTCGCAGTTTTTCGGATCGCATTCTGGCGCACCTCGTTTGTAAATGAAACGCGCGCCGCCTAGCTACGTGGTGCCGCTAGACTCAGAACGAATTGCCGAGAGGATTTGCCAATGGCTGACGCCGATGCCGCCACACCCGCCAAGACCGTCCGACTACAGGTTGCGGCCGCCCGGCAGGAAGAATCGGGGCAGGGGATCGCCCGGATGCCGCGTTCGGCGTTTCAGGAACTCGGAATTACCGAAGGCGACGTGGTCGAGATCATCGGCAAGCGCGCCACCGCTGCAATCGCCATGGCGACCTACGCCGAAGATGAAACTCTCGATGTGGTGCGCCTCGACGGTCTGCAACGCGGCAATGCCGAAGCTGGTTCGGGAGAGCATGTGGAGATCAAGGTGGCCGAAACACGCCCTGCCACCCGCGTCGTCTTCGCACCGGCCCAGCGGGAGATGCGTTTGCAGGGGCCAACACAGGCGTTGAAACGCAACTTCTTTCGCAAGCCACTGGTTGCCGGCGATCTGGTCGCGACGACCGGCCAGCAGCCCGTGCAGAACATGCCGCCTGACGTGCGTCAATTGCTGCGCGCGCCTGCATATGCGCTGACCCAGATCAGGCTGTCTGTCGCCTCCACCAGCCCCAAGGGTATCGTCCATATCGACGAGAATACCGAGGTGGAGCTGCGCACCGAATTCGAAGAACCACGCGATGCCCGTGCGGCAGTCAATTACGACGATGTCGGCGGGATGGAGGAGACAATCCGCCAGCTGCGCGAAATGGTTGAGCTGCCGCTGCGCTATCCCGAATTGTTCACCCGCCTTGGCGTTGATCCGCCCAAGGGTGTGTTGCTGCACGGCCCGCCCGGCACCGGCAAAACTCGCCTTGCGCAAGCGGTCGCGAATGAAAGCGACGCGGAGTTTTTCACCATCAACGGTCCCGAAATCATGGGATCGGGTTACGGCGAAAGCGAAAAACGCCTGCGTGAAGTTTTTGAAGAAGCCACCCGCGCTGCGCCCGCAATTGTCTTCATCGATGAAATCGATTCCATCGCGCCCAAACGCACGCAGGTGCCGGGAGAGGCTGAGAAACGCCTCGTCGCGCAATTGCTGACATTGATGGACGGACTTGAGGCGCGCGCAAATCTTGTCGTGATTGCGGCCACCAACCGGCCTGACGCCATTGATGAGGCGCTGCGCCGTCCGGGCCGTTTCGACCGCGAGATCGTTATCGGGGTGCCTGATCAGAGCGGCCGGCGGGAAATCCTAGCGATTCACACGCGCGGAATGCCGCTGGAAAGCGCGGTGAAACTGGATGAGCTGGCTAAGGTCACGCACGGTTTCGTCGGCGCTGATATCGCCGCACTTGCCCGTGAAGCCGCCATCGATGCGGTTCGGCGGATCATGCCGCGGCTCGATCTCGACGAGCGCACAATCCCGCAGGACGTGCTCGAAGATCTGTGCGTCACCCGCGAGGATTTCTTCTCTGCGCTTAAACGTATCCAGCCATCGGCCATGCGCGAAGTTATGGTGCAGGTCCCCAATGTCACGTGGGACGATATTGGCGGTGTCGCGGACGCAATCGACAAGCTGAAAGAGGGGGTCGAACTCCCGCTCAAGACACCCGAAGCGTTTCGCCGTCTCGGGATTCGGCCCGCCAAGGGGTTCCTACTGTATGGCCCTCCGGGAACCGGAAAGACGTTGCTCGCAAAGGCCACCGCCAAGGAGGCGGAAGCGAATTTCATCTCGATGAAAAGCTCCGACCTGCTGTCGAAATGGTATGGCGAAAGTGAGCAGCAGATCGCCCGCCTGTTCGCGCGTGCCCGCGCTGTCGCGCCCTGTATAATCTTTATCGACGAGATCGACAGCCTCGTGCCTGCACGCGGGTCTGGACAGGGAGAGCCGCAGGTCACGGGCCGCGTGGTCAACACAATCCTTGCCGAAATGGACGGGCTTGAAGAACTGCAATCGGTCGTCGTCATGGGGGCGACCAACCGCCCGACTTTGGTAGACCCTGCGCTTTTGAGGCCGGGGCGTTTCGATGAGCTGGTTTACGTCGGCACACCCGATGTCGAAGGGCGTGAGCATATCCTCAAAATCCACACATCGGCCATGCCGTTGGCGGATGATGTCGATCTGGCTGCGGTCGCCGCCAAGACCGACCGGTTTACCGGTGCGGACCTCGAAGATGTCGTACGGCGCGCCGGACTTGGCGCGCTGCGCCGCGTCGGTGATGAAGTTAGCGAGGTTGCAGCGGAAGACTTTGCCAGCGCGCTGGAAGATTCGCGAGCGACCGTGACCGCCAAAATGGAAGCCGAATATCGCAAGATGCGCGGCGAGCTAAAAAAGCGCGCGGCAGAGGCCAATCCAATTGGGTTTTTTGCGCCCGATACGCTGGAACCCGTTCGCGCGAAAAAACACGACTCATAAAATGGTTCGGGCGGTCCGGCGCGATGCCGGGCCGCCTGCCTTTAAGGCGAGGCGGCTTCGCCTGCTTTTTCATGTCCGCCGGGCACTTCGAGCCGGTGGCGGATCAGCGCATCCGGCATGTTTTCCCGTAACCAATCGACCATATGCTCACGCGTTTCGCAGCGAAGAGCCCACAATTCGCCAATTGTCTTTGCGCTCATCGACAGGCGCAATTCGATGCTTTCGGGGTAGGCCTCGGTCAGCAGTGCGCCGATATTGCGCCCGTCAAACAGCTCGTGATCTCGCACGAAACGTTCAAATTCCTCCCGGATCGGTGCCACCGTCGTAGCAGGATCGAGGTGCAGAAACACCGGTCCGGTCAACCGCTCACTCAGGCGTGACCAGTTTTCGAAACTGTCATCGAGAAACCGTGAGGTTGGCACAATGATGACCCGCTCGTCCCAAGTCCTGACCGTCACAAAACTCATGTGAATTTCCTCTACGCGCCCTGCATCGCCATCCACTTTCACAAGGTCGCCAATGCGCATCGGTTCGGTCAGGGCCACCTGCAACCCTGCGATCAGCGATTTGAGGGCAGGCTGGGCGGCCGCGCCAATGGCGAGCGCGGCCAGACCCGCAGACGCCAGCATCGTGGTCCCGATGGCTTGCACCTCGGGGATCGAAAATAGCATCAAACCGATGGTGATCAGGATGATCGCAAAAGTTGCAATGCGTGAGAAAACGGCGATCCGGGTCCGTCTGCTGCGGATTGAAACCGGATCGGAGTGCATCTCCATCCGCGCTTCCATTGCGGCGGTCAGCCCGCGCACCACATTGTATGCGATCCAGCCAAGCAGAGCGGGGCGAAGGAATTGGGCGAACGGCTCCCACAGCAAGCCTAGCGACTCATCTAATTGTGCCGCCATTGTGACCCCGATGGCGATGAATGACCATTTTATCGGGCCGCGCACACGGTCGATGATGTGATCGTCGACATCGTTTTCGGACATGTGAGTAAACCGGTTCACAACTGCGAACACGAGCCGGTATGTAGTGTAGGACAATACGACAGCTATCAGGACGACGAGCGCCGATACCGCCGCATCATATACGAGCAGGTTCCAGTCTATGTCCCAACCGGTCGGATCAAAATCATCAAACATGGTTGCGCCCCTATGGGTATCGCTGCGTCAATACAACCTAATGCGCGGCATCCCATGACATGCCAGTCCCGATATCAATCGCAAGCGGCACGTCCAGTTCGACCGCGGGAAGCGCAGCCTCCGCCATCACACGCTCGATAATCGGCGCCGCTTTTTTTGCGTCACCTTCAGGCAATTCAAACACGAGTTCGTCGTGCACCTGCAGCAACATGCGTACATCGGGCAGCCCGGCCTCGCGCAGTGCAGGTTTCATGCGCACCATTGCGCGCTTGATAATATCGGCACTGGTGCCCTGGATCGGCGCATTGATTGCCGCGCGTTCCGAGCCCTGCCTTTCGGCCTGGTTCTTTGATTTGATGCGCGGAAACCAGGTTTTTCGGCCGAACAGCGTTTCGGAATACCCCCGCTCCCGCACAGTCTCCAGCGTCTCCATGATGTAACGCTGAATGCCGGGGAAGCGTTTGAAGTAGGTGTCGATCATGTCCTGCGCTTCATCCGGCTCGACCTCCAGTCGTCCGGCCAAACCCCATCGCGATATGCCGTAAAGGATCGCAAAATTGATGGTTTTTGCGCGGGCGCGGGTATCGCGGTCGACTTCGCCGAACATTTCCCGCGCGGTGCGCGAGTGGATGTCCTCATTGTTCGCGAATGCCTCTTTCAAGGTGTCCACCCCGGCCATGTGCGCCGCAAGGCGTAGCTCGATCTGCGAATAGTCAGCCGCGAGCAGGATGTTGCCCGTCTCCGGCACAAATGCCTCCCTGATCTGGCGGCCTATCGCCGTGCGAATCGGGATATTTTGCAGGTTGGGATCGGTCGAAGAAAGCCGGCCTGTCTGCGCGCCGACCAGCGAATAGCTTGTATGTACGCGCCCCGTATCAGGATTGATCGCCTCTTGCAGAGCGTCCGTATAGGTTGATTTCAGTTTTGAAAGCTGGCGCCATTCCAGCACTTTATTGGCGATTGGCGCGCCCTCACCGGCCAGCCTTTCCAGCACGCTTTGATCCGTAGAATACTGCCCACTCTTACCTTTCTTACCGCCTTTATAGCCCAGCTTGTCGAACAATATCTCGCCAAGCTGTTTGGGGCTGCCAACCGAAAATTCCTGATCGGCATCGGCGTGAATTTCCTTTTCGAGCCGGCCGATCTCTTTGGCAAACTCCTCTGAAAGCTTGGCAAGCTGTGCGCGGTCTACCTTGATGCCTTCGCGCTCCATTGCGGCGACTACAGGTATCAGGGGACGATCTACACGCTCATAAACGCGGGTGCCGCCTTCTTCGGCGAGGCGTGGTTTCAGGTGCCGAAACAATCGCCATGTGACGTCGGCGTCTTCCGCCGCATATTCGGTCGCACGGTCCAACGGCACCTGGCCGAACGGGATCGCTTTCTTGCCTGTTCCGCACACGTCTTTGAAAGCGAGCGGTTTGTGATCAAGATGGCGCTGTGAAAGCTCGTCCATCCCGTGACCGCCGCCAATCCCGTCCTGCCCGCGTCCCGCATCAAGCGCGAAACTGGCGACCATTGTGTCTTCGATCAGCGAGACTTCGGTGTCGTAACGCGCCAGCACGTTGAGATCGTATTTGCCGTTTTGGAACACCTTCACGACGCTGGGATCGGTCAGCATCGGACGCAAGATTTCGAGCGCCTTGGCCCGGTCCACTTGCTCTGGCCGTTCATCGAACATGTCAGCGCCGCCATGATCAAACGGAATGTAACAGGCATCGTTTGGCCCCAGGGCCAGGCTCATCCCGACGAGGTCCGCGCGCATCGCGTCGAGCGAAGAGGTTTCGGTATCAACCGCGACAAGGCGCGCCTTGACCGACCTGTCAGCCCATTTTTGCAGTTCGTCCAACGATTGCACGGTCACATAGGCAGACCGATCAACTCCAGGCATTTCCGGCAGCGGCTGGCGATTTCCTTCGGCATCTCCGGCATCACCCGCCTTATCTGCGGCAGCGGGATGGAGGTTGTTGGTGCGCTCGGGACTTCCTGACCCGGTGCCGAGCCGTCTTAGCAGCGACGTGAACCCGTGCTTTTCGAGAAACGCTGTGAGCGGCTCTTCCGGGATTTTCTCAATCCGCATTTCATCCAGAGCCTGCGGCAGGTCGCAATCCTCTTTCAGCGTCACAAGGATGCGGCTGAGTTCGGCATCGCCGCGCCCGTCCAGCAGGCGCTCTTTCAGCTTGGACTTTTTCATATCAGGGGCCGAATCGAGCGCGGCGGTCAGCGATCCGTGCTCCGATATCAGCTTGCTCGCGGTTTTCGGCCCGACGCCGTAAATGCCTGGAATATTATCGACGCTGTCGCCCATCAATGCGAGCACATCGCCCACCAGTTCAGGCGCGACGCCAAATTTCTCTTCTACTTCTGGCACATAAATTCGCGCGCTCTTCATCGTGTCGAGCATGTCGATCCGCGCGCCATCAACCTCGCCGATCAACTGCATGAGATCCTTGTCCGACGACACGATTGTCACGTTCCAACCTTCGCGTTGGGCCGCGCGGGCATAGGATGCGATCAGATCGTCCGCCTCCAGCCCCTGCTCTTCGATACAAGGAAGGCTGAACGCGCGGGTCGCATCCCTGATCAGAGGAAATTGCGGGCGCAGGTCATCGGGCGGTTCGGGCCGATTGGCCTTGTATTCCGGGTAAATCTCATTGCGGAAACTCTTCGAATCCTTGTCCAGGATGACAGCAAGATGAGTGGGGCCATCGGCGGCATCCAGATCGTCCGCCAGCTTCCACAGCATGGTCGTGTAGCCATAGACCGCGCCAACCGGTGTGCCTTCGGGATCGGTGAGGGGCGGAAGGCGGTGATACGCCCTGAAAATATACGATGATCCATCGACGAGATAGAGGTGCTGTTGCTGCTTGGACATGGGGCGGTGCTAGCACCCGCCGCAGCCTTGCGTAAGCCAGTTTGACATGTATCGCACAGCGCACACGGCCCGCCTCAAATATGGCGGCAAAGCGGCTGGAATAGGGCAGGACTGCCTCAATTCGCTTGCAATGCCACAATGTTGCCACTATTTGGAAGCGCAGGCCGGGGTCAGAAACCGGCTTGAGCAGGGCAGAAATTTAGCTGCGTTGCTTCATTCACGAGTTGAATAAGGATTTAATATTATGCGTAAGATCGTTCTCGCAACCGCAGTTGCAGTTTCCGCTCTCGGCCTCGCTGCATGCGGCGAAACCGCTGATTCGGCTGGCGAAATGGGTGACGCGATGGCTGCAGACGCCGAAGCAAACGCTGAAGCAGTTGAAGCTGCTGCCGGCGAAGCTGCTGCTGAAGTCGACAGCGCTGCCGACGAAGCTGGCATGGCTGCTGAAGAAGCTGCTGTCGACGCAGAAGCCGCCATCGAAGGCGAAACCGAAATGGAAGCTGCTGAAGACTAAGTCTCAGACGTTTTCGCCCTTTCGCATGGCGGAAGGCGCTTAAAACAAGAAAGGCGGTGCCTTACGGCGCCGCCTTTTTTGCTTCTATTCAAAGTGTGGAAAGCTCAGCCGCCTGTGCGCGGGGCGCTGGTCCAGGTTTGCTGCCGCTGGCGTGCGCGCGCTCTTGCATCGAACCCGTCGTAAAGCGCGCGGGCAATCGAGGCGATCTTTGCTTCGCGGGCGCGCCGTGCGCCCTGACCCGTGACATAGATTGCAACCGCGATTGCGCGGCCATCGGGGTATTCGATGATGCCAATATCGCTCGAGGTGTTGTTAAGTGAGCCGGTTTTGTGACTGACACGCGCTTCATCAGGCATATAGGCGACGATACGCCGTTTGCCTGTCACTGTGCGGCTCATCGCGCCCAGCAGCACCCGCCGGCTTTCAGCCGACAGGAAATCGCCGCGATAAAGGCCCTGTAAAAGGCGGACCATCGCTGCTGGTGTCGCGGCATCGCGTTCGTCGATCCAGGTGGCCGGGTCATACTCGCCGTCGTCGCGCACCAGTGTCGCAATATCCCGGTCGATGCTGAACTCAGTGATTCCCTGACGTTTCATCCAGTCATTGACCTTCGCTGGTCCGCCGACCGCTTTCAGCAAGGCATCGGTCGCGGGATTGCTGGACCGGGTGATCATGATTTCGATCAAGTCGATTGCCGGCATATATTTCCCGTTGCGCACCGGCGCGGCGAGCGAGGAATACTTTGCGGAGCGGACCGGGATCAGCAGCGGAAATTCGGACGTGAGCGAATATTTGTTTTGCTCGACCATTTCCAGATATGTGGCAGCAACGGCGATTTTGCTGGTGGATGCCATCGGGAACATCTGATCCCCCAGAACAGTCAGCATTTCACCTGTTTCAAGGTCAACTGCGGCGACGCCGATGCGCCCCTTGTCGCCATTGGCCAGCTCGGCGATCCGCTGTTCGAAAGCGGTTTCGTAAATCGCCTCGAATGTCTGCGGATTGCGGATATCGGTGCCAAACGCACCATCGAAAGTGGCCTGAAGATCGCCTCTCTGGGCGGTTTCGGCATGGGCGGCCGAGGGGGCCGTCAACAGGGCCAGACCGGCCGCCAAAGCTGCGGTTATGGAGAAACGTTTCACTGATTTCATGGGTCTACGATACTCACATCATGGTTTCGGCAAACTTAATGACAGGCTCTACGCGGCGGCGATTCGTCGCGGCAACCCTTCATTTGGGCGCTAACGCTGAAAAGAGGCAGAAGAGCGACCGAGTGCCCACAAAGTACGAAAGTGCCGATTTTCACGCTATTGAAGACCGTTGATTGCGCGCCGCGCCTTTCAATGTGGCTTGACGCGCAATTGGCCTTGACTGGGAGGTCGGGCAACGCTGTTTATGCGAGGACTTTTCGACAACAGGACACTTCATGACCAACAAAAGCCACGCCGTTCGCGGATTCCGCGTCATTCTCTCTGCCATGCTGCTGGGCACCTCCAGCCTGGCATTTGCGCAGAGCGCCCCGATCTTGCAGCCGGGTGCCCCGGGACAATCGAGCAAAACGCTTAGCGCCGACGAAGCCGTCCAGTTGGCCAGTTCGAAATACACCCCTGCCGATGTCAAATTCATGCAGGACATGATCGTCCACCATCAGCAGGCCGTTGCAATGTCAGAGCTGGTTGGTGACCGGACGAACAATGAAGATATCGTGGCAATATCCGGCCGCATCCTCGCCAGCCAGGCTGATGAGATCGAGTTCATGAAAGAATGGCTCGCCGCCCGCGGTGAACCGATGATGGCAGCAATGCATGGCGCAGGGCATGACCACGACGCGCACATGCAGATGGCCGGTATGGCAACCGCCGACCAGCTTGCATCTCTGGCAGCGGCTCAGGGCACCGAATTCGACCGCCAGTTCCTGACCTTGATGATTGCCCATCACGAAGGCGCAATCGACATGGTCGACAATCTGCTGCGTCAGCCGGGCAGCGCGTCTGATCCGATCCTGTTCCGCTTTATCGGTGATGTCGAAAGTGACCAGAATGCCGAGCTGGACCGGATGGACGGTGCGCTGGCCAGCCTGTCAACCGATCCGCGTGCAATGCTGGCTTCGGGTTTCGAAGATGCCGGTGAGGCAATCATGAACCTGCGCAAAGTCGCAAGCCTGCGTAAACCGGCCGGCTTTTTCGATCCGGCCAACCCTGCGGACCTGCGCGCCGTGGTTCCTCCGCGTGAAAGCGAAGACGAAGTAAGCGAAGCCGAAGTCGAAGCAATCATCGAGGAGGCACAGCTTGCCGATGGCAATATGGTTGCCGTCGAAACCGGCGATGCGGATGACGAGACCGTGGCTGCGGCAGACCCAGAGGCCGCAGACCCTGAACGCGAGGAAGAGGACAGCCTGACGCAGTTCGCAGAGCGCAGCCCGCTGCTGGACTTTGCAAACACCGACATGGCGTTCTTTGACGACATCATGGTTGCTGGCAATTATCACGGTTTCAACATCTACCGCCTTGGCGCGGACGGCACGCCGAACTTGATGAGCTCGGTTGTCTGTCCCGGAGGACAAGGCGACGTCTCCGTCGTTGGCGACATCCTTATCATGAGCGTGGAGCAGACGCGCGGGCGTGTCGATTGCGGCCTGCAGGGGGTCGAGGGCGATGTCAGCGAAGAGCGTTTTCGCGGTCTGCGTGTGTTCGACATCTCTGACCTGAGCGCAGTTCGCCAGGTGGGCCAGGTGCAGACCTGCCGCGGCAGTCACACCCACTCGGTCGTGAGCGCCGATGACGAAAAGATCATCGTCTACAATTCAGGCACGTCGCGTGTTCGCGATCAGGAAGAGCTGGCGCGCTGCATCGAAAATCCCAGCAATTCGCGCACCGCATTGTTCAGCATCGACGTAATCGAAATCCCGGTCGCAAATCCTGCCGCTTCTCGCATCATCAGCAGCCCGCGCGTATTCGCCGACAATGAAACGGGCGAAATTGCGGGCCTTTGGCTCGGCGGCGATAGCGGAGAGGGCACTCAGCGCACCGCTCAGACTAACCAGTGCCACGACATCACGGTCTTCCCCAGCCTGAACCTTGCCGCCGGCGCATGTTCGGGCAACGGCATCCTGATGGATATCTCCGACCCGATGAACCCTGTTCGGATCGATGCGGTGTTCGATAAAGGCTTTGCCTACTGGCACTCGGCCACATTCAACAATGACGGCACGAAAGTGATCTTCACCGACGAGTGGGGCGGCGGCGGGCGTCCGCGTTGCCGTGCCTCTGATCCTATGACCTGGGGTGCGAATGCAATTTACGACATCAAGGATGGCAAGCTGGAATTCCAGAGCCATTACAAGATGCCCGGACCGCAGGGTGAAAAGGAAAACTGCGTCGCGCACAACGGCTCGATCATTCCGGTTCCGGGCCGCGACCTGTTCGTCCAGTCGTGGTATCAGGGCGGCATCAGCGTGATGGATTTCACCGACAGCGCAAACCCGAAAGAGATCGCGTTCTTCGATCGCGGGCCGATCAATGACGAACAGCTGGTCGTTGGCGGTTACTGGTCGTCATACTGGTACAATGGCCGGATCTACGGAACTGAGATCACCCGCGGGATCGACGTGTTCGCGCTTGAGCCGAGCGAGTATCTGACCGAAGCGGAAATCGCAGCGGCCGAGGCGGCATCGTACGCCAACACCCGCTTTAATCCCCAGACCCAGACGCAGGTCACATGGGATGACGCCACAATCGAAGCTGCCGTAGCAAGTCGCAAAGGCGGCTAACGCGGTTGCCACTGGCGTAAGAAAAGGGCGGGATGGCATTGACCATCCCGCCCTTTTTCGTTGCCGTATCGGCGCTTGCTTCAGGTTTCCTTGACGCTGGCGATCCAGTTATCGACCTGCTTTTCAAGGATGGAGAGAGGGACAGCACCGCCGCCCAGCACCGTGTCGTGGAAACCGCGAATGTCGAAGTCTTCGCCAAGCTCTCGCTCGGCCTTCGCGCGCAGCTCCTGAATGCGGATCATGCCAATCTTGTACGATGTCGCCTGTCCGGGCAGCACGAAATAACGCTGCACCTCGCTGCGGGCGACCGTTTCGGGATTGGGCGAATTTTCAAGGCAGTACGCAACCGCTTCGTCCTCGGTCCAGCCTTTGGCATGGATGCCGGTATCTACCACGAGCCGGATGGCACGCCACATTTCGCTTTGTAGGCGGCCAAAATCGGAATAGGGGTCTTCGTATCCGCCCATCTCCTTTGCCAAGGCTTCGGAATAGAGCGCCCAGCCTTCGCCATAGGCAGAAATGAATCCGCCTTGCGAACGGAATTTGGGCACGCCTTCCAGCTCCTGAGCGATTGATACCTGCATGTGGTGACCCGGATTGCCTTCGTGATAGGCAATCGCCTCCAATGGCGGGATTGGCATCGCGCTCATGTCGGAAAGATGCGCGTAATAGATGCCGGGACGCGATCCGTCAGGGGTGCCCGCGCGGTAATGCTGCGCAGCGCCATCCTGTTCGCGGAAAGCCTCGACCCGGCGCACTTCCAGAGGAGCCTTGGGAAGGGTACCGAAAAACTCTGGCAGGCGCTCCGTCAGCTCATTGATGTGCATGGTCGCGCGGTCGATGTAATCCTGCGCGCCCGCTTCGTCCTGAGAGAAGAAGAATTGCGGATCTTCACGGGTGAAGACGAAAAACTCCTGCAATGTCCCGTCAAACTCGACGGTGTCCATGATGGCTTCCATCTCGGTCCGGATGCGGGCTACTTCCGACAGGCCAAGCTCGTGAATCTCATCAGCGGTGAGATCCGTCGTGGTCATCTGGTTGAGATTGTAGGCGTAAAATTCCTCGCCGCCTGGCAGCGTGGTGACGCCGCGCGCGACTTCATCGGTGTTCGCGCGGTCCTTCGTGTACCATTCATTGACCCGCTGATACGCGGGAGCCATCTGTTCCACGAGCGCGGTGCGAGCCTCTTCGCGCAGTTCGCCGGCGCGATCTTCGGTGATCGTTCCGTCTTCGACCAGTTTGGCAAGATGCCCCTGGACGCCAGTCCAAAGCGCGGATGGTTCACCGTCATCAAACGGCGCGCCGGTTGTCAGTTTAACCGTTTCTGCAATGACCGCATCGTATGAAAAACGCGGCGGACGAACGCCGGCCTCGGCATTGTTTTGCGCGCGTTCGAGCAATTGATCCATCGCCGTGCCCATCGCGCCAAGCCTGGCGATGAAGGCGGTCATATCGCTTTCATCTTCGACGGTGTGCTGGCTCAACAAGAAACTTGGCAGCGACGTGTGCGCGCCGCTCATCTGATGGAGGATGTATGCCTGATCGGTGAACTTGGCGCCGGCTTCCATTTGGTCGAGGCGATATTGCCAAACGTCCCACGATAGTTTTGCGTCTGGCGAAAGCTCATCGTAATCGAAATTTGCTTCCATTTCGGCGGTGGCAGCGCGCATCCATTCGAGCTGCTCCATCTGCGCCTCAAGACTGAGATCGTCGATCTTGTCGTAATCCGTCTTACGGCCAAGGGCAGTTTGCTGGATCGGACTGAAGGCGAGGAATTCCTCGAACTTTTCGTCAAACCACGTGTTGATGCATTCTGTCTGTGTCGCTGTGCATTCGACGGTTGCAGTGGGCGCGCCCATCACTGCCTCGCATCCCGTAAGCGTAACCGATGCGAGCAGAATTGCTGCGAATTTCGTCTTCAATGTGAGTCCCCTTCAATAATACGATCCTGCCGCGATCATGCGATACGCAGGGACAAATGGGAAGGTGTCAATCGGCGAACAAAAAACCCCGAGGGACGAATGTCCCCCGGGGTTGTTTTGGTATCAGCCAGATTGGCCGGATGGCGTGTGGGCTTAGAAGCCCATGCCGCCGCCCATGCCGCCCATGCCGCCCATATCGGGCATGCCTGAACCGCTGCTCTTGTCTTCCGGAGCGTCGGTGATCGCCGCTTCGGTGGTGATGAGCAGGCCGGCAACCGAAGCTGCATCCTGCAGCGCGGTGCGGACAACCTTGGTCGGGTCGATCACGCCAGCTTCCACCAGGTTTTCATAGGTGTCGGTCGCAGCGTTGAAACCCTGCGTTTCGTCGCCTTCACGCAGCAGGTTGCCAGAGACAACCGCGCCGTCGTGACCGGCGTTTTCAGCGATCTGACGGACCGGCGCCAGGATCGCGCGGCGGACGATGTCCATACCGCGGGTCTGGTCGTCGTTCTCGCCCTTCAGCCCTTCGAGCACTTTCGAAGCGTAAAGCAGCGCAGTGCCGCCGCCCGGGACGATGCCTTCTTCGACAGCGGCGCGGGTTGCGTGGAGCGCGTCATCGACGCGGTCTTTGCGTTCTTTCACTTCAACTTCCGAAGCGCCGCCAACCTTGATCACGGCAACGCCGCCAGCCAGCTTTGCGAGACGCTCTTGCAGCTTCTCACGGTCATAATCGCTGGTGGTCGCTTCCATCTGAGCCTTGATCTCACCGACGCGGGCTTTGATGTCATCCTGCGAACCAGCACCGTCGACGATGGTCGTGTTGTCCTTGTCGATGGTGACGCGCTTGGCTTCGCCGAGCATGCCGAGCGTGACATTCTCAAGCTTGATGCCGAGATCTTCGCTGACCATTTCGCCCTTGGTAAGGATCGAGATGTCCTGCAGCATCGCCTTGCGACGATCGCCAAAGCCCGGTGCCTTGACCGCAGCAACCTTGAGGCCGCCGCGCAGCTTGTTTACGACGAGGGTCGCAAGTGCTTCGCCTTCGATGTCTTCAGCGATGATGAGGAGCGGCCGGCCGCTCTGCATTGCCGCTTCGAGAACGGGCAGCATCGACTGGAGGTTCGACAGCTTCTTTTCGTGGATCAGGATGTACGGGTTGTCGAGTTCGACAGTCATCTTGTCCGGATTGGTGATGAAGTACGGCGACAGGTAACCGCGGTCGAACTGCATGCCTTCGACAACGTCGAGCTCGAATTCAAGGCCCTTCGCTTCTTCGACGGTGATCACGCCTTCTTTGCCAACTTTTTCCATGGCTTCAGCGATCTTTTCGCCGACTTCACGGTCGCCATTGGCAGAGATAACGCCGACTTGCGATACTTCCGACGATCCAGCGACTTCTTTCGAACGGCCTTTGAGGTTTTCGACGACTTTGGTCACCGCAGCATCGATGCCGCGCTTCAGATCCATCGGGTTCATACCAGCTGCAACAGCGGTCATGCCTTCACGGATGATGGCCTGACCCAGTACGGTTGCGGTTGTGGTGCCGTCACCAGCGAGGTCGTTGGTCTTGGACGCAACTTCCTTGAGCATCTGCGCGCCCATGTTTTCAAACTTATCGCTAAGCTCGATTTCCTTGGCGACGGTAACGCCGTCCTTGGTGATGCGTGGTGCGCCAAAGCTTTTGTCGATGACAACGTTGCGGCCTTTCGGGCCGAGCGTCACTTTAACAGCGTTTGCGAGCGTATCGACGCCCTTAAGGATGCCTTCACGGGCATCGCGGCCGAACTTTACGTCCTTAGCAGCCATGATTGTTTCTCCTGAAATTCTTGGTTAATTGGAACAGCGTGCGGGTCAATCGGCTCAGCCGATGATTCCCATGATGTCGCTTTCCTTCATGATCAGCAGGTCTTCACCGTCGATCTTGACTTCGGTGCCGGACCATTTGCCGAAAAGGACGCGATCGCCGGCTTTCACGTCGAGAGCAATCCGGTCGCCGTCGTCGTCACGGGCGCCTTCGCCAACTGCGACGATTTCGCCTTCGCTCGGCTTTTCCTGGGCTGAATCTGGGATGATGATACCGCCAGCAGTTTTCTGGTCGGCTTCGATGCGGCGGACGACTACGCGGTCGTGCAGCGGACGAAATGCCATAATTTGATGACCTTTCAATTGAGTTGATGTGTCGATTGGCACTCTCCTCTTAAGAGTGCCAGCGACTTGCATATGTGAATGCGCGTTGACGGAGTCAACAGGTGCCCATGTGAAAAATTTGCGCTTTTTTCCTCGCCCGCGGATGGCGGTCGAAATGCGATCAGGCCGGGCGCAGCGTCAGGTTCAACCGCTCGCGCAAAATCCAGCGCCACGTCATGAAGACTGCTGCGCAGGAAAGGCCCGTTGCAAGGCCGATCCAGACACCGATCCCTTGAAGCGGCGTGAAAAACCCTAGGCCGATTGAAAAGCCAATACCCGGGACCCAATAGCTAAAAATCGCGATCCACATCGGCACCCGTGTGTCCTGCAATCCGCGCAGAGCACCCGCTGCGACGGCCTGAATACCGTCAACGATCTGGAATGCCGCGGCGAGCATGAGGTATTGCAGGGCAAAAGCCACCAGCGCGGCGTTCTTTGCAGCATAGGGATCGACATAGATTGATAAGAGCGCGTGCGGTGCGAGCAGCATTGCGCTGGCCGTCAAAGTCATGAATCCGGTGCCAAGGGCGAGAGCGACCCACCCGGCGCGGCGGATACCTTCGCGGTCGCGTGCGCCATAGAAATAACCGACCCGGATCGTCACCGCCTGGCCAACGCCGAATGGCACCTGAAACGCGAGAGCCGCCAATTGCAAGGCGACGGTATGGCCCGCCAGTTCAGCGGCTCCGAACCGGCCCATCATGAATGCCGCTGCGCCGAAAATGCCTGCCTCGGCTGTGACCGTCAGGGCAATCGGCGTGCCGATGCGGATGATCAGCCAGAACCGTTGCCAGTCGGGCCGCCAGAAACGATAAAAGATATTGTACCGCGCCAGCGCCGGGTCAGCAAAGATCGCCAGAATGTAAATGACGAGCGTGAAGATCGCGGTGATGATGGTTGCCACTGCCGCCCCGGTCAGCCCCATTTCAGGCGCCCCGAGATTGCCGAAAATAAACGCGTAATTGGCAAGGGCATTCACAAAGATTCCCAGCCCGGTGATTGCAGTCGCAAAAATCGGCCGCCCAAGAGCTGACACGTAATTGCGCAGGACACCCGCCAGCAGCATCGGGATCATCGAAAAAATGATAACGGCGTTGTATTCAGCAGCTAAGCCGATGATGGTTTCCTGCTGACCTGTCACGCGCATCAACGGCTCCAGCAGCAGGCAAATGCCCATCCCGATAATGCCTGCGATGACTGCCAGCCACAAAGCCATCCGGGTGGCCCTTCGCACCGGGCGAAAGGAAGGCGAACGCGATCCGATCGCCTCTGCGATAAGCGGTGCGACCGCTCCCGTAAGTGCAGTCATCGCCCACAGGACAAGGCCGAACAGCGAAACGGCCAGCGCCGATGCGGCCAGTTCTTCATCGCCGAGGCGGGCGATAAAGATGACGTCCACCGCGTAGGTGAGCATTTGCAGAAGATTGGCAAGTGCGAGGGGCGCGGCGAGCAATGTCGTCGCGCGCAATTCCTGCCGCCAACTGGGCGTTTCAAGGTCTGCAATCTTGGCCATTCAGCCGGTGCGACTACGCCTGCGCTTAACTCTCGGAAAGCGGAAACTGGATGCCGCCGACTAAACCCATGAGAAGTGATGCGTATGGGACGCGTGTACCAGCGCCAGAAAAATGTCCGTATTACGGGGTCAGGTGACCCCAGAACATCGTGATACCACCTGCCGCAATGGCGAGGCCGACGGGTACTTTTGCAAATTGCTGGTCTTTCGGGAGCGTACCTTCTGCCCGTTTTCGCCTACGCCGCCAGCGCGCGATTACTATCCAGAAAAACGAAATGACACCCATGCAAAGCGCGACCAGTCCCAGCAGCGAGAAACCCTGGGCGAGAGGAAAGCTCGCTGCGAGCGCGGCATATGTTTTTGCATCGCCGCCCCCGATCCAACCGATTGCAAACAATCCGAAACCCACGGCAAGTGCGATGCCCGAATGAAGCAGGTTCAAGCCTGCACCTTCCATGGTCGAGCCGAGCAGTGCTCCGCCAATCCCGACAAGGAATAAGATCAGTGCCAGCCAATTGGGCAGCAGCCGTTTGCTCACATCAAGCCAGGCCGCGACCAGCAGCAATGCCGTCGCGATAATCGGCGCAGTCATTTCCATCAGCAGACCCTGCTGTTTCGATCAGTCATTTCGGCTGGTTTCCGATCAAACGTGTCAATCAGCGCCGATCTGGATCTTGACCGGATTGCCGGCCTGGCCTGCCTTAAGAGGCTTTGCGGAAATCGCCGATGCGCTGCGATCCAGCGCGAACCGGACCGTTTTGGGCTGGGCGCTGGCCGTCTTCGGTGGAGCGGCCTCGGCATCTTCAACGATCGCGGCATCATTCTTGGCAGGGGGTGCAGGCTCCGCCTTGCGCCGCGATGCGACTTCGATGGAGGATGCCGCTGACTGGGTTGATTGCGCGCTCCGGATCAGGATTTCCCCGCTTGAAGTCCTGCGGACCGATGCACGGCGGGGCTGGCCGATGGTGATCGCGCCGCGGCGGCCTGTATCTTTCACCGCAGCAGGAAGCAGCCCGTCGCCAATCGCTGCCGCCTTGGCATCGGCCAAGGCTTGCAAGGTGTCGGTCTGGACCTTGGCGCGGGCGCGCCGTGAATTGCCAATGTCGGAATTGTAGAGGCGGGCAAGGTTGCGCGTGTAGCGTTCATCTTGCGGACGGAGCATTAGAGCTGCATTGAAAAACCGCTCGGCCAGGTCTTCCCGGCCAAGCATCGCGTAGGCAACGCCCATGCCATTGAAAGCCTCAGGCGCGTGCTCTGCATCCAGTGCTGCGCGTTCGAAATGATGGATTGCTGTGCCGGGAGATTGCATCCGAAGCGCCTGACGGCCCCGATCAATACGTAGCGTATCCGATGCCATCGCGGCTTCGTCGTTCGATTTTTTCGGGCCAAAGCCCAGATCGGACCAAAGGCTTTGACAGCTGCTCAGGCTGACAGCGGCAAGGCCGCACATCAGGAACCGTATCGAGGTCTTCATAGTCATCCTCCTCCAGCCAGTCCGGGGAGAACATCCCGGATGGTAAGTACAATTGCAGGTAACGCCAGCACGCCGATCATCGTTGGCAGCATGCAAACCACCAGCGGAATGGAAATCAGAACGGGAAGCCGGTGCGCTTTTTCTTCGGCCCGAAGCTTGCGCGCTTCGCGCATCTCGGCGGAATATACGCGCAAGGTCGTGGCGATGCTGGTTCCCAGCTTGTCCGACTGGATCATCAGTGTGGTAAACGACCGCACTTCATCGATGCCCGCATTATAAGCCAGTTTGCGCATGGCATCATCGCGTGAGGCACCGGCCCGCATGAGCAGTACTGTTTCCGAAAACAAAGCGGCGATCTGCGGATGGGTGGTCGCACTTTCGCGGCTGACCCGGTCAAGAGCGGCCTCCAGTCCAAGGCCAGCTTCGACGCACACCAGCATCAGGTCGAGGCTGTCGGGGAACGCGTTCAAAATGGCCCGCTGTCTGCCGCGCGCTTTCAGGCGGACAAACAGCAGCGGCAAGTAAATGCCGAGGAGCGCAAGGGTCGCGCAGACCAGATACAAAACGAGAAGAGACGGCGGTTCGCTTGCGATCAGAAACGCATAGGCAAGATACAATCCTGGCAGGACGAAGATCATGCAAATCCGCGCCAGTGTATAAATTCTGACCGAATGCGAGGCGTCGTAACCTGCAGCGCGCATCAGTTCCTGCAGTTCGGAATTGCGCGTGTCATCCAGGTTTAACCCGCCTGATTCAATCCGTTCGACAATTCTGGACCACGCCGTCTCTTTTGTACGGTTGGTCAATACCGCGCTCCGGCCAAGTACATCGGTGTCCTTGATCGTTTTTAGTCCCCGGTGGACCGCGATCCGGTTGGAGACATAATTGACGAGGAAGACAGCCACGACCGTCACCGCAGCGAAAACCGCGATCAGGATGACGAGACGGTAAATCCAGTTCGATACAATAAGGTCAATCATATCAAACCTTCAGATCGATCATGCGGCGGATGATATAGACGCCAAGCGCGTAGACGCACAGCAGCCCGATGCTCCCCACCCGGAAAATATTATCGTCCATCACGTCGATATAATAGCTGGGCGAAGTGACGAAGATCATCACGAAGGCAAAGATCGGCAGGACGGTCGGCATCCAGCCGGTCATGCGGCCCTCCGATGAAAGCGCCCGGACTTTCATGAACATGTTTGCCCGGTCCCGGATGACTTTGGAGATGTTTTCGAGGATTTCGGCAAGGTTGCCGCCGGTCTGCCCCTGAAGCGAAAGCGAGACCACGAACATGCGCATGTCATCGATGTCCCAGCGTTCCGCCATGGATTGCAGGCTGTCGATAAGGTCCGCGCCGTACGCGACCTCATCCGAAACCAGGCCAAATTCGCTGCCGATCGGATCTTCCATTTCTGTGGTGAGCAAGTCGATGGCCGATGCAACAGGGTGCCCGGTCTTGAGTGCGCGCACAAATATGCCGAGAGCGATCGGGAATTGCTGCTCCATCTTTTTGCGCCGCGTTTGGGCCATGCGCTGAATGATGAGAACGGGCAGCACCCCGCCGATTGCGATCGCGAAAATCATGGCAAGTTGTATCGCGCCAAATGTGATCGCAATGCCGCCAACCAGCATCGCAATCAGCACCAGGAAGAATGCAGCGACAATCGCGATTGCGATACCGATGATCACGGTTCTGAAAGTCGCCTGGATGCCCGAGGCGAATATTAGGCGCTGCAAACTCAGCAGAGGGCTGCGTAGAAAGTCTGGCACACCGGTCATATCTGTGGGCCGCTGTTTGATAAGCTCGCCCACTACTTTCTCGCGCTCCACGCCGCGGCCGATCAGATCCATGCGCTGATTGACGGCTTTTGACCGGGAGCGGCGCTTTGCAAGCTCGTCCAGGCCCAGGCTCAGGATCAGAAACAGCGCGGCAAAGACTGTAAGCAGAATTAGAATGCGGATGATGTCCGGGCTCATGATCAGGAAAACCGCATATCTGGACGGAACAAGTCCGCCGACAGGTGAATGCCATGTTCCTCAGCCACGGAGAGGAAGCGCGGCCGGATGCCGGTCGCCTCGAAATGGCCGATAATCTCGCCATTATCGCCAACTCCGGTTGTCTTGTAGCGGAAGATCTCTTGCATGGTGATGGTTTCCCCTTCCATGCCGGTGATTTCCGAGACGCTGCGAACACGGCGTTTGCCGTCGGAGAGCCGAGCGACTTGAAGCACGATGTGCACGGCAGAGGCGATCTGGTTGCGGCTGGATTTGGCGGTGATGTCGATCCCGGCCATCCCGATCATCTGTTCGACACGCGAGAGCGCATCTCTGGCCGAGTTTGCGTGAACCGTGGTCATTGACCCATCGTGACCGGTGTTCATGGCCTGAAGCATGTCGAATGCCTCCCCGGCGCGGACTTCGCCAACGATAATGCGATCAGGGCGCATACGAAGCGCGTTTTTGACAAGATCGCGCTGACTGACTTCGCCGCGGCCCTCGATATTGGGCGGACGCGTTTCGAGACGTGCGACATGTTCCTGCTGCATTTGCAGTTCCGCAGAATCCTCGATCGTGACGATACGTTCGCGGGAATCGATGTAAGACGACATGGCATTGAGCATAGTTGTCTTACCCGAGCCGGTACCCCCTGAAATCAGGACATTGCGGCGCGATTTGACCACCGCTTCCAGCACCACTGCAACTTCACGCGGCACACTGCCAAGGCTGACCAGTTTCTCCATCGTGATCGGCACTTTGGCGAATTTACGGATCGACAGCAGCGATCCATCCAAAGCGAGCGGTGCGATGATCGCGTTCACACGCGAGCCATCGGCCAGGCGCGCGTCAACAAATGGCGAGGATTCATCAATCCGGCGGCCGACGGCGCTAACGATTTTCTGGATGATCCGCATCAGGTGCTTTTCATCCTGAAACCGTGTGTTGACACGGCTCAGGACGCCCTGGCGCTCAACGAACACAGTCTCGCAGCCATTCACCAGAATATCGGTAACAGATTCGTCTTTCAGCAATGGCTCAATCGGGCCAAGGCCAAGAAGCTCGTCCATTACATCCTGGACAAGAGCGGCCCTTTCGTCGCGGTTGAGCGGATGATCGAATTCGGCGAGCAGTTCAGGGATGAGGCCGCTAACCTCCGACTTGACCTGATCCGGCGGCAGCTTGTCGAGCAGCGACAGATTGATCTTGTCCAGCAGACCCTGGTGGATCGCCATCTTGATTTCGAGCAGGCGTTCATCGCGCTTGTTTGATGACGGGTGCAGCAACACGGCAGGGTCTTCGCTTGCCGCGATTTCCTGGCTTTCGTTGTCGCTCTGAAGCTCGGTTTCTTCCGGCTTGCGATTAACCTTCCACATCTACAAATCCCTTCATCCAGTATCGAATGGAGGTCGTCGGCAAGCGCGTAAAACGCCTTGCTGAGTTTGCCCCGCTTGCTCACCTCCCAGACGAATTCACCGCGATCTTGCGCTTCGGACAAGGGGGCTGGCTCATCAGGCAAAACGGCGAAAACCGAATGTTTCAAAGCGTCTGCTGCCTCGTCCACCTTGATCGGCTTGAAAAGGCCCGATGACGCGCGATTGAGAACGATCAGGATATTCGCGCGGGCGATGCCCATCGACACGAGGAAATCGAGCTGCCGCCGCACTTTACGAAGCGAATGTACTGAAAGGGCCCCGACAAGCACGATCTTGTCGCAAGCAAAAAGCGCCGAAAGCCCCCAATTCGTGAGGCACACCGGCATGTCGAGCACGACGAGATCGGTCTGCGCCTGTGCCGCTTCAAAAATGGGTGAGAGGCGGTCGAAATTGATCTCTTCGATCGGGAGGATGTCATCGGGCGCGAGCACGATGCTGGGCGCGCCGGGCTTCTTCGCCAGAACAGATGTGAATATTTCCGCATCGAGCCGTTTGTCGGCATCGAGCAGATCCTGAAGCGTCAAGCTGTGGCTATAGCCGAGATAGCTGCTGGCATCGCCCTGTTGAAGATCAAGGTCGAGCACGGTCGCGCTCGATCCGTCTGTTTGCCACGCGGCGGCCAGATGCGTCGCCACAGTGGTCGTGCCGATACCGCCCGATGAGCCAAGGCATGCCACGAGCGGAGCGCGGTGCGCTACGTTCGGCATTTTGGTGAGCGCCTGTTGATCGACATCGGCGAGCGCGCCCAGAAATTCATCGATCGAAAACGGAATTTTGAGCACATCATCGACACCGCGTTTCAAAAGGGCACGTGTCTTTGCGATGTCCAACTCTGCCACCCCCGCGATCAGCGGGCTGCCGGGCGCAATGGCTTTCAATTCGGATAGCCAATTCATCGAAACAGGGTCGTCAGGGTTTACCTCGACCACCATGATATCGCCTGTCGCAACCGTTTCTGGCTTTGGCATTTGATATGCGAATTCGATCATTTCGACGCTGGAGGCGAGCTCCTGCAGGCCGGATAGGGTTGGTCGGCGGGCAGCGACAGTAACGCGGCCGGGCAATTCAATCGCTCGGTTCATCGATGTCTCATATACCTTGTCGATTCTGGTCACGTTCGGGTTGCCTCAATTGGATACTGTGCCCTCGCTATCCTCTGCTGTGAGAGAATAGCTGAGGTCGGGTAGATCGAGCGTCGCGGCGAACATGACGGTCGTGATGGATTGATATTCCATGTCGTTCAGCTCGACAGTCACGATCGGGGCGACATCGGGGCCGTTCGGATCACCCGAAAAACCAAGGCCGGAATGGTCGTATCGGACCGTGACGTTAGACGGTTCTATATCGCTTTTGATGCGCTGCATTCTGGTGACGATGCCGGTAAAGGCTGCGTCATTCATCGCCGTGCCAAAGGCGCAGGATCCGTTGCAGGTGCAGCCGGTTTCGGTGCAGGTTACCCCCGGAAACGCGCTGACGGGGACGACTGTGCCCTGCGGTATGCCGCCAGAGACTGCGAAACTGTAGGTGGCAAGGCCGCCCGGCAACATATCGGTCGCAACGGCGTGCCGTGCGCCGACTTGCGTGGCCTTTTCCGCCTGATTGATCGACCAGCTGTAAAGGCCGACGTCGATCGTGCCGATAAGGAACAGGATCAGCAGCGGCAGCACCAGCGCGAATTCAGCCGCACTTGCCCCGGTCTGGTTTTTGCCGAAACGGCGGAGGAGAGAATGCCTGATCATATGCCGTTCACCGCTGCCTGCGCCGAGGCCCGGATGACGGGCATTTCACCCTCGTCGAGCAAGAACGAAAACAGGCTGGTATAGTTGGTGCGGGCGGCAACCGTAATGACGGGCGCGCCGCCTGCTTTGCCTTGATATATTCCAGTCGTCGTCCCGCTGTTGCAGGCGACCGTGACGGTTATATTGCTGTTTTCCATGCCTGAAATGCGCGAAGTTGTCCCGTTCGGGCTGCCGGTCCGCGTCACTGTCTGGATTTGAGTGACCGCACCTGCATCCACGCTCGCGGGGCAGGTGAAATTGTCGAATGGCAACCGTGCGGCATATCGGGCACCTTGCCGCACAGACTTGATGATCTTGTGCTCGGAATAGAAATAATGGCCCGCTTCGAATGTGGTGAAGATCAAGACGAGCATCAGCGGAAGCATAAGCGCCATTTCAGCGCCTGCTGCCCCGCGCTGATCGCGCCGGAAAAGGTGAAGCGCCCGCATCATTCGATCAGATACGGGACATCCTTGCGGATCTCCTGCCCTGCTGTTGAGCCGCCGCCCAATGTGGTCGCACCGATGATCTCGACATAGACATCGCTTTTTTCCGTGATGCGGTCATTTCCCTGTCCGCGAGTGGCAGACGGTTCGACCAGAAATACATCCACCCATGCGGCGACATCCACGTCTACTGTTTTGCCGATCACGCCTTCGGATTGGCAATTGATCACAGCGACGCTCAGAACGCGGCGATCAGGGTTCGCGCCGCCTCCTGCCACGCCAGACGCCGCGCAGATCGGGGCCCCGGCTGCAGTCAATCCGCCGGACATCGTGCTGGCCAGCAGCGATGCGTTTTGCGCCTCGTATTTATAGACTTGATAGCGCGTTGGTGCGCTGGTCGATCCGAATGTCGAGTTGCCGGGTGCGGTCGGATAAATGTGGCTATTGCTGGAAAAATAGGCGTTGCGATCCCAATTGCCGTCGCCAACGCGGTCAAGGGCGCAGCTGCCCTCTTCACTGACGGCGTGGCACATATCGCGCGGATAACCCATCGGGTCTAGCGCTGCGACCTCGGTCGCACTCAGCGGAACGGTGGAAGATGCCGGGCGGTACGGGTTAGCCCCGACCTGCCAGCCATTCTTTCCGATGCCGCAAGTGGGACCGCCTTTTTTCAGTAGGTCTTTGCGTGTGTTGTTGGACGGCGGGCACTCCGCTGCGTTTGCACACGTATTGTTCAGACCGTTTTCGAAGATATCGAACCGCGTGTTAAGCGCGTCGAGCACGCTGATCTGCTGACCCGGCTTCGTCGTGACACCATCGGCGGCGATGCAGTCCCCCGGCACTTCCAATCGGCCCAACGTTCGTCCAGTGGCGATGGCGCCATTGCCGGCGTTGGTTTCAAGATAACCGAAATTGCCCGGTGTGTATCCGCCGCCATCGTTCGCGACGAGCCTGACGCCGTCCCCGATGTAATTTGCGATTGTGAAATTGGGGTCCGAGCTTTCCTGCGGGTTGCACATCATGACCGGCGGAACCTTGCAGATGGCCGAACCCAGCCCGGCCAATGCAATACCCTGAATGGTATCGGACCGCAGCAGTCCGGTAACGGGGAGCAGCGCATAATCTACCGATCGTGCGTTCACGAACACTTCGACGTAATTCGCGTTGGAATCATTGGTTGCCGCAGTGGCTTTTCCCTTGTCCTGCCAGAATCGGATCTGACCCGTCGCATCGCAGGTCGTCTCGGACGGGACGGTGATGGCAGTTGCTCCGCTTGCGAGCAGCGTTTCGTTTGCGACCAGACTGACAGCGGCTGCCGATGCGCGTGCGCAGGCGCCAGACTTGCCATCCAGCTGCGTCGCGGCGGCCAGAGCCGACTGGTCTGCCGCGTTTTGCAATTCTGAATCCATCCCTGCGAGCCGTGAATAATCGAACCCGACACCGGCAACCGCAACCAGGCCGATCAGCGCCAGACCATAAGTCGCGGCAACCGCACCGCTTTCATCGCGATAGAACTGGGATGGAATTCCGTTTTTCACAGCTGCAAGGCTCCACTTAGTTCGGTCCGCCGGAGACCGGGTCTGTTGTGCTCTGCCGTTCAGGCTGTTCGACGGTGCCATCACGGTAGCGATCGATTGCCTGCACGGCATTGTTGGCGCTCGTTTCCGGAACGAGCGTGTCGTATTCGGGGTTTGGATTGATCACCTGCGCGGCCATCGTTGCCCTGTTGGCCTCTCCAAAGGTCGGGTCCTGATATCCGAGGAATTCCTTATCGGAGACGGAGCAGCCTGCCAGAGGCACGGCGAGCAGCGCGATGGCGAAGATGGGTTTAGTATTCATAGTCATCGCTTTCGCTTTCAGTTGCGGTGCTGCCGGCGGCGTCCGCTTTCGGACGATAGGCTGTGCCGTTGAGAAGGACGTCTGCCTGCACCGGATCCTCGATCCGATCTGTCGGCAGGCGCACCTGGCTAGGTTTGATCGGGGCGACCAGCCGCGGCGTGACCACAATCAGCAATTCGGTCTCGCCCTTTTGAAACTCGGTTGAGCGGAACAGCGAGCCGATGATCGGCAGCGAGCCGAGCAGCGGGACCTGACGCACCGTTGTCTGGAAATCGCGCTGCAAAAGCCCGGCAATCGCAAAGCTTTCTCCATCGCGCAGTTCCAGCACCGTGCTTGCCCGGCGGGTCTGCAGACCAGGAATGCTGACGCCGTTCAGCTGCAGCGAAGCGGTCGGGTCGATTGAGCTGACTTCCGGTTCGACAAGCAGGTTGATCGTATCATCGCCAAGCACGGTTGGGGTGAAAGCGAGGCTGACGCCAAATGGTTTGAACTCGACCGTGACCGCACCGCTAATGCCGTCACCACCGCCGCCGCCGCCATTGTTCTGAACAATCGGAACCGGGAATTCTCCGCCTGCAAGGAACGATGCACGTTCGCCAGAGAGCGACACGAGGGTTGGTTCGGCGAGCGTTTTTGAAAGGCCTTTATCTTCAAGCGCGTCGAGCACGAGATCGATATCGAGGCCGGCAACATCGCTGAACAGACGGCGGAAAATGCCGAACGATCCAGTGATGGAATCCAGTTGGAAAATGCCCTGTCCGGTATCGGGATCGGGCACCAGCTGCGCGCCATTTCCGAACGCGCCATCAAATGCGCCGCCGTTGGACCGGAAAAATGAACTTACGCCAAGCTCTTTGCCGACATTGCGCGAAACCTCTGCAAATCGCACCTCCAGCATGACCTGCTGGCTGCTGCCTAGTGTCATCAAGTTGACGACGTTATCGCCGGCATAGGCCCGCGCCAATTGCACAGCGCGGTCGGCGCTGCCGATATTGGAGACAAGTCCGCTGAGCACGATGGATTCGTTCGATATGCGGGCGTCGATCTCTTCATTGGGCATCAGCGAGCCGATTTGGTCGCGAAGGCCGATCACATCGGGACCGACTGCGATATCCATCACCGCCATCACGTTGTTGCTGCGATCATACAGCGTCAGGCTGGTCGTGCCCATCTGCTTGCCCAGGACATAGACGGACCGGTCCGAAATCGGAAAGATATCGGCGATCTCGTCATTCCCGATCAGCGCCCTCGCGATGGGCCGGTCTGCCGACACGACCTGGCTCTTGTTCATCGGGATTTCGACCGCGCCAACATGAACCGAAACGGTGTCATCCTGGGCGTAGGCCGGGACAGCGGCGATGGCTGTCACTGCGAGGCATGCTGCCCCTGCCAAATTGCGAATGTTCTTAATTCCCGACATTGCGGTTCACCTGATATTGTTCACTTTCAACGCCGCGCACGACTGTCATGGACGGGCCTGAGGGGCGGTAGACCGCCGTATTTTGGGTTGGCTGCGTTTGTTGGGTACGCGCGGGCGCGGAACGGGCAACTGTGGCCGCGCGGTTCGAGCGGTCTGCGATGAAGATCCCTTCGCCGCCAAGATCGCGCGGCAGGACCGCCCGGCTTTCACCAACGACCTGATTCTCAACGTTTCGCAGAGCGAGACTGAGTGTTCCCAGTTGCGTTGCCAGCGCCAGTTTCTGCGCGCCAAACGCATCCGTCTGCAATGTGGCGGTGTTTGCGATGGCTGCTTCGGTGTTGTTCTCATCGGCAATCTGGTCGATCGCCAGGACGAGCGTGTTTTCCAGGACAACCGTAGTCATCTTGTCGATGGACGTTGCTCCGTCACCGGGGATCTGGCGGGTCAGCATGACGTCCACGACGTCGCCTGCACGCACAAACCCGCCAACACCCGCAACGGCGTTGACCGGGATGGAAATCGCACGGCGATCTTCGGGAAGGATGGATGAGAGCGTGGCGCGGCCGCCTTCGCCGCTGACCTTGCTCGATAAAATGGGTTCACCGGCTACCATCGGCCGCAATGCGACCCGGCCGCCTTGTGATGCGCCTTCGAGTGTGGAGAAAGCGCCGGTCGGCACCGAGTTACCGGGCCAGTTTACCAGTCGGGAGTTTGTCGACGTGATCGTCTCGCCAAAAGTCAGGTCCTGACTGGCCACGACAATCCTTGCCATCTGCTGTTCTTCTGCTGTCTGTTCCTGCGCGGCTTCGTAGCCGCTGAAATAGCTGTTCAGCAAAAACACTGCGATTAGCGCCAAAACCAGCGCCGCGCCGATGGCGACCAGATTTCTGGTCTGCATCACGCTTCCCCCCAAAAGTTTATTGTAAGCTCACACAATCATTTGATGAAATGGGCCCGCGGACCGAACGATCCGCAGGCCCACTTCAGCGATTAGCTATTGATCGTGCTTGCAGCACTGCTCATTGAGCCGCTGATTGCATTGCCAAGGGTCAGAGCTGCACCAGCGATGCCTGCACCTACGATTGCGAGGATCAGAGCGTATTCAGCAGCCGAAGCGCCGGATTCGTCACGGACGAAGTTTTTGATGGTGTTCATGGTATTTTCCCTCACATGTGACCCGGAAGTGATCCGGGCATTCAAATCGGTTGGAACTCCGGCTTCTATTTCCGGCTCGTCCCATTCCATTTGGTTCATTGCGGAGAATCGGCGCGACCTTATTTTTATTAAACGGCTCACGCCGCTTCACGCGCTCTGTACTTTTGGAACACCCTGAGAGTTCACGATTTGTTAGGCATTGGTTAAATGCAAAATTTAGTCGGGTTACAGTCCTTTCCAAAACAAGGGGTTAGTCGGGGGGCGTGTTAACGTTCGCAGTTAACTTTGGATCAGTTTGCCGTGTTTTTGCCATGTATCATCGCGAATAAACCACGAATCACCGCAGTCGCGCCCCTGATGTGGTTCGTTAAAGCGCACCTTGGCCGGGCATCTTAAAGGTAACTCAAGTAGTTAACAGCGCGCAGGTGCGATCCAGCCAGTCTTACGCCGATTGGAAATGATGTCAGGGCGCTGTCACAAACACCATTGAACGGCGCGGGAAACAAAAAGGGCGACGCCATTGCTGGCGCCGCCCCCCATCTGCAGGCGCTTCAAGACACCTGCAAAACTTGTAACAAGATTACTTGAGCTCGACGGTACCGCCGGCTGCTTCGATCTTGCCCTTGATCTCTTCGGCTTCCGCCTTGTTGACGCCTTCCTTGATAGGCTTCGGTGCGCCTTCGACAAGACCCTTGGCTTCGGTGAGGCCCAGGCCGGTGATGGCACGGACTTCTTTGATGACCTGGATCTTCTTGCCGCCGTCGCCGGTGAGAATGACGTCGAATTCGTCTTTCTCTTCGACTGCTTCGGCAGCGCCGCCAGCAGCTGGGCCGGCTACAGCAACTGCAGCAGCGGCGCTTACGCCCCACTCTTCTTCGAGAGCGGTTGCAAGTTCAGCTGCCTCAAGGACGGTCAGCTTCGAAAGTTCTTCAACAAGCTTGGCAATATCAGCCATGATGTTCACTCCAATATATACAGGGCGGCAAATTCAGTTCGCCAACCCAAAAACGTGGTTCAAAATCGCGTTTGCGAAATCGTCTTGTCCAAAGGCTCTTATGCAGCGTCCTTGGCGCCGTAGGCACCAAATACACGGGCAAGCTTGCTGGCGGGCGCGTTGACGACCTGGGCAATTTTCGTTGCCGGGGCGTTGACGAGACCAACCAGTTTGCCGCGCAGCTCATCGAGGCTCGGCATCGAGGCAAGCGCCCTGATCCCTGCTTCGTCGAGCACCTGCGTACCCATCGATCCACCGACGATTTCCAGCTTGTCGTTCGACTTTGCGAATTCGACAGCAGCCTTTGCAGCTGCGACCGGGTCTTCCGACCAAGCCAGTGCAGTCGGACCGGTGAGAAACTCATCGATGCCGACGTAATCGGTGTCTTTCAGGGCGAGCTTGGCGAGACGGTTTTTCGCAACCTTGTAGGAAGCACCAGCATCACGCATTTTCGAGCGCAGGTCGGTGGACTGATCCACCGTCATGCCGAGATTGCGGGTGACAACCACTACGCCTACCTCGTTGAAAACAGCATTGAGCTGAGCAACCGCGTCGGCTTTTTGCGAACGATCCATGCCTTACTCCTTCACTATGGCCGTCTGAAAACAGTCCAGACGACCGGCTCACATCTGGCCCTGCCGCTAACCGACAAGGCCGAAGGTCCAATGATGGGGAAGGAGGATGCCGATCCGGCATCAGGTTGGCCCGCATTGAAGCGAGCCGGTAAATCTCTGTTCCCCGTCTAGGCTGGAAATTAAGAAGACCCAATTGCCTTCACCAACTGTCTTGGACGGATGACTGCCTGATCCAAAGACAAAGCAGTCGGGGCGGGCAAATAGACGCCGCGCCCCGAGAGTCAAGTTATTATACGCTTTCGCTGCCGTCGGCGTAGCTCAACAAATCGCCCGGCTGGCATTCCAGTTCGCGGCATATGGCGGCAAGTGTGCTAAACCTGATCGCCTTCGCCTTACCGGTTTTCAGGATCGAGAGGTTGGCGAGGGTGAGGCCGACGCGTTCTGCCAGTTCGGTCAGCGTCATGCGCCGGTCATGCAGCAGGTCATCGAGTTTGACCATGATCGTTGCTCCTTCTTCGTCAGCTGGCATCACACGGTTCCTTCCAGATCATCGCGCATTTCGGCGCCATGCTTGAACACACGGGCGAGGATGAAGAGCACCACAACCATGGTGATACCGACCAGATCGAAACCGGCATCCACGGTCACGTCTGCATTCTCCATCGGCGCTGCCCATTTTGCGACGAGCAGGAGGAGTCCGGCCATCGGGATCGAAAGCGCCTGAACAAACAACAGCAGCCAAGCCATTACGGTAAGACGTTCGGCATTTTCGGGCACGAACGGGTCACCGTCTCCGACAGTTTCAATGATGGCCCGCAATTTGCCGAAGAAGACAAAGATGATCACGACAGCCGCCAGAGCCAGCGCCAGGAACCCCAGCACAGCAAGCAAAGGTAGAGGTCCGACAGCGCCGGCAAACTCCGCTGTAATTTCGTCATTGATCGTGTCCGACATGAAGAGGACCACAGCTGCAGCGATAGGAATCGCCACAGCCGCGATTGCCATGAAACCCTGCATCAGGAATGTCAGAACCTTTCCGGCGAGCAAGAGGACGTCATTGGGTTTGCTACGCATTTCCATTCTCCTGTCTCCGGCCAATCAGGCCAGTTCGATGCTGGCTGGAAAAGCGGGCGCGGCGTGGGCCGGCGGGACGGTGACGATTGCGCCGATAGAACTGAGCGTAAGCAGCAGCGCCCCAAAAACGGCGAGCGATTGATTGAAAAGCGGTGACATATCGAACTCCTTGATGTGTGATATTGTTTATCGATAATCACGATCTATGAGCGATTCGATTTATTGTCAATCAATAATATTGAAAAACAATATGAGAGGTATCGTTTTTCAGTATTGGCCGCCCGGCAGATGCTACGTGAAAAGGCAAACAAGCAAGAGACCAGCGCTCATCTCATCAGCCTGTTGACGCTTCGGTCCAGCAATCCTACATAGTGTGCACACGCCACCTTCGAGACAGGCCGATTCATACGCGGGGATCGGTCCCAGAATAGAAGCGGCGCTAGCCATATTCGCGACGTTATCGATAGCTGCACCCCGGCAGTCCGGACAGGACTGCGCAGAGGCGTGCGGCTCTTTTGCGTCTCATATGGCCCTCCGTTTCGCGTGACGTGAACACATCCCAGCGAGCGGGTCTCCTTCCTGCGCGCATTAAAAAAGAGGCGAATCTCCTCCATGGCAACCAAGGCGAAGGCACTGCGCACTTCGAACAAGCTCCGCAGCCGCAAGGCAGAGGGCACGGCGAAGAAGCGTATCCGCAAGATTTTTGGCGACATTCACGAAGTGGTGGACATGCCGAACCTGATCGAAGTGCAGCGCGAGAGCTACGAACAGTTCCTCCGCTCTGACAAAGAGACAGGTTATGTCTCCGGTCTTGAAAAAACGCTCCGCAGCGTTTTCCCGATCCGCGATTTCGCCGGAACTGCCGAGCTTGATTTCGTCCACTATGTTCTGGAAGAGCCGAAATACGACACGACCGAGTGTCGTCAGCGCGGCATTACTTATGCTGCTCCGATGAAGGTAACCCTTCGCCTGATCGTGTTCGAAGTCGATCAGGAAACCGAAACCCGCAGCGTCCTCGATATCAAGGAGCAGGACGTTTACATGGGCGACATGCCGCTCATGACGGATAACGGCACCTTTATCATCAACGGCACTGAGCGTGTGATCGTTTCGCAGATGCACCGTTCGCCCGGTGTGCTGTTCGATCATGACCGCGGTAAAACGCACTCCTCGGGCAAGCTGCTGTTTGCTGCCCGCGTCATTCCGTATCGCGGCAGCTGGCTCGATTTTGAATTCGATGCCAAGGATATCGTCAACGTTCGCATCGACCGTAAGCGTAAGCTGCCGGTCACCGCGCTGCTTTATGCGCTGGGCCTCGATAGCGAAGGCATCCTGCACCACTTTTACGACACAGTAACGTGGGAACGTGCGAAAGACGGCTGGAAGATCCCGTTTGTCGCTGAAAACTGGCGCGGCCAAAAACCGGCATTCGCCCTGGTCGATGCAAAAACCGGCGAGGAAATTTTCGCGGCCGGTCAAAAAATCAGTCCGCGCGCCGCCAACAAGGCTGCGAAGGATGGCCTGACCCATCTGCTCCTGCCCACCGAAGAGGTGGTCAGTCGCTATGCTGCGCGCGACCTGATCGATGAAAGCACCGGCCGCATCTATGTTGAAGCGGGCGACGAGCTGACGCTTGAGCATGTCGAGACATTCGATAATGCCGGGATCGACAGCCTCGAACTGCTCGACATTGATGAAATCAACACCGGGCCGTGGATCCGCAACACACTTGCGGTGGACAAGGCGGAAAACCGTGATGAAGGCCTTGAGGCTATCTACAAGGTCATGCGTCCGGGCGAACCACCGACCAAGGAAACCGCCGAAGCCCTGTTCGAAGGCCTGTTCTTCGACGGCGAACGCTATGACCTGTCCGCTGTTGGCCGCGTGAAACTCAACATGCGCCTCGAACTCGACGCCGAAGACACCGTGACCACCCTGCGCAAAGAAGACATCCTCGCCGTGGTCAAGGAACTCGTCGGCCTGAAGGACGGCAAGGGCGAAGTCGATGACATCGACAACCTCGGCAACCGCCGGGTGCGTTCGGTCGGTGAGCTGCTGGAAAACCAGTACCGCGTCGGCCTGTTGCGCATGGAGCGCGCCGTTAAGGAGCGCATGAGCAGCGTCGATGTTTCGACTGTCATGCCGAACGATCTGATCAATGCGAAACCCGCTGTTGCTGCTGTTCGTGAATTCTTCGGCTCTTCGCAGCTGTCGCAGTTCATGGATCAGACCAATCCGCTGTCAGAAGTGACGCACAAACGCCGCGTCTCTGCGCTTGGCCCAGGCGGTCTGACACGTGAACGCGCAGGCTTTGAAGTCCGCGACGTTCACCCGACCCACTATGGCCGCATCTGCCCGATTGAAACGCCGGAAGGCCCGAATATCGGTCTGATCAACTCGCTGGCGTCGTTCAGCCGGGTTAACAAATACGGCTTTATCGAAACCCCGTACCGCAAGGTCGAAGGCAACAGCGTCACCGGCGATGTGATTTATCTCTCCGCGATGGAAGAGCAGAAGCACACTGTCGCGCAGGCGTCTGCCGAACTGAATCCGGACGGCACTTTCGTCGAGGAACTGATCTCGGCGCGTCAGGCCGGCGACAACCTGATGGCTCCGAGTGAAACGGTCACGCTGATGGACGTCTCGCCGAAACAGCTCGTTTCGGTCGCGGCATCGCTCATCCCGTTCCTGGAAAACGATGACGCCAACCGCGCCCTGATGGGATCGAACATGCAGCGTCAGGCTGTGCCGCTTGTGAAAGCAGAGGCACCGTGGGTGGGCACCGGTATGGAAGAAACCGTGGCGCGCGATTCCGGCGCTGCGATTGCTGCCAAGCGCGGCGGGATCGTTGACCAGGTGGACGCGACCCGTATCGTGATCCGCGCAATCGGCGATGTCGAAGCCGGTCGGTCCGGCGTAGATATTTACACGCTCCAGAAATTCCAGCGTTCCAACCAGAACACCTGCATCAACCAGCGTCCGCTGGTGAAGGTGGGTGAGACGATCGAAGCAGGCGACATTATCGCCGATGGTCCTTCGACCGATATCGGTGAGCTGGCGCTCGGCAAGAACAGCCTCGTCGCGTTCATGCCGTGGAATGGCTACAACTACGAAGATTCGATCCTGATAAGTGAACGCATCGTGAAAGACGACGTGTTCACCTCGATCCACATCGATGAGTTCGAAGTCATGGCCCGCGATACCAAGCTTGGGCCGGAAGACATCACCCGCGACATCCCAAATGTCGGCGAGGAAGCGCTTCGTAACCTCGATGAGGCAGGCATCGTCTACATCGGTGCAGAAGTGCATCCGGGCGACATTCTGGTCGGAAAGATCACGCCAAAGGGCGAAAGTCCGATGACGCCGGAAGAAAAGCTTCTGCGCGCCATCTTCGGTGAGAAGGCTTCGGACGTTCGCGATACCTCGCTGCGCCTGCCGCCAGGTGTTGCCGGGACCATCGTTGAGGTTCGCGTCTTCAACCGCCACGGTATCGAGATCGATGACCGTACCCGTGCGATCCAGAACGAGGAGATCGAGCGTCTTGGCAAGGATGCCGCCGACGAACGTGCCATCCTCAACCGTGCGACCTACAACCGCCTGAAGGACATGCTGCTCGGCCAGACCGCATCGGCTGCTCCGAAGGGTGTGAAGAAGGGCAGCGAAATCACCGAGGAAGTCCTCGACGAAGTTGATCGCCACGAATGGTTCAAATTCGCTGTCGCCGAAGACGGACGTCAGGCCCAGATCGAAGCGATCAAGGCCCAGTATGACGAAGCCGTTGGCGGTATCGATGCGAAGTTCGAAGACCGTAAGGAAAAGCTGGAGCGCGGCGATGAGCTGGCACCGGGCGTCCTGAAAATGGTCAAGGTCTTCGTCGCTGTGAAGCGCAAGCTTCAGCCGGGCGACAAGATGGCCGGCCGTCACGGAAACAAGGGCGTGATTTCACGCATCCTGCCGGTTGAGGATATGCCGTTCCTAGAAGATGGCACTGCCGTTGACCTGGTTCTGAACCCACTCGGTGTGCCTTCGCGTATGAATGTCGGCCAGATTTTCGAAACGCACCTTGGTTTTGCAGCGCGCGGCTTGGGCATGGATATCGCGAACAAGCTCGAAGAGTGGAAACGCGCCAATCCGAACGCAGCCGAGGATTACGCCGATGTGAAGCCGCCAGAGGCGGTCGTGGAGCGTTTGAAAGACGTTTACGGCGAACAGTATTTCGAAGATCTCGAAAGCCGTTCGACCCCGCAGATCGTCGAGCTTGCGCAGAACCTTTCGGCAGGTGTCCCGATGGGTACGCCAGTGTTCGATGGCGCGCGTGAACCGGACGTGTCGGACATGCTGGTAAAGGCCGGCATCGACAGCTCTGGCCAGTCGGTGCTCTATGATGGACGCACAGGCGAAGCGTTCGACCGCAAGGTAACTGTCGGCATCATCTATATGCTGAAACTGCATCACCTTGTTGACGACAAGATCCATGCTCGGTCCATCGGCCCGTACTCGCTCGTCACTCAGCAGCCGCTGGGCGGTAAAGCGCAGTTCGGCGGACAGCGCTTTGGTGAGATGGAAGTCTGGGCACTGCAGGCATACGGCGCCGCCTATACTTTGCAGGAAATGCTCACCGTCAAATCGGACGATGTCGTTGGCCGGACCAAGGTCTACGAAGCGATCGTCAAAGGCGATGACACCTTCGAAGCAGGCATCCCGGAGAGCTTCAACGTTCTCGTAAAGGAAATGCGCTCGCTGGGCATGAACGTCGAACTCACATCGCTCGGCGATGGCGAAGACGGCGATGAATGGCCGGAGGCTGCGGAATAAGGGAGCGGGCTTAATTGCCCCTCCCATTTTCGCTCCAAGAGATTTCACCCCCTGAGGGAACCAAGTCATGAATGAACTGACCAAATTCACCAACCAGCTGGCCAAGCCGGAAACATTCGACCAGATTCAGATCGGCATTGCCTCGCCAGAGCGCATCCGTTCATGGTCGTTCGGCGAGATCAAAAAGCCGGAAACCATCAACTACCGTACGTTCAAGCCTGAGCGTGACGGCCTGTTCTGTGCGCGCATCTTCGGCCCAGTGAAGGACTACGAATGCCTGTGCGGCAAGTATAAGCGCATGAAGTACAAGGGCGTCGTTTGCGAAAAGTGCGGCGTCGAAGTCACCGTGACCAAGGTGCGCCGTGAGCGCATGGGCCACATCGAACTCGCCGCTCCGGTTGCGCACATCTGGTATCTGAAGTCGCTGCCATCGCGCATCGGCCTGCTGCTCGACATCCAGCTCAAACAGCTTGAGCGCATTCTCTACTTTGAAAGCTATGTGGTGATTGAGCCGGGCCTGACCCCGCTTGAGAAATTCCAGCTGCTGACGGAAGACGAACTGCTCGAAGCGCAGGACGAATACGGCGAAGACGCATTCTCTGCCGACATCGGTGCAGAGGCCGTCAAGGTCATGCTGATGGATCTCGATCTGGAGCAGGAACGCGACGATCTGATGGAAGAGCTGGCGACTACCAAGTCGACGCTCAAGCCGAAGAAGATCATCAAGCGTCTGAAGGTCGTGGAAAGCTTCATCGATTCCGGCAACCGCCCGGAATGGATGATCCTCGAAGTGATCCCCGTGATCCCGCCAGAGCTGCGCCCGCTGGTGCCGCTTGATGGTGGCCGGTTCGCGACGTCGGATCTCAACGATCTCTATCGCCGCGTGATCAACCGTAACAATCGCCTGAAACGCCTGATCGAATTGCGCGCGCCGGACATCATCGTCCGCAACGAAAAGCGTATGCTTCAGGAAGCTGTCGATGCGCTGTTCGACAATGGCCGCCGCGGCCGCGTGATCACGGGTGCAAACAAGCGCCCGCTGAAATCACTGTCCGACATGCTCAAGGGCAAGCAGGGCCGCTTCCGTCAGAACCTGCTCGGTAAGCGCGTCGACTATTCCGGCCGTTCGGTCATTGTGACCGGTCCGGAACTGAAACTGCACCAGTGCGGCCTGCCAAAGAAGATGGCGCTCGAACTGTTCAAGCCGTTCATCTACGCCCGCCTCGATGCAAAGGGTCTTTCCATGACCCTGAAGCAGGCGAAAAAGTGGGTCGAGAAGGAGCGCAAGGAAGTCTGGGATATCCTTGATGAAGTGATCCGTGAGCACCCGGTTCTGTTGAACCGTGCGCCGACGCTTCACCGTCTTGGCATCCAGGCGTTCGAGCCGGTGCTGATCGAAGGTAAGGCGATCCAGCTTCACCCGCTGGTCTGCTCTGCCTTTAACGCCGACTTTGATGGCGACCAAATGGCCGTTCACGTTCCGCTGTCGCTCGAAGCGCAGTTGGAAGCGCGCGTCCTGATGATGTCGACCAACAACATCCTTTCGCCCGCCAACGGCAAGCCGATCATCGTACCTTCGCAGGACATGGTCCTCGGCCTCTATTATCTCTCGATGGAACGTCAGGAGAAGAAGCCGGAATACCTCGAAAACGAAGACGGCACGAAGGTCGAGATTCTACCGCGCTTTGCCGATATGGCCGAAGTGCACCAGGCGCTCGAAACGAAGGCTGTCACGCTCCACACCAAGATTCTTGCCCGCGTTCCGCAGGCGGATGAAAAGGGCAAAGTGGCCATGAAGCGGTTTGAAACCACTCCGGGCCGCATGTTGATTGGGGAATGTCTGCCAAAGAACCACAAGGTTCCGTTTGACATCATCAACCGCCTGCTGACCAAGCGTGAGATTGGCGACGTGATCGATCAGGTCTATCGTCACACCGGCCAGAAGGACACCGTCCTGTTCGCCGATGCGATCATGGTTCTGGGTTTCCGCCACGCATTCAAGGCCGGCATTTCGTTTGGTAAGGATGACATGATCATCCCGGATTCGAAAATCCGCCTGGTCGATGAAACGAAGTCGCTGGTTGCTGACTATGAGCAACAATATCAGGACGGTCTCATCACGCAGCAGGAGAAATACAACAAGGTTATCGACGCCTGGAGCCGCTGCGGCGATCAGGTCGCCGACGCCATGATGGAAGAGATCAAGTCGCAGCCGATCGACAAGGACGGCAAAGAGGCGCAGATCAACTCCATCTACATGATGAGCCACTCCGGTGCGCGTGGTTCGCCTGCGCAGATGAAGCAGCTTGCCGGTATGCGCGGGTTGATGGCCAAGCCTTCGGGCGAGATCATCGAAACGCCGATTATCTCGAACTTCAAGGAAGGCCTGTCCGTCCTTGAATACTTCAACTCCACCCACGGCGCCCGTAAGGGTCTGGCCGACACCGCGCTCAAGACGGCAAACTCGGGTTACCTGACCCGCCGTCTGGTTGATGTGTCGCAGGACTGCACGATCGTCGTCGAGGATTGCAAGACCGAGAACGCGCTGGAAATGCGTGCCATCGTTCAGGGCGGCAGCGTGATTGCCTCGCTGGGTGAGCGTATCCTTGGCCGCACAGTGGCCGAAGACATCGTGAACGCGGCCACCGACGAGGTGATCGTGAAAGCGGGCACTCTGATCGACGAGCCTATGGTGGTCGAAATCGAAGCGGCTGAAGTTCAGTCAGCCAAGATCCGTTCACCGCTTGTTTGCGAAGCCGATATGGGCGTTTGCGGCACGTGTTATGGCCGTGACCTTGCTCGCGGTACTCCGGTGAATATCGGTGAAGCTGTCGGCGTGATCGCCGCGCAGTCCATCGGTGAGCCGGGCACCCAGCTGACCATGCGTACGTTCCACATTGGTGGTGCGGCACAGCTCAATGAAACGAGCCATCTGGAAGCAATTTCCGATGGTACCGTCGAGCTTCGCGACATGCCTACGATCGTCGATAAAAAGGGCCGCATCCTGTCGCTCGCACGGAACGGCGAGATCGCCGTGATCGATGCCGAGGGACGTGAGCGTGAAATGCACAAGGTGCCGTATGGTACCGTGATCATGTTCAAGCACGGGCAGAAGGTCAAAGAAGGCGATCGTCTTGCCGAGTGGGACCCGTTCACCCTGCCGATCATCACCGAACAGTCGGGTGTGGTGAAGTATCAGGACCTGATCGAGGGAACGACGCTTGAGGAGCAGACCGATGATGCAACCGGTATCGCCCAGCGTGTCGTGACTGAAAACCGGGCAACCGGCCGCAAGAAGAAGGAAGAGCTGCGTCCGCGCATGATCCTTCAGGGCGAGGGTCAGACCATCGACGATGAAACCGATGCGCAGCGTTACATGCTGGCTCCGGGTACGACCCTGTCGGTTGAAGATGGCCAGACGGTTGAAGCAGGCGACATCCTCGCCCGTGCCAGCCGCGAAGCTGCCAAGACGCGCGACATCACTGGCGGTCTGCCGCGTGTTGCCGAGCTGTTCGAGGCACGTCTGCCGAAAGACATGTCGGTCATCGCCAAAATCTCGGGCAAGATCGAGTTCGTTCGCGAATACAAAGCGAAGCGCAAGATCGCGATTATCCCCGAGGAAGGTGATGCAGTCGAATATCTGATCCCCAAGACCAAGGTGATCGACGTGCAGGAAGGCGACTTCGTGAAGAAGGGTGATACCCTGATTTCCGGCGCGCCGAACCCGCACGACATCCTCGAAGTCATGGGCGTTGAGGCGCTCGCTGAATATCTCGTCAACGAGATTCAGGAAGTGTATCGACTGCAAGGCGTGAAAATTAACGACAAGCACATCGAGGTGATCGTTCGCCAGATGCTGCAAAAGGTTGAGATCACCAATGGCGGCGACACCACCTTGCTTCCGGGCGAGCAGGTCGATCTGGCTGAGATGATGGAATACAACGCCAAATTGACGAAGAGCAAGCAGCCTGCCGAAGGCACGCCGATTCTGCTCGGGATCACCAAGGCGTCGCTCCAGACACGCAGCTTTATCTCGGCCGCTTCGTTCCAGGAAACCACCCGCGTTCTTACGCAGGCTTCCGTAGAAGGTAAGAAGGACACGCTGATCGGTCTCAAGGAGAACGTCATCGTCGGCCGTCTTATCCCGGCAGGCACCGGCGCCGGCATGAACCGCGTTCGTGTCACGGCGTCCAGCCGCGACGCCGCATTGAAGGCGCAGTGGAAGAAGCAGCAGGACAAGCTGGCAGCAGAAAACGCTGTCGAGCCTGAGCCCGCCGCCGACCCGGTATCGAGCGAAGAAGCGATGAAAGCTGCTATGGGCGGCGCTGCAGAAAGCGGAGACGCACCAGCGGCAGAATAAGGCTGAAAGCCTGACGCTAACAAAAAGGCCCCGCAGAAGCTTTGATGCTCCTGCGGGGCCTTTTGTATTGCGAAGGCGCGCCGTCCTATGGCTGCGGCGATCCGGCAGGTATCACTCGGGCGGCGTGGAATCGCTCACTTCTATCCGGGTGAAAGTCGCCTGCGCGTAATCGCCATTGGCTTTGTCGATGCCCCAGTCACCCGTTCCGGCGCAGGCCGCATACCAATTGCCGCCGCCCGTTTTGGTGCTGCACTGGTTGTAAACGCCCGCTTTGAAATACAGCGAATCCCCGCCGTAAGCGTAAGGATTATCTTTCGCATCCGCACCGCGAACCAGGCTGCGCGACTGCTCGACGGTGCCCAACCGTTCGTTGTGGAATGTCAGATACATCGTGTTTTCGTGCACATTGATGGTGTAGCTGAATTCCTCGCCCAGCTTTATACCGGCATCGCCCGGATCGTCCTTTGTTTCCCAATTGCCGCCGAACACCGGAACGGACAGGTCGTTGCGATCAGGATCGTCTTTCGCCAAATTGCGCTCGTAATTCCAGAAGACCATGCCGGCATCGTGGCCGGGAAATTTTTTGTAATAGATTTTGATTGGTTCGTTGCCGTAGCCGAAGCCGCTGCTGGTGCTCTTGTATTTCACCGCATGGATTTGCCCGACAACAACGGAATACGCCGCTTTCGATTCAGGCTCGCCTGCGTTGAGAGCCACGTGGTCGACACGCAGGGTCGCTTCGAGTTTGCCGCCGATGGAGGCGAATTGGTCCGAGCCTTTGCGCGCTGCGACGGCGAAATTGTTCTTAGCATCATGCGTGCCGATCCGGGTGTTCGTCCCGCGCGGCATCTGGCGCAATTCGCTGCGTGTGTTGCTGGAATTAGCGGTCGTGGCCGCCTTATTGGGCGCTGCAAAGACCAGTTCGCTATTCTCATTCAAGAAGAAAAAGTCGCTGTGCTGGTAATTTTCAAGCTCCGCGACGGTCTTTTCATCCGGCTTGCCATCCGAGTTCTCGTCGATTGGCAGGGTAATTTTCCAGTTGCTCAGATCGAATTTGCTCGATGGCGGGGCGGGCGAGCGATCATCCGCCGATGCCGCGATGGGCATGGCGAAAATCGCTGCGGACAGCAGCAGGGTCGTGGCGCGGGGCATGGGTAATGTCTCTCCGTCGAATTTGATTTGCGCGGAGCATAACCCAACCGATCTGAACAACAAGTGTCAGCAGTCCGGTGGTAGACCCATATTATGCTATTGCGAAGCACTCGCATCAAGGGTAGGTCGTCTTTATCACGCTCACCCTCTGGAGGCCCATGAAGCATCACTCAGCACCGTCCGCCACCCGGCAGGCTCTTATCGAACGCCTCGCCGAACCCCCGCGAATCGAAAGCCTTTCTGCAATCGGCGCGAGGTTTGTCTATTCGCAGCGCCTGATCGCACTGCACAAGCGGGCCAGACGTGATCCTGTGCCCGAACTGGCGGTAAGAATGGGGAGTGTCGAAACAGCCGCAAAGGCATTGGCGTTAACCCAAGCGATCGCTTCGTGCTGGCCGGAGAACATCCATGTCGCGCGGTTCTGCTGCGAAATGCTGACCCATGATGAACTCACCATCGGCGCGATGGTTGACAGTGCCGCGCGCGCAGACCGTGCAGGCTTTGAAAGCGCGATTTCGGGGCTGGTGCGCCCGGACCGCGCGCATCGGCTGTGGGAGCCGGTGCTGGCTCTGGTCGCCGCAGAGGCGAAGGGCGGCATCCTATCCTAACGCTTGCCGCGCGGTGCTGCGCTGTTTACCGGACGGGCCATGACCATCACGCGTTTTGCCCCTTCGCCCACAGGCCGTCTACACGTCGGCAATATCCGCACCGCGCTGCACAACTGGTTGCTGGCTGAAAAAGCGGGCGGACAATTTCTTTTGCGCATCGACGATACCGATGCCGCCCGTTCAAAAGAAGAATATATCGAGGCGATTGACGCAGATCTCGCCTGGTTGGGAATTGAGCCTGCGCGGGTGGAGCGCCAGTCGCGGCGGCTGGACAAATATGAAACTGCATTCGAAACATTGCGGGCCGCGGGCCGGATTTATCCCGCTTATGAAACCCAGCAGGAACTGGAGCTTAAACGCAAGGTGCTGCTGGGCCGCGGTTTGCCGCCCATCTATGATCGCGGCGCGCTGGACCTTACCGATGCGGATCGCGCGGCCAAGGAAGCAGAGGGCATCGCGCCTCATTGGCGTTTCAAGCTGGACCATGAAGAGCCGCTAATTTGGGAAGACGGCGTGCGCGGCACGGTCAAATTCGATCCGAAACTGCTGTCGGACCCGGTCATCCGGCGCGCCGATGGTTCATGGCTTTACATGCTGCCGAGCACCGTCGACGATGTCGATATGGGCGTGACGCAGGTGTTGCGCGGAGAAGATCATGTGTCGAACACGGCGGTGCAAATCCAGATGTTCACCGCAATGGGCGCAGCCCCGCCGGCATTCGCACACGAGGCGCTGCTGGTGGGCAAAGAAGGCAAGCTCTCCAAGCGGCTCGGCTCGCTGGGCTGTGACACTTTTCGTGAGCGCGCGATCGAACCAGAAGCTATTATCGCGCTGCTGGCGCGGCTGGGAACTTCGCTGCCAGTCGAGCCGATTGCAGACCGCACGATTTTGCTTGAGACATTCGACCTATCGACATTCGGCCGCGCTCCGGCAAAGTTTGACGACGCGGACCTTAAGCGGATCAACACCGCAATTGTGCACGCCATGCCCTATGAGGCTGTGAAGGGCCGTCTGCCTGCTGGCATGGACGAAGCGGGCTGGCATGCAGTCCAGCCCAACATCGCTACCATTGCCGAAACAGCGGAGTGGTGGCGATTGGTAACAGGCCCGGTGGACCAGCCCGAATTCACGTCCGAAGACAAAGCCTATCTGGGCGAAGCGGCGCAGACGCTGTCATGGTCCGATGATCCGTGGGGCGCGCTGACATCGGCATTGAAAGAGAGCACGGGCCGCAAGGGCAAGGCGCTGTTCCTGCCGCTGCGTCAGGCGCTCACCGGTATGAACCACGGCCCCGATATGGGCGAGCTACTGCCCCTGATCGGTGAAAGCGAGGCTCGTGCGAGACTGGAGCGGGCTGCGGCTTGAACGAGAGGCGTTCAGCCCCTCAATTGCCGTGCCGGTCCAGTTCTTTCCCGGTCAGTGTGACCACATGCAGAAGGTTGGTAGAGCCGGGCGTTCCGAACGGCACACCTGCCAGCACAATCTGTTTCGAACCCGCTTTGCCAAATCCGTGGCGCAGGGCCATGCGTTTGCCCTTAGCGATCATCTCTTCGAAACTGCCAATATCCTTGGTCGCGACAGCCTGTGTTCCCCAAAGCAGGGCGACACGGCGCGCTGTCCGCATCGAAGGGGTCAGCACCAGCACCGGCGTATCGGGGCGTTCGCGGGCGACGCGGCGCGCGGTCGAACCGGATGCTGTAAAGACCGTTATCGCGCTAATCGAAACGGTATCGGCAATCGTCATACAGCTGTGCGCGAGCGCGTCGGACGTGGTCGAATCCGGCGGAGTGTCGAGGAAACGGACACGCTTCACATAATCCTCGTCGCGTTCAACCTGCTGCGCGATCGAATGCATCATCGCCACCGATTCCTCGGGCCAATCGCCTGCCGCGCTCTCTGCTGAAAGCATCACTGCATCGGCCCCGTCATAGACCGCATTGGCCACGTCGGAGACCTCCGCGCGGGTCGGGATCGGGCTTTCAATCATCGATTCCAGCATTTGCGTGGCGACGATCACCGGCTTGCCTGCCCTGCGGGCTGCATTGACGATCTTCTTTTGCAAAGGCGGCACTTCGTGCGGTTCCAGCTCCACGCCCAGATCGCCGCGCGCGACCATGATCCCGTCGGACATGTCGATAATGTCGTCGAGCCGCTTGACCGCCATCGGCTTTTCGATCTTGGCGCAGAGCGCAACCGACGCTCCGCCGTGGGAGTTCACCAGCTTGCGCGCCTCGGCCATGTCATCGGGGCGCTGCACGAATGACAGCGCGATCCAGTCTGCGCCCTGCTCCACGGCAAAGGCCAGATCCTTGCGGTCCTTGTCGGTGAGGGCAGGGATGGGCACCTCGGCATCGGGCACGTTCACGCCTTTGCGGTCGGATATGACCCCGCCAACTTCGGCTGAGCAAAAAATGCGGTTTTCATCCGCCTCTTTTACCGTCAGCCTGATTTTGCCGTCATTGATCAGCAGGCGCTGGCCGCGTTCCATGATGCCAAACAGTTCGGGATGCGGCAGGCAGACGCGGTTCTCATCTCCGGGGGCTGGGTCGCGGTCCAGCGTGAAATGCGCCGAATGCTTGATGACCGCCTTGCCATCCTTGAAAGTGCCAACGCGCAGCTTTGGCCCCTGCAAATCAGCCAGCACCGCGATCGGCCGGTTGAATTCCTTTTCCAGCGTTCGGATCGCCTTGATCGCTTTCGCATGATCGGCGTGTTCACCGTGGCTCATGTTTACGCGGAACGCATCGGCCCCCGCCTTGAACAGGCGGCGCAGCATTTCGGGTGAGCGGCTGGCCGGGCCGATTGTTGCCAAAATCTTGACCTTGCGCCCGCGCGGGTCGATCCTAGTCTGATCGCTTTTTGCCATCGGTTCCATATCCCTTTGATGGGACACGCTATGGCAGCAATGTATGGCAACTCAAGGAATAGTCACATGCAACCCGGTTCTGCGGATACGAATTCACCCGATAGCCTCGATACGCTGGACGATGCCGTCGCCGCTGCGGCGTTTCGCCGACTGGTGCGGCATCTGCGCCACCGCCATGATGCGCAGAATATCGAATTGATGGGACTGGCAGGATTTTGCCGCAATTGCCTTGCGGACTGGATCCGTGATGCCGGTTACGACGGTGACAAGGCGGCGGCGCGCGAACTGATTCACGGGATGCCGATGGATGAATGGAAAACCACGCGGCAAATCCCGGCGACCGAGGAACAGATCGCCGCGATGGAAGCCAGCCTGACGAAGAACAAGGCTGATCTTCGCTGAATTTGTCTCGGTTTGTGGATTGCGCCCTTTCGTGAGCGCGCGGCTGCGCCTATCCGATCCATCAACTGATTCTCATACAACCGGAGACCCGACAGATGGCCGAAGCCACCGATGACCGCCTGCGCCTTTTGATTGAGCGCATCGAACGCCTCGAAGAAGAGAAAAAGGGCATCGCCGATGATATTCGTGACGTCTACGCCGAGGCGAAAGCCGTGGGATATGATGCGAAAATCATGCGCCAGATTGTGCGGCTGCGCAAAATGAAGCCGGATGACCGCAGCGAGCAGGAAATGATCCTCGACACTTACAAGGCTGCGCTTGGAATGGGCTGATCTTGCCTGGCTGGCGTTGAAATCTGCCGAAGCTGTGTTATATGGGTAAGACAGCAGCATAGGGAGATTTTCGATGCCAGAACCCTGGAAAGACGCGCGCGGCGTGATCGTCACGACCACGCCCACGGTGGAAGGTCATCCGATCCAGGAATATTGCGGGATCGTGGTCGGCGAAGTGATTGTCGGCGCGAACCTGTTCCGCGACCTGTTTGCCAATATCCGCGACATCGTGGGCGGCCGGTCTGGCAGTTACGAACGCATCCTTGCCGATGCGCGCAATCAGGCCATCGAGGAATTGCAGGCAGAGGCGGCAAGCCGCGGCGGCAACGCGGTTGTGGGTATTGACCTCGATTACGAGGTGATCGGCGATACCGGATCGATGCTGATGGTCAGCGCGAGTGGCACCGCGGTCAAGATCTAGCTGGCAAGGTTCAACCGGACTGCATCGACAGCGCAGCAACGCTGATCGCGAACCCGTTATGCGCCGCGTGCAAGAGCACTGCATATACAAAGCCATACTGGACGCGGACATAGGCTGCCATTGTGCCCAATATGAATTGCGGCACGATCAGCGGCAGCAAAACCCACAGCGCCCCTTCGGCATAATTGAACAGATGGACGAGTGCGAAGGCCGCGCTGCTCAGCCAGAATGCTGCGGGGAAAATTGGGGCGAACCATTCAGGGGCCGTACGTTTCCAGCCCAGTATCGACGCAATCACAGCCGCGCCCATGCCCGCCAATATGACGAGGCCGGGTGCTGTCTCGCCCGCCGGGCCCGAGATCGCCGCCCAAACAATGACGGCGATGATGCCGGTGATAAAAAGCACGCCAAGCGCGTAGAGAAAACGCGGCCGCCCCGTCAGCCAGCTTCGGAAAGCCAGCTCCTCGATTACTGGAGCGACAACGACCGCCAGCAACACGAAACTAAAGTTCAATTCCAGCGTGCTGTTGTAATTTTCAGGCAATTCAAAACCGGCTGCGATCACCGCAAACAGCACGCTGAGAATGATGAACATCACAATCAGGTCGAGCCCGAAGATCCGCATTGTGCCGATCACCCCCGTTTTGTACGAGGCGGTGCCTTGCGGCAGGTCCGGGCGTTTCAGGAATTGCAGGTAGCCGCGCCATTCTTCGGCAGCGTTGGCGGCGGGCATACGCGGCGCATCACTCTCCACCAGCGGGCTTGTGGTTTGACCTGTCATGCGGCTATTGGACCCCTGTTCATTCTTATCAAGCCCTACAAAGAGTTCCCATGGCAGGCCATTCCAAATTCAAGAACATCATGCACCGCAAAGGTGCGCAGGATAAAAAGCGTTCGAACCTGTTTTCCAAGCTGAGCCGCGAAATCACCGTGGCCGCGAAAATGGGGACGCCCGACCCCGATATGAACCCGCGCCTGCGGCTGGCCGTCAACACGGCCAAAGCGCAGTCCATGCCAAAAGACAACATCCAGCGCGCGATCGATAAAGCGACTGCGGGCGATGATGAGAATTACGAAGAAGTTCGTTACGAAGGGTACGGCCCGGGCGGCAGCGCGATCATCGTCGAGACGCTGACAGATAACCGCAACCGCACCGCCACCGCAGTGCGCACCGCTTTCAGCAAGCATGGCGGCAATCTTGGCACCGAAGGGTCGGTTCAGCACGGCTTCGAACGGCTGGGCCTGATCGAATATCCAGCCAGCGCCGGCGACGAAGACACCGTTTTGGAAGCGGCGATGGACGCCGGGGCGGAGGACATCGAAAGCTCCGAAGACGGCCACACCATCTGGACCGCCGCCGATGACCTGCATCAGGTTGCGAGCGACCTGGAAAAGGCGCTGGGCGAAGCGGCCAACGTGAAGCTTGCTTGGAAGCCGAACATCACCGTCGACATGGACGAGCAAGGCGCGGGCACCCTGCTCAAACTGATCGACGTGCTGGATGATGATGACGATGTGCAGACCGTCTGGGGCAATTATGAAATCTCCGACGAGATCATGGACAAGCTGGACGCGTGAGCTGGCGTGAGTGGCTGTTCGCGGCTGCTCTGGGCCTCGCTTTTCTGACCGCGATTGCATGGCGGTTGGGCCTTAGGATCGGATTATGATCATCCTCGGCCTGGACCCCTCGCTAAGCTGCACCGGATGGGGCGTGATCCGCGCCGAGGGCTCGCGCATTCAGCACATTGCCAACGGTCAGGTGAAAACCGATGCAAAAGCGCCTGTGACGGATCGGCTGCACCACCTGCATGACGCCGTGCTGGCCGTGATTGCAACCCATGCGCCGGACCGGGCTGCGTGCGAGGAAGTGTTCGTGAACAAGAACCCGAAATCCACGCTGAAGCTGGCGCAGGCGAGGGGAGCCGTACTGGCGGCCTGCGGCGCAAGCAGCCTCACCGTCGATGAACTCGCTGCGCGGCTGGTAAAAAAAGCGGTGGTCGGCACCGGCGCGGCCGACAAGGCGCAGGTCCAAGCGATGTTGAAGGTGCTACTGCCGGGGGCACAAATCGCCGGGGCCGATGCGGCCGACGCGCTTGCCGTCGCGATCGCTGCGGCGCACACGAAGCGGGCATGATCGACTGTAAGTTGTAAAAATGGTAACAAAGCCCGTGGTCGCGCAGACGACTCGGGAGAGTATTCATGACGAAACTTGCACTACCACTGGTGGTTGGCGCAGCCATGCTCGCCGGTTCTGCGGCCCATGCGCAGAGCTTTACTTATGAAGTTGTTTGGCAGCCTGTCGAACAGATTGGCGGCATAACCGGACCAGACGGACCGCAGTACCAGGGCGGCGTTGTCGAAGGGAGGTATACCACCACTTATGCCGACGGGACGGTGAATAATGGCACTGTAAAATGCGTCGGTACGGATCAGCCTGACGGCGGGATCTTCGCTATTCACTTGGCTTGCACGACCAAGGAAGAAGCGGGGACCGCATCGCTTGCCTATGGTTGCAATTTCATCGGCGAGCCCGGACCGGATGCCCCTCTCGGCTGCATTGGTGCGTTGCAGGGCAAGGAGGGTGAAAACGCCGGCCGCAACGGCAATTTGACCATGGAATGGTACACCAATGCCAATGCGCGCGGAACAGGTGCCTGGTTCGCACAGTAACTAGTCCAAAAACGAATTGAAGGCCGCCGAGGATCAACCGGCGGCCTTTTTTTGTCAGTATGAAACCCGGTCTTGCGGTTCGCTGCGCAGCACGTCTAGGTGCTCCGCGACCCACGAATACAAGCCTGAGTAGTAGGTACCCAATGACCATACATGTTTACGGCATACCCAATTGCGACACGGTGAAAAAAGCGCGCAAATGGCTTGATGCAAACGGCCTCGATTACACCTTCCATGACTACAAGAAAGAAGGTGCCGATCCTGCGAAAGTCAGCGCGTGGATCGCCGACAAGGGCACCGATGTCGTGCTCAACAGACGCGGCACGACTTATCGCAAGCTTTCGGACGAAGAAAAAGCTGAGGCTGCCGTTAGTCATAAAGCTGCAAGGCTGCTGGTTCAGCACCCTTCAATGATCAAACGCCCAGTGGTCGAACATTCTGGTGGCATCCTGGTAGGTTTCAAGGAAGACGAATGGTCCGCAAACTTGTCCTGAGCGCGCTGGCGCTTGCTATGGCCACGCCGACTATGGCGCTTGCCCAAGGCGATCCGATTGTCATCGCGCATCGCGGTGCAAGCGGAGACCGGCCCGAACATACGCTGGCCGCCTATGAGCTCGCGATTGAGCAAGGTGCCGATTATATCGAACCGGACCTCGTCGTGACCAAGGATCTGGTGCTTGTCTCGCGCCATGAAAACGAACTGTCGGGCACAACCGATGTCGCCAGCCGCGAAGAGTTCGAGGATCGCCGCCGCGACAAGACTATCGATGGACAGCGCGTGGCAGGCTGGTTCGCCGAAGATTTCACGCTGGCCGAGCTGCGCACCCTGCGGGCCCGCGAACGCGTGCCGAGCGCGCGGCCTGACAATGTGCGCTATAACGGCCTCTATCAGGTTCCAACCTTTAAGGAGATCGTCCAGCTGGTGCGAATCAAGGAAGCGGAAACTGGACGCACAATCGGCTTATATCCGGAGCTGAAGCATCCCACGTTTTTGCTCGAGGATGCCGGTATCGATATGGTCGATCTCATATTGCTCGAACTGCGCGACCTCGATATTTCTGCTGATGGTCCGATCTTCATCCAAAGTTTCGAAGTGGGGCCGCTGCAACGCCTGAACCAGCGCAGCGATTACAAGCTAGTGCAGCTGATCTCCCCCGAAGGCGGGCCGGCGGATGAACCGGACATGCGGTATGCTGAAATGATCTCACCGACCGGGCTGGAGGAGATTGCCGAATATGCAGACGGTATCGGCCCATGGCTCGGCTATGTGCTCGACCCCTCAACGATGGAGGACACGGGACTGGTTGGCAGAGCGCACGCCAATGGCCTGAAAGTCCATCCATGGACCCTACGCAAGGAAAACGGATTTCTCCCCGCGGCGCTTCAGACAGGCGGCGGTCCCGCTGCTGACGGGCAATATCGGCTGTTATGGGCAAAGGCGATTGCCAGCGGCGCTGACGGGTTCTTCACCGACAATGTCAGCGAATTTATCGAAGTGTCGGGCGCGGAATAAAGCGCCGCGTCAGATGCGGCGGGCCGACAAGATATAATTGAGGCTTTCATTGCCTGACAGGTGCAGCCCTTTACCCAAAGCGTAGGAAATACCGCGCCGTTTGACCACTTCAAGACCGATCTCGCCGAGCAATTCTTCAAACTCCTCCGGCGTGATGAAGTCATTCCAGTCGTGCGTGCCTTTGGGCACATAACCCACAGCCTCTGCCGCGCCGACCAGCAACAGGCGCGAAGCCGCCGTGCGGTTGGGCGTGGACATTACCAGCAATCCGCCGGGCGCAAGGCGGTCAACGACGTTGGAGAGAAATGCGCGCTTGTCTGCCACGTGCTCGATCACCTCGACGCAGGTGACCAGATCGAATGTTCCAATGTCCAAGCCGCCGACTTCGCCAGCCATATAACGGATATCCAGCTCGCTCGCCTCGGCATGGGTGGCGGCAACCGAGATGTTTTCCGCCGACGCATCAACGCCCGTCACCTTTGCGCCTAGACGCGCGAGTGGCTCACAAACTAACCCTGCGCCGCAGCCAATGTCGAGCGCGGTCTTCCCGGTCAGCGGCCTGATGGAGCGGCTGTCTCCGCCCCAATGCGCATCTATAGCGGCCCTGATGAACTCCATTCGCACCGGATTGACCTGATGCAGGCTGGCCATCTTGCCGTTTGGGTTCCACCAGTCGCGCGCCAGATCGGAGAAGAACTCGGCCTCTTCGGGGCGGATGGTTACATTTGATACGTTTGCGTTTCCCATGAAGCCTCCTTAACAGCGCGCGTGCACAGTCACCAGCAGGAGCTTGGGCATCTTGGCCAAAAGCAAACAACGCATCGTGATGAAATTCGGCGGCACCTCAATGGCCGGGACCGAGCGTATTCGGCGCGTGGCAAATATCGTGCGCGCGCAGGCCGCGCCGAACAAGGACGGCGTGGAAAGCGAAGTTGCAGTCGTCGTCAGCGCGATGGCGGGCGAAACGGACCGGCTCGTCAATTTCTGCCGCGAGGCAAACGCGCTTTATGATCCTGCCGAATATGACGTGGTCGTTGCCAGCGGCGAACAGGTGACCAGCGGCTTGCTGGCGCTCACGCTACAATCGCTGGGGTGCAAGGCGCGCAGCTGGCTCGGCTGGCAAATGCCGCTGAAAACGGTTGAGGCCCATGCCAAGGCACGGATCGACACGATCGACGCTCCGGAAATGGTTGGCGCAATGGCTGACGGCGAAATCGCGGTCGTGCCCGGTTTTCAGGGCGTCTCCGCGCAGGGGCGGGTCGCCACCCTTGGGCGCGGCGGGTCCGACACCTCTGCTGTCGCGGTGGCCGCCGCAGTCGGTGCTGATCGCTGCGATATCTACACCGATGTAGACGGGGTCTATACAACCGACCCGCGCATCGTTGCCAAGGCCCGGAAGCTGAAAGCGGTCACATACGAAGAGATGCTGGAACTCGCCAGCGTCGGTGCGAAAGTCCTTCAGACGCGTTCTGTCGGACTGGCAATGAAAGAGGGCGTGCGATTGCAAGTCCTCTCCAGCTTTACCGGCGATGATGCGATTGCGGCTGACGAACTGCCCGGCACGATGATCGTGTCGGACGAAGAAATGGATGAATTGGTGGAGAAGGGCCTGATGGAACGCCGGCACGTCACAGGTATCGCGCACGACAAGAACGAAGCGAAGATCATCCTCACCCGGGTCCCCGACAAACCGGGCGCGGTGGCGCATATCTTTGAGCCGCTGGCCGATGCCAGTATCAACGTTGACATGATCATCCAGAACGTCGGCCGCGACAAAGGCGAAACCGACGTGACCTTTACCGTTCCGCAGGCCGATCTGGCCCGTGCGCAGGCGATGCTGGAGGACAAGCGGGAAATCATCGGTTTCAACCGGATCATAACCGACAGCAAAATCGCCAAGATCAGCGTCGTCGGTGTCGGCATGAAAAGCCATGCCGGTGTCGCCAGCACCATGTTCCGCTCTCTGTCAGACCGCGGCATCAACATTCAGGCAATCTCCACGTCCGAGATCAAGGTGAGCGTGATGATCGACGAAGACGAGACGGAATTGGCGGTCCGCGTGCTGCATACAGCCTATGGTCTCGACGCAGAGGATTAACGCGCCACGCCTCGCGGCACGGGGCGGGCATTTCGCCGCTGTTAACCCTGTTTGGTAGCAATCTCTTAAGAGTGCTAACCCGACTTATCGCGCTCCATAAGGAGTCGCGAAGAATGGTTCTCAAAGCCCACCTAAACCCGTCCCCGTCTGTTTCGGACGAGCGTGGCAACCCGCGCCGCGAGATGCAGCTTCAGACTTCTGCCGCGCAGGCTGGCGCAGCCGAGGCAAATGTCACGGTCCACAATCTGTCAGCCACCGGGATGTTGCTGGAAACGGACATAGCGCTTGATCAGGGCGAAATGATTTCGGTTAAACTGCCAGAGGCCGGGCGGGTCACGGCCAAGATCGTCTGGGCCAATGAGCGGCTGTATGGCTGCGAGTTTCGCAAGCAGCTGGATGAAAGCGCAATTGCAGCTGCGCAAACAACTGACATGCTGGGCCGTGCGCGGGGCGCGTCTTCGGCGCGGCGCTCTGACAGAAAAGCGGCATCACAGACATCTGAACCGTTCGGCATCAGGCTTAACCGGCTGCGGCGCGAACGCTCACTCACCCTTGCACAGGTTGCCGATGCGCTCGATGTGAGCAAGCCAACCGTCTGGGCATGGGAAAAAGGCAAGGCGCGGCCGCTGCCGGAACGGATGGATGCAATCGCAGACGCGCTGGGGGTAAGCGCCGATGAACTTGGCGACACTTCAGTATCCGGCCAAGGCGCTGCAATGGTTCAGGAATGTCGCCTGCGTATTGCTGCTGAATACGGAACAGACCCTGACAACGTCCGTATAATGATCGAAGTCTGAAGCACGTTTTCTGTAAATACCGGGAGATCGCGCGTGCCAGAATTCATTTTTATGGTAAACAAATTCCAGCGTTGATTCGTTAATTAGCCAAGTAAATTGAATAAGCTAACAAAAGTAATATTGATCAGTGGGATTACAGGGGTGTAATTGTTTCGCAGATCGAGTTTGTTAGCTTACGAGTTTGCAAAGCCTGACGAGTTAAACAGGGGTTGGTCGCTAAAGCCGGGGGCAATTCGGCATGAAAATGGGTTTGAACGACGTCGAAGGTCGTGCGTTGCACGGTCTGGTAGAAGAAGCATCTGGCGATATCGTGATACGTCTCGATCCGCAGGGATTTCTTGTCTACGCATCCGAGAACATTTCCGAGATCGGCCGTGATCTCACCGGCATGCTGGTCATGCCGCACATCAGCGATCTCGCGCAGAGTGAGCATGGCGAGGAGGTCGCCGATTTCGTCGGCCGCATTCTCTCAGGCCAGACAACACGCGGGTGGTGCGAATTTCCGGTCGTGCTGCGACCTGCCGATGGCGGTGTGGCAGGCAGCCTTAAAACGGAAACCGCCCATTGTTCAGGCCCGCTGCCCAGACCCGATGTCAGACCTGAAGACCGTCTGCGCTGGTATGCGTTGAGCCTCAAAGCCGTCACGGGGGAAGGCGGGACAATCACCGGCGCGGTCGGCCTGCTGCGTTCGGTGCAGCACAAACGCACGCTCGAAGGGGAATTGCACAGCCGCGCGGTCACCGATCCGTTAACCGGACTTGCCAACCGCCACGCTTTTTGCGCCAGCCTGCGCCGCCATCTTGCAGCCGGGGGCGGGCAATACCTTGTCATCATGGCAGTTGACGGAATGCGCGCGTTGTTCATGCAATACGGTCAGCGGACCGCCGATGAGATCATGTGGGGCTTTGCAAAGTTCCTGGAAACGATGGCCTTGCCAGGTCACGAAATTGCGCAGCTGGACAGTGAACGCTTTGCCGTGATCCTGCCGGATATGACAGCGGAAGCGGCGCGTGAGTGGGCTGAAGATGTCCTTCAAACGTTTTCTGCCCTGGCTCTGCCGACGTCTGCACGCGGCCCGCGTCTCAGCGCAAGCGCAGGTATGGCGGCAACAGAATGCACGGTGGACTGGACGCTGCGCCAGGCGGAATTGGCGCTGGTCATGGCGAGGGCAGGCGGGGGCAAGCAGGTCGGCCAGTGCGGTTATGCCGTTGCCTCGCTGCCGGTGGCTGCCAACATGACCGGTCCTGATCGCGCATTTGGAGTTGCAGGTTTACCGCGCTAATCCGGCGGTCATGGCGCACACAGCAACGATTCTCCTCCTCGGCTCCGGTGAACTGGGCCGCGAATTTGTCATCTCTGCAAAGCGGCTCGGCGCGCGGGTGATCGCCTGCGACGCTTACGATAACGCGCCTGCGATGCAGGTCGCGGATGCGCGTGAGGTATTTTCGATGCTGGACGCGGCTGCCCTGCGCGAGGCGGCGAAACGCCACCAACCCGACATGATCGTGCCCGAGATAGAAGCGATCCGTACCGAGGTGCTCGCAGAGCTCGAAAACGAGGGGATGAACATTGTCCCCTCGGCACGGGCGGCGCAGCTCACCATGAACCGTGACGCGATACGTGATCTGGCCGCAGACGATCTGGGTCTGGTCACTTCACGGTATCGCTATGCGACGACGCTGGAAGAGGTGCGGATCGGTGCCGAGCGAACGGGTTTTCCCTGCGTGATTAAACCGGTCATGTCCTCATCGGGCAAAGGCCAAAGCAAGGTCGAAACCGAAGACGGCCTGGAAGAAGCGTGGGATTACGCCGTGGCCAACATGCGCGGAGACCGGGCGCGCGTGATCGTCGAGGAATTCATCGATTTCGATTACGAGATAACGCTGCTTACGGTGCGCCATGCCGGCGGCATCAGTTTCTGCCCGCCAATCGGCCACCGCCAGGAACGCGGCGACTATCAGGAAAGCTGGCAACCTGCCGCCATGAGCGAGGCTGCGCTGGAAAAAGCGCAGGATATGGCCGCCACGGTGACTGAGGCGCTGAAAGGCGGCGGGAAAGGCTGGGGTCTGTACGGTGTCGAATTCTTCGTGCGCGGCGACGATGTGATCTTTTCCGAACTTTCACCCAGGCCGCACGATACCGGCATGGTCACGATGATTTCGCAAGACCTCTCGGAATTCGACCTGCATGCACGGGCCGTGATGGGCCTGCCGGTGCCGGTGGGCATCGCCACCTGCCCCGCAGCGTCAGCGGTCATCCTTGCCGACAGGGATAGCGAAGAGTTTGCATTTGACGGGTTGGATGCCGCACTCGGCCTAGAAGGTGACGTTGATGTCCGGCTGTTCGGCAAGCCTGCAACGCGTCCGTACAGGCGCATGGGCGTAGCACTGGCTAGCGCGGATGACACCGATGCGGCGCGCGATCTGGCGGCTGAAGCTGCGAAGCTCATACGTATTCGTTACCGCGAGTAGGGCGCCTCGCGCGTCCATGCGGTGGCGATTGCCCGTCAGCGCATTGCCTTAAGCGGCGCAGGTGACTAATCGCCGCCGGCATGACTGATTTTCCCAAATCCGCTGCCATGATGCAGCGCGGCACCGAATTTCTTGGCTGCGAAACCGCAATTCTTTGCGGCGCAATGAGCTGGGTTTCCGAGCGCAATCTGGTTTCTGCCATTTCCAATGCGGGCGGATTTGGCGTGATCGCCTGCGGTGCGATGACACCCGACCTGCTTGACACTGAAATCGCAGAGACCAAGGCGCGCACGGATAAGCCGTTCGGCGTCAACCTGATCACCATGCACCCGCAATTGTTCGACCTGATCGCCGTGTGCAAAAAACACGGCGTCACCCATGTCGTATTAGCTGGCGGCATTCCGCCCAAGGGTAGTGTCGAAGCGATCAAGGAGTTTGGGGCGAAAGTGATCGTCTTTGCCCCGACATTGGCGCTTGCGAAAAAGCTGCTGCGGTCTGGCGGCGACGCGCTTGTGATCGAAGGAATGGAGGCAGGCGGCCATATCGGCCCGGTTTCCACGAGCGTGCTGGCACAGGAATTTCTGCCGGAGCTTGCCGAGGATCATCTGGTCTTCGTCGCAGGCGGCATCGGGCGAGGAGAGGCCATTGCGGGCTATCTGGAAATGGGCGCATGCGGCGTGCAGCTGGGCACCCGGTTCGCCTGCGCGACAGAAAGCATCGCGCATCCCAATTTCAAGAAGGCATTTTTCCGCGCGAAGGCCCGCGATGCTGAGGCAAGCGTGCAAGTCGATCCGCGTCTGCCGGTGATCCCGGTCCGCGCTCTCAAGAACAAGGGCACGGAGGAATTCACTGCCAAACAGATGGAAGTCGCTGGCAACCTCGACCGCGAAGAGGTCGATATGGGCGAGGCCCAATTGCAGATCGAGCATTACTGGGCGGGGGCCCTGCGCCGCGCTGTCATCGATGGCGATGTCGAGAACGGATCGCTGATGGCTGGCCAAAGCGTCGGGATGGTAAAGCAGGAAGAGCCCGCCGCCGATATCATCGCCCAGCTGATGCAGGAATGCGAGGATGCGCTCGCGCGCCGCTAATGTGTCGCAGCCGTTAATCCTGACGCTCAGCTGCGCTGATCGCCCCGGTATCACCGCGCGGGTCACGGGATTTCTTTATGATCGGGGCTGCAACGTCCTAGACGCGCAGCAGTTCAATGACCGCGGCGGCGACACCGGGGCTGACCGGTTCTTTATGCGGGTTGCGTTTGATCCGACTGGCACAGCCGCGCAGAGCCTGCGCGATGACTTCGTCCCGCTGGCCAGTGATTACGCCATGGAATGGTCCATCAAGGCGCAAGACCGCCCGCGCCGGACGATCATCATGGTAAGCAAGTTCGATCATTGTCTGGTGGACCTCATTTACCGCTGGCGATCAGGCGAGCTGAATATTGATCCGGTCGCTGTCATCTCCAACCACGCCCTTGCGCAGACCACGCAGGCCGATCTTGGCAGCATCCCTTTTCATCATTTGCCGGTCACCAAATCCACCAAAGCGGACCAAGAGGCTGAGGTTCGCCGCATTGCTGATGACGCCGATGCGGAACTCGTGGTGCTGGCGCGGTATATGCAGATATTCTCCGATGACCAGTCAGCGCATTTTTCCGGGCGCTGCATCAACATCCACCACAGCTTCCTGCCCGGTTTCAAAGGTGCGCGGCCCTATCATCAGGCGCATGAGCGCGGGGTCAAGATCATTGGCGCAACCGCTCATTTCGTGACCGCCGACCTTGATGAAGGGCCAATCATCCATCAGGATGTGGAACGGATAACCCACGCTGACAGTGCGGCCGATCTGGTGCGCAAGGGACGCGATATCGAACGCCGCGTGCTGGCAGAGGCAGTGCGGCTGTTTGCGCAGGAACGGGTGCTGATGAACGGCAACCGGACCGTCGTTTTCCGGGGTTGAAGGAGCCAGTATAATGATTGTCGAGCGGCTGGACCACGTGAACATCATCACCGACAAGCTGGCCGAAACGTCGATGTTTTATCGCGAATTACTGGATCTTGAAGAACGCGACGGCCCGCCTCCGATGAGGTCTGATCAGGTGCGCTGGATGGTTGATCGCAGCGGCATCGCGATCCTGCACCTGAACTCGGCCGACTTCCCCCGGCATTTCGATCGTAAGGTCGAACCCGGAGCTGAAACCGGTGCGATCCATCATGTCGCGCTGCGCTGCAATGATTTTGGCGAAGTGAAATCGCGGCTGGACGCTCGCGGTGCAGATTACACGATCAATGAAGTATCTTCGGCGGGTCTGAGGCAGATTTTTACCTCAGACCCGAACAATGTCCTGCTGGAATTGAACTTCTTTGCGGATTGATCGCGCGGTTTATTTGCGCGCTATTTGCCCGCTGGGTTCCATCGCCTTGTCCTGATTTGCGCGGAATATGACGTATTCCCGGATAGCCTGGATCTCCTCCTTGCTGAGAGATTCGGCGAAGGACGCCATGCCATTATCTTTAAGCATACCGCCATGAACGACCGCTTCCCATGCCTGACGGTTGCCCAGCGATCCGGCGCGGCGCAGATCGGGAAGCACTGTCGATCCAACGGCAGCCGGAGCATGGCACACGGCGCAATAGCGCGCATATTTCTCAGATCCTAGGGCGATCGTCTCCGCGCTCGCCCGGCTCGGCGGAGGGTCTAGCGGCAGGCTAGCCAGTTCCATTTCTGGCGGCAATTCGCCCTGCGCGCCCAGTTTGAACACCATCAAACGTGAGACGTTTCGAACCGGCGCCTTGCTCGACACCAGCCCGCCATCGACGGACAAGGCATAGGCACCGCCCCATCCAGCGAGGACGGCGACGTATTGCTCTCCATCAACGGTGTAGGTGATGGGAGGCGCAACAACGCCTGTCTGGGCAGCGAACGACCACAGCTTTTCTCCCGTTCCGGCGTTGTAGGCATTAAATTCGCTTCCTGCGGTGCCTTGAAAAACGAGATCGCCGCCGGTTGCAAGCAGGCCGCCATTCCACGGCCCCTCATGCTCGACCGTCCAGCGCGGTTCCTGCGCAATCGGATCCCATGCGACCAGCATCCCTTTCAGGCTGTCGCTAACCTGACGGCGTATGCCCATATCGGGCGGCAGATCGCCCGCGCCGAGGTTGAACCCGACATTGAAACCACGTGCGCGGTCCGGCTTCCAATTTTCTTCCGGGGCATAGATCATGCCAGCTTCGAATGCCGGAATGTAGACAAGATTTTCGCCGGGGTGATACGCCATCGGATGCCAGTTGTGACCGCCTAGCGCGCCGGGAGTGACCAACGCGGGAAGTCCGGTTTTGTCGACGCGGGCTTCTGGATTTTCAATCGGGCGCCCATCATCACCGATGCCAGATGCCCAATTGACCGTGACGTAAGGGTCGCCGCTGATGAATTCGCCGGTGGCACGGTCGATGACATAGAAAAACCCGTTCTTGGGCGCCTGCATCAGGACCTGACGCTCTTCTCCGTCGATCTCCATATCGGCCAGCATGATGTGCTGAGTGGCGGTGAAATCCCACGTCTCGCCCGGCGTGGTCTGGTAATGCCAGACATATTCGCCGGTTCCAGGCCGGATCGCGACGATGCTTGAGAGGTATAGATTGTCCCCCTCGCCAGTGCCATCTTCGCCCGGAGAACGATAGGCGCGGTTCCACGGCGAACCATTGCCAACTCCGATGTAAAGCAGGTCAAGATCCGGGTCATACGCCATCGAATCCCAGACCGTGCCGCCGCCGCCTATCGCGTCATTTGCCGCCAGCACATCGGTGTTCCATGTCTGCGCAGCTGCTTGCAGATATTCTGGCGAGGCGTCGTCCTCCGTCCCCTCTGGCACAGTGTAGAACCGCCACAGTTCGGACCCGTCTGACGCATCATATGCAGCGATATAGCCGCGAACGCCAAATTCCGCTCCGCCATTGCCTATGATGACTTTGCCATCGATGACGCGGGGCGCGCCTGTCACAGTGTAGCTTTGTGCCTGATCAACCGTCACGGTCTCCCACTGCACTTCGCCGGTATCCCGGTCGAGCGAGACGAGCCGGCCATCTAGAGTGCCCAGAAACAGGCTGTTGCCCCACGCAGCCAGTCCGCGATTGACCGTGTCGCAGCACGCCTTGACCGCTGTTTCGCCCGGCACCTGCGGATCGTAATCCCACAGCGGAGCGCCGGTTGCTGCGTCAAACGCCTTCACCTTGCTCCACGCGGTAGTGAGGTACATCTTGCCATCAATGACCAGCGGAGTGGCCTCCTGACCGCGCGCTGTGTCCATATCGGCAAACCATTCGAGGCCAAGATCGCCGACGGTATCGGTGTTGATCTGATCAAGCGGTGAAAACCGTTGTTCAGAATAGGTGCGACCATGCGTCATCCAGTTGGCCGTATCTTCGTCGGCACTGATCAGGAGAGGGGCAGTTATGCCGCTATTCTCTGACGATCCCTCCAGCATTCCGTCACAGCCGGCAAGCGATACCGCACCAATCATACATATAGGCAGCGCCCACTTTCCAATAATCATCCCAAAACTCTCCCTCTCGGATTGAATGTTGCCGTGGGAGGGAACTCTTGTCCATAAGTGTCGTCTTACAAGAAACAATTTTCGGACGCTGCGGCGCCAGCAGGAGACCACGATGTGCGATGAAGCCAAACTCAAAAGCTGGGCCAAGGATGCTCTTAGCCGCCGTCAATTCGGTGCGATTGCAGGGGCCGCAGCGGTTACGGCTTGCGCACCTGCCGCCAGCACGGGCAGCGCCATTTCAGATACGCCCGCGGGCGGTTCCCGCGGTATCAGCATGGTCAGCAAGGCTGTCTCTTTCCCGACCGCAGATGGCACAATGGACGGATTTTTCGTCTTTCCAGAAGCTGACCGGCAATATCCCGGTGTCATCCTGTGGCCCGATGTCGCCGGTTTGCGGCAATCGAAAATTGAAATGGCCATGCGCCTTGCGAACGAAGGGTATGCCGTTTTCGTCGCCAACCCCTATTACCGGGACGTAAAAGGCGAGCAGTTTGCCGACTTCGCAACCTTCATCGATCAGCAGGGTTTCCAGAAAGTCCGTCCGTGGCGTTCAAAACTCGATGGCGAAGCAATCATGAGGGACGCCAGCGCAATTGTGGAATGGCTCGACGCTCAGGACCAGGTAGACACCTCGCGCGGGATTGGCACACAGGGATATTGCATGGGCGGCCCGTTCACCGTCTGGAGCGCCGCCGCTGTCCCTGACCGGGTCAAGGCAGCTGCCAGCTTCCACGGAGGCGGGCTGGTGCGAGAGGATAACCCAATGAGCCCGCATAAGGTATTGGACCAGTCACAGGCGAGCTATCTGATCGCTGTTGCGCAGGATGACGATGCCGAAGACCCGCAAGCGAAAGTGACATTCTCCGAAGCGGCAGAGGCCGCTGGCCGCGCAGCCCGGGTGAAAGTGTTCGCCGGTGATCACGGCTGGACCGTGCCTGACAGTCCTGCATACAACGAAGCAGCGGCCGATCAGGCTTATAGCGAGCTTGTCGCGCTGTATTCAGCGACGCTTTAGGAGTTGGCCCCTGCGCCGGTCCCAGGCGCATCAGCGCCTCGTGCTTCACGCTCTTTGTTTCGTTCATTGCTACGACCAAAGCGCCCGAATTTGCGGTAGCGGGTCATCCATTTGTCGAGAAACAGGCCCAGTGGGCGCGGCTCAATGCCTAGCTCTTTGAACGTACGATGTTCACCGCTGACCGTGCTGCCGGGTTTTAACAGGGTCCATTGATCCTTGCTCATTGGTGTGCCCGGCATGCTGGCAAACGCACCTGACAATCCATCCGGCATCGCGATGAAGCGGCGCTTGCGGCCCTGAGCTTCGGCGATACGCTGATTTATCTCCATCATCGAAAGCTGTTCTGGCCCGCCCAGTTCATAAATGTGACCGCCATGTTCGGCAGGGTTTTCAAGCGCAACGGCAATCGCCTCTGCCACGTCATCGGCAAAGACCAGCTGCAACTTTGCATCCGGCCCGAACACGGGGAGAACCGGAAGCATCTCGATCATCTGCCCGAACATATTGAGGAAGTTGTCGTCTTTCCCAAAAACGATCGAGGGGCGCATGATCGTCGCATTGGGATAGCCAGCGCGCACATTCTCTTCGCCTTTCGCTTTTCCACGTGCGTAGGCTGCGCTGGAATCGGCGTCTGGCCCTATCGCGCTGACATGCACCATGGCCGTAATACCGTTCTCGCTGGCAAGGCGTGCGATTGTTCCAGGCGCTTCGCCCATGACCTCATCAAGATTGCCTTCAAACGCACCGACCAGATTTACGGCATAATCGGCGCCGTGCATCGCGGCTGCCACGCTGTCAGCTTTGGTAATATCGCAGCGTGCAAATTGAAGCTGGCCTAGATTGGCGAGCGGCTGCAAATCGTGCGCCTTTTCAGGATTGCGGCTGGCAATTCGCAGGCGCGCACCGCGTTCAAGCAGGCTTTGCGCAACATAATTACCGATATAGCCGCTCCCGCCAAAAACAGTGATTAGCTTATCGGTAAGAGGCGAGGTTGAGGTCATGGCAAACGGGTCCCGTGCGGGCGTGAATTTCTGAAGTGAGAGCGTGCCGTGCATTTAGTCTTTCGGCGCAGCTGGTTCAATGCCGAGATGGCCAATCAACACCGTAATAGCCACTGCCGGTGAATATGAGTCGTTGACAGGCACGCGCCGCCCTCGCTATTGGCCCGCCCCTACCCAGCGAGCACATCCGAAGATGCTCGCTCCCGGTGCCCAGATGGCGGAATTGGTAGACGCACCAGCTTCAGGTGCTGGCGCTCGCAAGGGCGTGGAGGTTCGAGTCCTCTTCTGGGCACCATCGATTTAAGTAATTGAAATACTTAGAGAAATTGGCTGTTTTAGAGGACTCACATTGGTTCTCCAAACTCTTGTCTCGGCACGTCTTTTTCGTTCTCTTTCAGTGCCTAACGGTTTCAGGCGTTCGAATCTCTGATTGTCCCGGATCGATCTAGCTTGAAATTTTTGCGGGCCTTTTTGTGGGCTTCCCAGAAAACCACATTCCGAGGCCCGCAAACGCTTTCTTCGGCGACCCATTTTCGAGAGTCGACCTTGTCACATCCCGCCTGAACGAGACGTGTCAATCGTCGCGTGACGCTTGACAACGCGAGGTGTGATGGTTAGGTTGACCTCATGGAAATCGAATCCATTAGGCACAAAGGCCTGCGCCGCTTCTTCGAAACCGGCAATCCTAAGGGCTTGGTGGGTGATGTCGGTAGGCTGCGCAAGATGCTTGCCTTTATTGATGCAGCTGAAGGTATCGATGAGCTTTTCGTGCCACCTAACTTCGGCCTGCATGAGCTTGCAGGAAACCGGAAAGGTACCTGGTCGATGACCGTTACACGCAACTGGCGCTTGACCTTCAGAGTCAATGAAGAAGGCGCGCTGATCGATATGGATCTGGAGGATTATCATGGCGCTTAAGATGCACCCGTCGCTCGCCGTCCATGTCGGTGACTGGCTCAAGAGCGAGATTGTCGAGCCTACCGGTGTCAGTGTAACCGATCTCGCTGCACATTTCGGTGTCTCGCGGCAGGCGCTGAGCACGCTGCTAAACGGAAATGCCAACCTCTCTGCCGATATGGCGATCCGCTTTGAGAAAGCATTCGGGGTCAGGGCCGATACCTTGCTGCGGATGCAGACAGCCTATGAACTAGCCCAAGCACGAGCGCATGAGGACGAGATCAAAGTCGGGAAGTTCGCTGAAGCCGCGTGACAGCTACCGACCTGTGTCTGCGAATTGCCCGCCGGAAAGTGACTGAACTTTAGGTCCAGGTAGATACCCGCCCATGCATTGCACGGCAGAAACGGGGCCGTTAGCTGACCGTCGGCTATCGGCCCACCTCCCGCCAAGCTGCAACCGTTCTCTTTGTGGCCAATCATGGCCGAGGAGAACGACAATGGGCTATTCGAGATTTGATCCTGCCATACAGGCGCGTGCAGCGTGGAATGCTGGCAAGACCGTCGGCACAAAGCGACCACTGACACAAAAACAGATTTGGGCAATACGCTTCCATCTGGATCGTGAAGGTCGGCTACGGGATAAGGCGCTATTCGACCTAGCAATCGATAGCAAGTTGCGCGGATGCGACTTGGTCAAGATAAAGATCGGCGACGTCATAGCTAGGACCGACATCCGCACTAGGGCAATTGTCGTCCAGCAGAAGACCAATCGGCCAGTTCAGTTCGAGCTCACAGCCGATGTCCGTTCAACCCTGCTTTCCTGGTTAGAACGTCGGGGCGGCTCGACCAGCGAGTACCTCTTTCCAAGCAGGATCGACCACGCCGGACACATGAGCACGCGCCAGTATGCGCGCTTGGTGGATGAGTGGGTTACTGCGATTGGCCTACGGAAATCTGAGTACGGGACGCACTCGCTTCGACGGACGAAGGCCGCGATGATCTACCGCGCTACGGGCAACATCCGCGCAATTCAGATACTTCTAGGTCACACCAAGATCGAGAACACCGTTCGCTATCTTGGGGTCGATGTCGAAGACGCACTACTACTGGCGGAGCGCACGGAAATCTGACACCTTCGGGCGGTCGACCTCACCTGGTCGACCGCTTTCGGGTTGCGCCTGGAAAGGTGCGGTTGGCTGCAATGAGGGTGGAAAGCGGTCGCTAAGATACCCAGATTTGTTGAACTCTGGTCGGCGTCCACTCACCGTTGTCTTGGCGTTCGATTTTTACAACTACTCCAGCACCGGCCAGCGGAGCCCAACTACGCGAAACTAGCAGCACTGCAGACTGTCCGTCATCGGACACAATGGGAAGATATACATCCGCAATCGTCTTTGAATGCTGTCCCAGATTAGGGTCCTCGATCGCACTGACCGCGCGGACAGCTCCCTCTCCATAGTCTATACGATGGTCATTCAAAACCTTTCTGACGGAAGGACATTGCTGAACTGCATTGGTAGCTTTCCCAGTCTCAAATAGCTTACGCAACAGGCTGCTGTCGGCAGTCGTCTTGCCTATGCTGTTCGAGTCCGCGCCTTGCCAAATTGATCTTCCGCGAACGTCAATCCACGGTTCCTCCACAAAAGATGAGATCATTTCAGCGCGTTTGCCTTCTGAAATCCAAGTGATGTCAAAAGTGCTCGCATCGTCATCAGAACCATAAACAAGCTTCTCGCCATCAGCGTTTGATAGCTCGTGAGCAACGTATGAAGACGCAGCGCCACATCTTGTTTCTTGTAAGTCCGCGGTACAGCCACTCGCCATTAAGGCGAGTATAGGCAGGCCAGCAAAGACTAGATACCGCATGGCCATAAGCTAGCACCTCCTCGAATGGCCGCAATTGGGCCGTTTGAAGACTGTCTGGTTTGGGCAATAATCGCCCGAAGAAACGACAATTAAGTTGCGACGCATTTTTCTGAGATTGAATAGTCTGTCCTCGCGCAGGGATGGCCTAATAGCTTCCAAAATGACGTTGTCAGACTAACGGAACACCATTTTCCAAATAAGTTAGTACAGAATTCGGTTCATCAATATCTAGCTTTGCCCTGCTTTTGATCTGCATGTGTCTTGCCAATTTACTGAGAAGATCAGCAAGATTTGTTCCGATCTCCATCGAACTCACCAAATCTTGGTTAGTCTGATAATACCATCTATAAAGCTTCGACAGGCTGCTGTTTCAGCGCAACCGACGAGCGCCAATAGGCAAAGATAGCTAGCGGCGTGAATGAGGCGATCACCAGCAGCGAGTAACGCAGGGATTCGTCCCCATGCCGTTCAACAAACAGATCAGAGATCACGCCCACCATCGTCGGACCGAGACCAAGACCCACAAGGTTGATTATGAGCAGCGTAACCGCAGCCCAAACCGCGCGCATCCGCAACGGTGCAAGTGTCTGGATCAATGCGAAGGTCGGACCGAGATAGCAGGACTGGAACAATACGGCGACAAGGTAAGCGCCCACGGCCCACACCGCATCCTGTGCAAAGTAGAACCAGAGGAGGAAGGGCAGCGCGATCGCTTTCAATGCAGCGATCATCAGCGGTTGAGCGAACATGCCGAAGCGATCGGACAGACGGTTCGCCAGCCAGCCGCTGCCAAGCCCGCTCGCAACGCCGGCAATGGCCAAAAGCGGGGCGACAATGTTGCCAACCTGCAAGGTGTTGAGACCGAACGACCGGATCAAATAGGCCGGGGTCCACCCGGTTAGCGCGTAACCGATCATCGAGGTTAGCGTGACGCCCAGGATCAGCCATAGTGCAGCGCGATTGGCAAAGATCGTTTTGAAGCCTTCGCCAATCGATGGAGTTTCGGTAGCATCTACGGCGCCCGGCTCTGCCTTGCGCATGGGCTCGGTCGCGAACACTTTGACAATGATTGCGAGCACCACGCCAGGAACGCCGATGGCGATAAAGGCGACGCGCCAGTCGAAGAAATAGGTGAGGTTCCCGCCGAACATTTGCCCGGCCGCCGCGCCCAGCGTGACGCCCAGCGAATAGATCGAAAGCGCGAGCGCGCGCTTGTTGGCCGGGTATAGGTCGGCGATGATAGAGTGGCTGGGCGGGCTGGAACCTGCCTCGCCAATGCCGACTCCGATGCGCGCCAGCAACAGGTGGGTGAAGTTCTGGGCGAGCCCGCAAACCGCCGTCATTCCGCTCCACAGAGCAAGCGCTATCGAGATGATGTTGACCCGGTTCATTCGATCAGCCAGCGCCGCCACCGGAATGCCGAGCGTTGCGTAGAATATCGCAAAGGCAAAACCTGACAGCAAGCCAAGCTGTGTGTCGTTTAGGAGTAGGTCAGCCTTGATGTCTTCGAGCAGGATCGCAAGAATCTGACGATCCATGTAGCTGAAGAAATAGGTGATGGTGAGCAGTGCCAAAGTAACATTGCGCGCTCGCGGCGCGATGGCCTGTCCAGCGCTATCAAGGCTTGCAGAAGCTTCGTTCATAAAAGAACTTCCAGTGATCCCAAAAAGAAAGACCGAGGCGCAACGCCCCGGCCTTTCCAGAATTTACTTCGATCAGAAACCGGCTTTCAGACCAATCCTGAAGACGCGTCCGAGCGGGTTGCCCACGAACGGATCGTATCCCAGCACAAGGCGTGCCGCGGGCGGATCTTCGTCAAAGATATTCTCGACCGAAGCCTGCAACTGGATGTCCGCCCTGTCGAAGGGCAAGTCGTACAGAACCGTGAAATCGTGCTGTGTGAACGGGTCGATGTCTTCACCAAACCGGGTTGCAGCGCCGAAGGTCGGATCGCTGTCATAACGATCGTCGCGAAGACCGCTGGCATACCGGAATACATAGCGCGCATTGAGCCCGCCAATGTTCGCATTGAGGAAGGTGTTGGCCTTGAATTCCGACAACGAGTTCTGTGCACGGTCGGCGTTCAGGAAGCCCACCGCGTCGAATTCATCGATCACCGTCACACCGTTTACGACGAACGGATCAACATCGAAATTCAGAATGTAGGTGAACGAGGCCCCGACCGTCAGTGTCAGATCGTCGAGGAAGAAGCTGTAATCCGCTTCCACATCAAAGCCGTTAGTTTTGGTGTCCGGACCATTCACGAACTGTGTGCTGACGCGCGCAAGGTTCGTCGAAGCGGTCAGAGTTGGGTCACAGGTAACCGAGTTAAAACCAATCAACGGAACGAGCGGGCTCGTGCAGTCTGCGGTTCCGCCAGGGCCGCTGAACACAGCGCTGGTGATCGGGTTTTCGGGGGTTGCCGTAAGCGAACCCTCGAAATCGTAATTGAAGTAATCGACCTGCAGGTTGAAATCGCCTGCTTTGACTACAAAGCCAAGGTTGTAGGTTAACGCTGTTTCCGGGCCGAGCTGTGGGTTTCCGATACGGTCCACCGGGAAGAAGAACCCGCCGGCTGCATTAATGCCCGTCAGGTTGGTGAACTGAATGCCAGGAAGCACCTGGCCGGCCAGCGGCGCACGGAAGGTCGAACCGATCGAGCCGCGAAGCACCAGCCAATCGGTCGCCTCAAAGCGCACAGAAGCCTTGGGATCGAGCGTCGAGCCAATTGGATTGCCGTAATCCTCGTAGCGCAAGGCGAGATTGACCTCGAGCTGATCGGTGACTGGTACCTGAACCTCACCAAAAAGTGCGTAGACATCCTGGGTGTTTTCGCCCGGATTGAGCGGACCTTGGAAGATGAACGGTCCCAACGGGAACTGACAGTCAGTCACGCCAATCTGCTGACAGGGGAAGTCCACCGAGCTGCTGAAGTTCGTCGGGCGAAGTTCGAATTCCGATCGCCGGTACTGCGCACCGATGCCCAGCCCGATCGGGCCACCGCCAAGATCGATTGAATCGAGCGTTCCGCTGAACAGGAAGTCGAGCACGACCTGGCGCTCTTTCTGACGGTTGGAGGCAGCAGGCTCGGTGAAGAAATCGATCACCTCGGATGGATTGTTGTTGACGGTGGGATCACCGGCGTTCGGCCCGACATAGAAGGGATTGACCTGGCCCGTCACCGGGTTGCCGCCAATCGCGTTGGAGAACGGGTTGAAATACTGGCAATTGCCAGCGCCGGGGGTGCCCGTCGCTACATCGCAGTCCGGCCCCCCAAGACCATCGAGCGCGTTCTGCAAGCGAACGCCAAGCGTGTCCTGGATCACTGCCAGGCTGCTTGAATCGATATACGTTCCCTGTAAGCTCGCGACGAAACTGTCACCGATGTCCCGATCAAACCCGGCTGAAATGCGAAAGCTCTCGTTCTCGTTCTGCGCTTTGTTGCCGAACGGGAATTCATCGCTCAGCGGGAAGCCGCCAAGTGCAAACGGGCGATACAGCACGATCGAGGCGCCGTTTTGCAAACCCCCGACCGCATCGGTCGGAAAAGGTGTGCCGGCCGCTGCAACCTGATCGACGAACGTCTGGTAACCCGGGTTCGATTCCGGCACGAAGAAGTTGAATGTCAGACCCGGTCCGTTGGGGCCCTGCGTTGCTGGATAGGACGGCGACAGGCGCGTGAACAATTCGCCAAACGAATACTGCACGTCGACGTTGAAACGAGTCTTGTCGTCAAGATCCGCGTTCAAGGCGGCATAGGCCTGATAGAAATTCTGCTCTTCGACGAGATTGTTGTAATCGGTATACTGGTAGAGGCAGCGACCGTTCGCGGCCTGGATGAAGCCACCAAGCTCAGTGCAGCCCACGTCTTGAACGCCGCCGCCCAAGAGGGTTGCGTTGGGCTTGGGCCCCGGCTGCGCGTCGCGGATCGGGCCGGTGGCCCGGAAAGCGGGAAAATACTGCGCCGGATTGACGATCCCCGAATAAGGCGAAGGATTGATATCAGGCGTGAGGTTGGAGAAATCGCGATCGAAGGCGGCCAGAGGCGAACGGTGACGGTAGCCAAAGCCTGCCATGAGGTTTACGTCCGGGCCAAGATTAATCCCTGCAAGAATGCTCGCGGTCCAGTCGCCGTCGCTATCGTTGATGAAGCGATAATCGCCCTGTAGCTCGACGCCTTCAAAATTCTTGCGCGTGATGAAGTTGGCCACACCGGCAACCGCATCGGAGCCGTAGGTTACAGCAGCGCCGTCCTTGAGCAACTCGATCCGCTCAAGCGCAAAAAGCGGCATGGCGTTGGTGTCGACTAGGCCATCGCCCGGCGAGACGATTGTGCGGCGCCCATTGAGCAGCACTAGCGTGCGCTCTGCACCCAGACCACGAAGATTGATGGTGCCGACTGGACCAAGGCCCTGCACCTGAAACTGATTGGAATCACCGATCACGCCGCCGACCGAAGGAATATCCTTGATGAAATCGAGCGGCGAACTGATCCCTTCCTGGGAGAGTTCTTCGCTGGTGAAAATGTCGACCGGAAGCGATGTATCCTCCGGCGTACCGCGGATCAGCGAGCCAGTAACGACGATCGTGCGCCCTTCTTCCTGTGCCGTCGGATCAGCGTCCTGCTCATCGGCCTGAGCAAAAACGGTTGTCGGCGCAGTCAGCAACGCCGCGCCGAGTGCGCTGCGAGCAATTGAGCTCTTAAGTACAGTTTTCATGTATCCTCCCCGGATATAATTCTCTCTTGCATGGGAGGGATGCAAATGAAGCCGCCGTGCCTTTTGCCGTTCGGCCTATCTTTTATCTTTTCGCTCTCCCAAGCAAACAGCATACTGCGCTTATGAAAAATTTAATGCAAGCTTCGAATTGCAGTGGGTGGTGCATGCTATCTGGGAGACAGAATTCCGTGCATCAGCAGGTCGCGATAAAAAGCCGTATCGTCTGGCCCGATTTCGTCACCATAAAGGCGCCCCAAATCGTAGACCGCATTAATGGCGGTGCCGATTACCTGCGCCGAAATATGTGGGTCGAAGCTTCGCAATGCACCTGCGGCAACACCCGCGGCAATTTCAGAGGCGAACCAGCGAAAGTTGCGATTGGACTGAGCGATAATCTTCGCTCGGGCATCGGCTGAGAGTGCCGGTAGTGCGGAACTACGCAGCAGGGGAAAATTGCCGCTTAGCTGTATCTCAACAATGCTAGTGAGAACCGAAGACAGCCGCTCTTCCGCAGGAGATACGCGCTCACTGGCCATTTTTTGAATCGCTGTGAGGCGATCTTGGCTGTGCGCGAAACAGGCCTCGATCAACTCGTTTTTCTGCGCCACATGGTGATAGAAACTGCCCTTTGTCACCCCGAGAGCGGCGGAAACGCGGTCGATCGCTGCACCGCGGATCCCGTAATCGCAGATGAGGTGCGAGGCGGCGCGAAGGTAGTCGTCCTGATCAATGGTCTCGCTTCGAAATCGCGGTCTTTCCACTAGTCTGTGCGTCTGGAGGTGGCCAGGCGATGCCAGAACTCCGTTTGTCAAAGTGTCGACAAGTGTTTCGCGGACCTGCTGGAATGCCCAAGGCTCGTATTCGTCCAGCCAAGCTGGAAGCCAGAAAAGCGTTTCCATGACGATATGCGCAGGGCCGATTCTTTCGATCAGCTTCGAGCGCGGGGCATCGTCGCCAAGCATATTGGCAACGCGCTGGATAATCCTGCGGTATCGAGTACCGAGCTTTCGCCTGCGTTCGCTCGACAAGGCGCGCACTTCGCCTAGCTGGGGACGGCGAATGGCCTTGCCCTCGCGTTCGTCGGCGTGATGCGAAAGTTCAAGTTGGAACAGTTTGTCTATATGCGCGCGAGCATTCTGTTGCGCCTGAGCTAGGGTAACGCGATCTTCGATCTGGTCGAGAGCCCGCGCATACAGCGCCTCGGCCAGTTCCTCGGCATTTGCAAAATAGTAAACAATGCTAGGTCGTTTAAGGCCGATTTCCTTGGCCACCTCTGCAAGCCTGAAACCAGACAAGCCGGTGCGGTTCAGCACGCGCGCAGCGGCATCGAGGATGGCCTCTCTCTTCTCTTCCCAGCGCGCGGTTTTGGCTTTCGACATACCATATTCATGCGTCTGAAGTACGTTTCATGCAAGCTCCGGCCCATTTGACGGGGCTGCTGAGAGCCCGTCGCTGGCATACCGATTTGATGAATCGTAAAATAGGAAAGTACGTCGTGGGTGCTGTTAGACTAATTACAACTTGTCTCCGATTGGCAGAGCTACCGCTGTCGACCTCCGCCTTCTTCACTCACTCGTGACGCCTCTGCGGCGCACAGCCGATCCTGTCGGCCACCGACGACGAGCCGGACAGATAATCGACTTCGTGATCCAATATCATCCGCATCGCACGGGCGCGAACCTCCGGCGAAAACTTGTTCATTGTCTTGTCCATAAGGTCTCCAACTACTCAAGAGTTGGAGTCTCCGGCGATCCCCGGGCGGTTCAATCGCCCTGCCCTTTCCGAGTCTGTTGAACACAGCCTCGGGAGCGGCAAAGTGACATACAGGCGCGCTCACACACTGTTGAAATGCTAACCGAGGACCCAGCCACTGATGAGCGCATGATGTTCAGCCCGCGTATCCTGCGGATGGCCAAGGGCGACACGGTAACGTTCAAATCGAGCAAACCCACCCACAGTTGCATCTCGACGCCCGGCATGATCCCGGAAGGCGCGCAAGGCTGGCGCGGCCAGATCGGCAAGCCGGTTTCGGTCAAGTTCGCCAAGCCTGGCTATTACAGCTATCACTGCCTTCCGCATCGCAGCCTCGGCATCGTCGGCCTTGTGATCGTAGAAGGAGAGGGACGCGATGCAAACCTTGATGCTGCGAAGAGCCTACGTCAGATCGGCAAGGCGAAAGAGGCTTGGCAGGAGACCTGGAGCGAAGCCCTCGGTGGCTAGTTCAGATCAGTGTATGTTTAAGGGGAACCTAGCTTTTGCTCAGCTCAATAAAAGTGCCCACTATCCGATTTTGGCGATACAATCCTGAATGGTCTTCCAAACAAGTACCTGCTCGCCCCCTAGTCCAATGACTGCTTCTGGTCGAAACCGCAGTGCGCGGAAATGACCACTTCTAGGGCGCATTGCTGTCATCAGAGTATCGCCATGAATTCCAGTTCTGTGTTCCCTGACAGGCGGGTGCAGGCAAAATGGCGCTGATCGAGCAGGGAGTTTCCTAAATTTCCAATTGAAGAAATGAGCCAAGAAGGCTAATTATATCAACAATATGAAGCACTTACCGTTGATTGTGCGGTCCTATTTGCGGGCCTTTCTCAACGACCCCGGAGAATAGTTTAATTAATTCAAGAGGTTATAAGATTAGTGCGATGCCTCTTCTGGGCACCAACGGCTTAAGCCATTGAAATATAAAGAGAAAAAGATGATAATGTGAGTCCTCGTTTAGGACTCTATCTTGTTGTCTCTACTTGTTTTTTCGAATTCCAAGCGAGCCCAGAAGCGCTCAGTTCGAATTGTCCCGCATGGACCCAGCTTCAAATTTTTGCGGGCCTTTTCGCGGGCTCTTATCAAAACCACATCGAGAGGCCCACAAGCGCAACGCTCGACGCGTCTCTTGGCTATCAAATAACTGATAAGAAATCTGGCACGCTGACCGACGTCATGTGTCGCGCGACGCTTGACAATTTGGAGTGTCACGCATAAATAGGATACATGGAAATCGAGTCCATCAGACATAAAGGTCTGCGACGGTTCTTCGAGACCGGCAATGCCAAAGGCCTGGTAGGTGATGCAGGCAGGCTACGAAAGATGCTTGCCTTCATCGATGCAGCGGAAAGCATGGATGAGTTGTTTGTGCCTCCCAACTTTGGTCTCCATGAACTTACGGGAGACCGGAATGGCACTTGGTCCATGACCGTGACACGCAACTGGCGCCTGACATTCAAGCTGAATGAGAACGGCGCGCTGATTGATATGGATATGGAGGATTATCATGGCGCTTAAGATGCATCCCTCGCTTGCAGTCCATGTCGGCGACTGGCTGAAAAGCGAGATTGTCGAGCCTGCTGGAGTTAGCGTGACGGACCTCGCTGCACATTTCGGTGTCTCGCGGCAGGCGCTGAGCACGCTGCTCAACGGTAATGCCAGCCTCTCTGCCGATATGGCGATCCGCTTCGAGAAGGCCTTCGGAGTCAGAGCCGATACCTTGCTGCGGATGCAGACAACCTATGAGCTCGCACAAGCGCGGGCGCATGAGGACGAGATCAAAGTTAGGAAGTTTGCAGAGGCAGCTTGAAAGCCGCCGGCTTTGGTCTGCGCAGCACGCAGAAGAAAGTCATCGAACTCTCGCTCCCGTTTGATTTCCGCCGATATGTTGAACGGCTAGAAGTACGCCGATAGCAGAATATCCGCTTCTCGTTTGAAAAGGTGCGGGAATATGTTCGCTCTCGCGTCGCGTTTGAGCCGATCATGCCCACTTAAAATATCCAAAGTCCGAATGTTTCGCGGCTTTCGGAAGCGCCGACTTTTCAAAACTAATGGGTGGGGGTGATATGCCATTCGTTCGAGAGCTTCCTCGTCCTCGTCCCTACACGTTTATGGCTGACGTCTTTTGCGACCAAGGTCTGGTAACGATCGCCCCGGCCTTTCGTCAGTCTACGCCGTAACGCGCCAGAAACGTTTTGACGGCCTGTTCTGCTGTGAAACGACATTCCTCCTCGGTCGCGTGGGCCGGTCCGCCGAACAACCGCGCATCGAAAATATCAGTTTTGCACAATTCACTCAATTGCCGCGCTGCGAAGCTCGGGCGTTCGATTTGCAGTTCTCCACGTTCATGCCAGACACGAAGCAGGGACGCGATCTCATCCGTCCCGCGCCATGGACCGTTACGAAGGAAGGTATCGGTTGCCGTCTGGAACCGGTCGTTTCCGGCAATGCACATCTTGCAGAACATGAGCATGTCGTCATCGCGACCGAACAGCCAGGTGAGTTCGAGCGCCACTTTCAAAAGCCCTCCCTCGGCGGGGAGGCGGGCGAAGGAGGGGCTTGCGATAGTAGCGCGATTGCGGCTCAGCATATATTCGATCGACGCCAGATAAAGCGCGGCCTTATCCTTGAAATGATTGTAAATCGTGGGTTTGGCGACACGCGCATGGAGTGCGATCACATCCATATTGGTACCCTCGAAACCATCGGCAGCGAACTGTTCGACCGCTGCATCGAGAATTTTTTCGTGGATACTGAGGCGTGGTGCAGTCATTTCTGAAGCCTTGTAGTTGATCATCGAATGGTGCTTTTCGAGAAAGAACCACCCTTTTCCCCGGTAAGCCCCTTCGTAGATGGCCCCCCAAATAGATGATATAACGGTAGTTGCAAAAAGGGTTGAAAACCTTGTCCCGGTAGTTCAATCAGCTGAACCACGCAGTTCATATAACGTAGAGTAACGGCCGAATTGACTAGCGAAAAATCCTCCCGGCTACGCCTCGTGCCCAAATGCTTGCCAATTCTGCTCGCCAGTACGCTTTTATCGGGGTGCATGGCTGTGGGAGGCGATTACGATCGCCAACCGCCGCCTGCCGCGCAGACCGACTGGATCGATCGCGCAAATGTAGCGGTGGCAGAGGAGGAATTCGTCGCTTGGTGGCGCGAACTGGGCGATCCGGAACTTGCCAGACTGATCGAAGCGGCGCTCGAGAACAATCTGACGATCCGACAGGGCCTGGCGCGTATCGAAGAAGCCAACGCCCGCCGCCTTCGCGCACGCGCAGCGCGCTATCCCACGGTCAGTGCGGAAAGTTCGACGACCGTGCTCCAACAAAGTCTTAACACCCAGCTTGGCCAAGCGCAGTTTCCTGGGTTCGAGCGGCAATATGAGCAATATGCGTTGGGCGCGGCGTTCAACTGGCAGGTCGATCTATGGGGCCAGGCAAGGCGCCGTATCGATGCGGCCGATGCCCGGGTCGAGTTGCTGATCGCCGCCGCCAATGGTGCGCGTCTGGCCATCGCATCGGAAACGGCTGCAACCTATTTTAACATGGCCGGCTTTCAGCAGGAGAAACGGGCACTACTGCTCGGGATTGAGGCGCAACGTACCCAGCTCGGTCTTGCCGAAACACGGTTGGAAGCGGGCGCCATTTCACGCGCGCAGCTGATCCTGGTGGAAGCGGAACTTGCGCGCCTGGAGGAGCAGCTGCCGGGTGTCGAAGCGGAAATTCAGGCCAATGCGCTTGCGCTCGGCGTTCTCACCGGCCGCCTGCCGGAAACCGAGATCGCCCTAGTCGATAGGGTCCCGCCGCTTCTGGAGCTGCCGGACATTCCGGTGGGAACACGCGCGGATTTGCTCAAGCGCCGCCCCGATGTCGCCCGGCTCGAACGCGAACTGGCGGTGCAGACATTCGAAATCGGTGTGGCGCGGGGCGAGCTGTTTCCGCAACTGGGGCTCGACGCGTCGGGGGGTTTTACCTCCATCGATCCCGGTGCGATCCTGTCTAGTGACAGCACACGGTTCACAATCGCACCGTTCCTGTCCTGGCGCGTTTTCGATGGTGGGCGGGTGCGCGCGGATATCCGTTTGGCACAGGCCGAAGCACGTACGGCTGCCCTAGCCTATGTCGAAGGCACGCTGACCGCAATCGAGGAAGCGGAAATCGCGATCGCGCAATATGATCTCGCGCGGGAGGGACGTCCGCTTGCCTTGCGCACGATAGAACTTGCGCAGGAAAATCTGCGTCTTGCGCGGATCCGTTTCGAAGCCGGCGAAATCGACCGGTTCGAATTACAGAATGCCGAGCGGACATATAGCGATTCGCTGCGCAACGGCGCGATTTCCTATCGCAATTCAACGCTAGCACTGGCGCAGCTTTACGCGGCGCTTGGCGGCGGCTGGCAAGCCGTTCCTCCACCGCCAACCACACCCGCACCCATACCCGTTTCCGATTGAACAGAAAGCTGTGATGCCGTTCCCACCTCTTCGTAGATCAACCATTCTCGTCGCCTTCTCGCTCGCCCTTGCCGCTTGCGGCAGCAAAGAAGAGCCAGCGCCCCGTAAACCGGTTGCATGGATCGAAATCGGTGCCGGCTCCGATACCGAAATCGCAACCGCCGTTCCCGGCCGGGTACAGGCTGCGAGCCGGACTGTGTTGAGCTTCGAAGTGGGCGGTACCATCGCAAGCATGTCTGCCGATATTGGCGACCGTGTCGGGCGCGGCAATGTCATCGCATCGCTCGACCCGGCAAGCTACCGGCTGGAGGTTGCGGGGGCGCAGGCCAACCTCGCCGAAAGCCGTGCGCGGCTCAATCAGGCACGGCTGGATGAAGAACGTCAGGAATATCTCTATTCCGAAGGCGCGGCATCGCAGGCCAGACTTGAGAATGCTCGCGCGCAGCTTGGCAGCCTTGGCGCAATTGCGGATGCGAACGAAGCGCAATTGGGTGTCGCCCGGGAAGCGCTGTCGGACACACGGTTGCGTGCGCCCTATTCTGGGCAGATTGCTCGCCGTATGGTCGAACCGGGCACGCAGGTGTCCCCCGGACAGCCGGTCTATGAACTGGACGGCACCCAGCTGGAAGTTACCTTCTCGGTCCCGCAGCGCCAGCTCGGTCGGCTGTCGGTCGGCCAAACCGTTACCGTGGTGCCCTCGTCTGGCGATGGCGTGACAAGCTCCGCTCGCATCACCGATATCGGCAGCAGGGCGAGCGGACCCGGAGCATTCGAGATCGTCGCTGCTCTGGCAGCGGGCAGTCCTGAACTGGAGTCCGGGCAGGTCGTCGAGGTTCGCCTACCCGATCGCCCTGCGCAAACGGAGAACGGGCAGGCCACCGACCGGCTTCTGGTTCCACTGACCGCCATCATACCAGACGGAGACGATAGCGGATATGTATGGCGTATAGCGCCGCGCACGCAGCAGCTTGAAAAGGTTCCCGTCCGGTTCGGCGAGGCCAGCGGCAATCAGCTGGTCGTACTTTCCGGCTTGTCGAGCGGGGATGTGATCGTGTCAAAAGGCGCGGCCTTCTTGTCGGAAGGCCAAGAGGTCAGCCGTCTCGGCGTCGGTCCGCGGCGCTACGCACGATGATCAACTTATCCGAAATCGGGTTCAGATTCCGCCCTGCGGTGTTGCTCACCGTCGTGCTGGCAATGATCTACGGTGCGATCAGCTATTTCACATTGCCTGCGCGCGAGGACCCCCAGATCACCATTCGCGAAGCGGTGGTTTCCACCAGCCAGCCGGGTCTGGCGGCGAGCCGGGTCGAACAGCTGATTACCACGCCGCTTGCCGAAGCGATCAGGACCATCCCCGAGGTGAAGGAAGTGCGTGCGACCTCGATGGAAGGTCAGTCGATCATCCACGCCGAGGTTGAATTTTCGGCAAGTGACCTCGACCAGGTGTGGGACGAGCTGGCGGACAAGGTCGAAGAAACGACGCCCCTGCTGCCCGAAGGTGCGCGCAAGCCGTTCATCAATGACGAGTTCGGCGATGTCGCCGTCATAACCATGGCGTTACAGTCCGGCAGTTTCGACATGGTCGAACTGGGCGATCTGGCCGAACATATCCGGACCCGGCTCTACATGATCGACGGCACGCGGGAGGTCGACATTCTGGGCCGTCCGGATGAACGCATCTATGTCGAAATGGACAATGCCACTTTAGCGCAGCTGGGCGCACCGCTTTCGGCGGTCGCGCGGGCCCTGCGATCCCAGAACACCGTTGCGCCGGGTGGAACAATCGAAACCGAAACAAGGCGCATTGCAATTCAGCCGTCGGGATCGTTCGACAGCGTGGAGGACATCGCCAACCTCTATCTCGATCTCGGCGCGGAGATCGGCTCGATACGGCTGGGCGACTATGCCGACATAAGGCGCGGTTTCCTCGAACCTCCATCGCAAACCGCCTACTTCAACGGCGAACGGGCCATCGTTTTTGCGATCTCGATGCTCGACGAAGAAAGCGCCATAAATTACGCCGGACGTGCGCGCACGGCGATCAACGAATTGCAGCAAGCCCTTCCCGCAGGGGTCGAATTGAACGTCATGACCTGGCAAGCCGATCAGGTCGAAAATGCCGTCTATGGGGTGAGCTTCAATGTCCTGCAGACGCTGGCGTTGGTACTGGGCGTCGTTATCCTGTTCCTGGGCGTCAGGACCGGCCTGATCGTAGGGTCTATCGTGCCTATCGTCATTCTCGTAACGCTTGGGGTGATGGGCGTTTTCGAGATCAAGTTGGAGCGGATGAGCCTGGCGACGATCGTCATCTCGTTGGGGCTGTTGGTCGATAACGGGATCGTTATTGCCGAAGATTTCAAAACCCGGCTGGCGCAAGGGGTAGACCGCCGCAATGCGGTCGGCGAAACAGGCAAGGAGCTTGCTCTTCCGCTTCTGGCATCCACGGTTACTACGATCCTGGTCTTCTTGCCGCTGATGCTGGCAGAGGAAGGTTCGGGAGAATATACCCGCAGTATCTCGCTCGTCATCCTGATCTCGCTGTCTTCTTCATGGCTGATCGCGATGATGGTCACGCCCACTTTGTGCTATTGGTTCGCGCGGCCGACTGACAAGGAAACGCAAGGGAAAATTCGCCGCAAAGTGGATCAGGCGTTCGAATGGGCCAACGATAAATACGAAGATCGCCTGCGTTGGGCGCTCGATCACCGCAAGCTGTTCATGGGGGCGATGGGCGTGGCCTTCTTCCTGGCCGGCTATTCACTGCAATTCGTGCCACAGCAGTTCTTTCCCGCCTCCGACCGGGCGCAGATACTGGTCTACGCCGATATGCCGGTCGGCACGTCGAGCGCCGCGACGGACAATCAGATACAGCAGATTGCACAATATATCGAAGATGATGAGCGTTATCCCGATTTCGACAATGTCGCTGCCTATTCGGGGTTTGGTGGCCCGCGCTTCGTCCTGTCACTCGCGCCCGTCGATCCCGCTCCAAATCGCGGCTTCATGGTCATCAACGCCACCGATGCCAAAGCCCGCGATGAGGGCGTCCTGGCGCTTCGCGAGGATCTTGCAGCGCAGTTTCCCGGTATCCGTCTTCGAATAGCGGGAATGTTTCTTGGCCCCAGCGATCCCAACATCACTCAAGTGCAGGTACGCGGTCCCGACCGAGATGTGCTTCTGGAAACAGGCGACAAACTGGCCGCCATCCTGCGCGATGTGGACGGCACCATCGATGTTACTTCAGATTGGGAAAACCGGTCGTTTCAATACCGGGTTGCGGTTGACCAAGCCGCTGCGCGGGCTGCAGGTGTGTCCTCGCTGGACGTATCACAGGCTCTATCGGGCTATTTTTCCGGCCAGCCTGCAGGCGAGTTCCGCGACGGGGACGATCTGGTGCCAATCATTTTACGCGCACCCGAACGCGAACGCTCCGACCCCGGGCGGATCCAAGCGGTTACGTTGAGCGGCCGCGACGGACCCGTTCAACTCGGCGAGATTGCGGCCGTGACGCTGCGTCCGCAGCTCGGCCGTATCCAGACAGAGAACCTGATCGAAACGCTAACCGTGGAAGCCAGGCCGACCGAGGTAACGCCGCAGGATCTGGTGCCGATAGTACAGGAACAGCTCGACGAGCTCGAAGCAAGCTTGCCGCCCGGTCATTTCATCGAATGGGATGGGATTATCGCGCAAAGTGCGGAGGGCACAGGCGCTCTCTTCGCCAGCGTCCCGGCAATGATCGGTTTGATAATCATCATGCTGGTCGCGCTATTCCGGGGTTTCAAGCGGACCGGAATTATCCTGTTAACCCTGCCGCTGTCCATTATCGGTGCCGCTATCGGCTTGCATGTTATGCGGGCGGATTTTGGCTTTATGGTGATCTTGGGCCTGTTTGCGCTCGTCGGCATCATCATCAACAATGCGATCGTATTGGTCGACAGATGCGATATCGAACGTGAGCAGAAGAACGACGTGACAGATGCCGTCATCACAGCTTCGCTTCGACGTTTTCGCCCAATCCTGATGACCAACATAACCACCATCCTGGGCTTGCTGCCACTGATTATCGCGCAAGACGTGCTGTTCTACGGCATGGCAAGTGCGATAGCCTTTGGCCTCTTGGTGGGAACGCTGCTTACGCTTGGCGTCGTGCCGATTCTCTATGCCTGGTTCTTTGAAGGAGAGGAGCAAGCGGCTGATGACACCAATGAGAAGGTTACCCAGCCTCCGGGCAAAGGCGCGGAAGGCGGCTCAGGCGTTCAGCCAGGCACGGCCTGACGCACGGGCCGAAGCGACGCAACCATCGCGATGACAAAGAATACGAAGAAAGGTACAGGCGAATAAATAGCTAAGCTAAGCTAGGGTTTCGTGTCTCAGGCCTCCGCGCATGCGAATTTCAACGCCCTTTTGCCCGAAGTCATGCGCCGTTTGCAGTGGCAAGCGCCGCCGCGAAAGCGCAAGCCGGCTACTAGGCAGTGTTGACAAAGGGATTCCCAAACCCGGCTTCTTCTGACTCGATACTGTTTTTTGAGGAGCAGTCATGGGTCGCGGAGATTTGTCACATGCAGAGTGGGACGTGATCGGGCCGCTGCTGCCGCCTGAGCGTGGCCGCTGGGCACGACGGGAAGGAATTAGTTGTTTTCTTAAGTGCATGCTGCACGTCTTGCGGATCGGCTGCCCGTGACGCGACATGTATGGGCGATGCGACAAGTGGAATTCGGTTTATGTCAGCTTCCGAAAATGGGCTCAACAAAGTGTGTGGGATGCGCTATTGCAACTGCTGGTTGATCGGGGGCTGACAGACGATTGACAACATATCCCAATGATGAAGGCAGCACGCTGCTATCCGATATGGCACCTCTGACATGCCCACAGACCGATTGTCTGGGCGGTGCCATCTTCCCTCCTCTGCGTCATACGCTGCAGGGCGGTGTGAATGATCCCGTCGCGGCGCGCACCCACTCACCTAACAGTCTGGCATGTTGACGAGTGCCTAAATGATTTGAATGGCCGATCCGACTTGGAAATACGCAGTGTTCAATAATGCCGCCTCCACGTTTAAGCCATGCAGACAGACCGTCATGGGCATCATTCGCGATCTCACATTGAACAGGCCTGCCAGTCTTTCGCTGGGTGATTGCGGCACGCTTCCTAAGGTCCAGCCCGCTGACTAGATCGCCAATCTTAAGCTCTACCAGATCACAGCCTCTCAGTTTACTGTCGATTGCTAGATCAAAGTGCGCTCGATCTCGAACGGGCTTTTCGCAATCAAGGAAGAAACGGATGGTCCAAATCTGGTTCTGGCTAAACGTGTTTCTCGTCAACCCCTAATCTGTGCCATAGGTGCTGACGGAGAACAGTTTGTTTGATGCTGCGGCCTTAGTTACGGGCCTCGATCAATTATCGGTTCGAGTTTAAGCTCCTTCTCGCGCCGATCACTGAACTAACTGACAGATAAGGCGAAAAGCGCGAAACGTGGGTTCGCGTTCTACACCGTCAGTTTTTCGCCTTCTCTCTTGGTGTCGGAAATTGGTGTCACAATTTCGGACAGAGTCGAGGTCGCTCTACAAAGTACCAAGCAAAAATGTCGTTTGCGGTAGAAAATCCCATGCATGTACCGGGCCGACGCCGGACTGATAGTCTTTGGTCAACGAGCTCTATGGATTGGCCACAACACTGAGCTTGAATCTACAGCTTATGGCCTGAATTGCGCTCGCACCGAAAACAACACCACGTTGGCCAAACCCTATTCCATCAGCGCTACCGTCAAGTGAAACGATACCTTGGCAGTCGATGCAGCATCGTTTCAGCGCACCCCTGCCTACAGGTTCCTTCGCTAAGCGGGAGCTCGGGTCTGTAGGCAGTAGGGAAACGCTAAAGCATCAGAAACTGGCGCCAATCGCAACGCCATAACGCCGGGGATCAAGGGTGTAGATATTGGTGAAGTTGCCAGAAGAGGCATCGGTGACATAAAGCCCGGTCACAGAGTTGCTGTCGAAGATGTTCTGGACAAAGCCCCGAATAAACCATCTCTCGTCCGCGCTGTTTAGCTGCACGATCGCATTCGCCTGAACAAACGGCTTGATTCGATTGACCCGGCCGTTGAAGATATTGCCATATTGTTCGCCTGTCAGGGCGAGATCGAACCGGGGCACGATGGTCATGCCATTGTCGAATTCGGCAGTGTACTGGACGCCCATAGCGGCCTTCATTTCAGGCGCCTGCGGCAATTTGTTGCCGTTGATGTTCACTTCCACGCCGGGACTCAGGACATTGATCCCGCTATTTGCGGGAACCGCGCCTGCAAGGACATCACATATACCAAAAGCGCCGCTGGACGGGAGATTTCCGTCGGCCGGGAATTCCTCAGGCCCGCGCAGTCCAAGAGCCGCATTGACTCCAGCAACGAACGCATCCGCAACACCAGGGGCTGGTCCAGTAACGGCGCAATTGGAGCCATTGCTGATATCTTTGATGATCACGGCATCAGGATCGCCGCCCCCGGGATCGCGTGGGTTTGAGAAGAACTGGTCTCCGTCAACCTCAGCGTTAAGGTAGCTGAACGTCAGATTGATTAGCCAGTCCGGGTCCGGACGAATGACGGATTCCAGCTCGACGCCCCAGATAGTGGCATCAATTGTGTCATTTACCGACGTCCGGGCAACGATTCGGCTGAGCTGCAACCCGCTATATTTATAATAAAATGCGGTGGCATTTAGCTGTAGCTTACCATTTGCAAACACGTTCTTAGAGCCGATTTCGAAGGCGTCGATCGTTTCCGACCCAAAGCTTTCGGGCACGTTGAAGATTGGAATAAGCGGAGGGTTTATTCCCCCTGACTTGTACCCTCGAGAGTAGGAGGCGTAGACATTACTATCTGGAGAAACCTCATAATCGAGTACAGCACGGCCGGTTATTTCATCGAAACCCACCTCCCGGAACTGGACAAGCTGATTGCCATCAAGTCCCAAGTCTGCGTCATAAGTTCCCGCAAATGGCGAGTCGAATGGGGCACCATCGTTGGAATACGGATTGAGGAAGCTTGCAAAAGTGTTCCGCGCTGTCACATCTTTCGTGTCATCATTGTAGCGCAGCCCGCCTGTGAAGGTGAGCCTATCCGTGATGTCGAAATAGACTTCTCCGAAAATTCCGAAACTTTCCAAGTTCGATTCCAGGGAATTGTTCCGGAACATGGATGAGGCGAGGTAAGAGGGCGGCAAGCCCCCCGAAAGCGATCCAAAAGAGCCAAGGATCGAGCTCGCATAGTCCAGCGCGAACGAGTTCACATAATAGCTGTTATCGGTAGTTGTCGATTTTGCGTAGATGCCGCCAAGCAGGAAGTTGAACGGGCCATCAAAATCGCTGGCGAGAAGAAGTTCAGCATTCCATGATTCGCGCGATTCAGAGGACCTGTCAAATGACAAGGGTGTATCGCCGCACACTACATTGCCCTCGAAAGCGCCCCTGTTTCCGTCATCATTGTCGGACGTACAAAGTACTCCCTGTGGCCCGTTGGGAATAAGGGCATCGACGATTGGAGAAAAATAGTCAGAAGAGCCGGGGATGAAAGCAGGCGCGGGCGGCGCAAGGCCCGTCGGCAAGCCGTTCGCTCCGAAGAACGAGAGCGTGTTGAGCGCCGTGGCAAAACCGGTTCGATCCTGGATGCCCAGAAAGTAATCCTGGCGGGAGTCCACTTCGGTATCTTGATAAAGCCCGGTTGCTGTCAGCGTCATTGCACCGATGGTCTGTTCGATACGCGCCTGAGCCTGTACCTCTTCAGCAAAATAGAATGGTGTGAAAGCCGTATTCACCGTCCTGACGTCATCAGGCTTGTCGAAGCCGGCAAAGGCGTCCGGCCCGTACAGGCTGCCAAGGCCAAGAGCGGCTGGAATGCCTTGGATTGCGAGAAATTCGGATGACGCGAGCACCCCGCCAAGCGTCGAGTTGGCATTGGTGATGTCAAAATCACGCCGGTTGTTCAGACAGCCGAGAACGCCGAGAGGATCGCGCTGGCAAGCCTGCTTTTGATTTCGTAGTCGGGAATCCTCTTCGCGGAAATAATACCCCATAAGATCGATCGTGGTATCGGGCGTAGGCTCAAAACGCAGTGACCCGCGCACGGCGTACAAATCGCGGTCATCGACATCGGAATCGTCAAAAAGGTTGGTCGTGTAGCCATCCCTTTTGATATAGATGCCCGATACTCTGGCACCTATCGTATCGCCAATGGGAACGTTGACCATTCCCCTCGCTTCGATGCTGTTGAAATTCCCGTATTCAAATTCTGCAGAAGCACCGAAACTGGATAGGTCCGGTTTGGCCGTCACAATGTTGACAACGCCGGAGGTCGCGTTTCTTCCGAAAAGCGTGCCCTGAGGGCCGCGTAGAACTTCGACGCGTTCAAGATCGAAAAATTCGGTTTCGAAGAGCCTCGTGCCGAACAATGGCGACCCATTGACGTGAATGGCAGTTGCTGAATCACAAGTCACCCCTACGCAGAGATCACCGATACCGCGAATTGTAAAAGTCGATGCCGTGAAATTACCTTTTGCGAAAGACACATTAGGCAGTGTCAATTGCAGATCAGCTGCATTTTCGATCTGCTGGCTTTCTAGCGCTTTAGTATCAAAAGCGCTGACCGCGATTGGCACTTCTTGCAGACTTTGTGCCTGTCGCTGTGCGGTAACAATTATCACGTTATCACTCGCACGTAGCTCCTCAGATTCCACCTCCTGAGCATTCGAAACCTGTGGCAACACCATCAAAGCTGCGCCCGTTGGCCAATATGCTTTCTTTTGCATTTCTCGCCTCTCCCTCGCGTATTTTTTATTGAGCGAGCGCCACCCTCACGGCCACTCGCCAAAAACGGGGCAGCTGCATGAGCTGCCCCTAGTCTGTGGAGAGAAAACTATGACAAAGTTTCCTCTAATGAAAAAGCTACGACGTTATATGTCTTTGGTAAAGGGCTTTAATAAAGTCCGTCCTTCGAATGAAATTAGTCCTGATTTTCATGGGTAGGAACGGAAGGGGGCATTAGAGCGGTCTCGGTTCTCAGGTAAGAGTAAAGGGCGCTCTTATGTGTAGCTCGCGACCATCGTTGGCTATTATGCTGTGCTTGCCATTCCGGACGATCAGCTCCGTGAGTTCCCACATTACGCGGCGTCCCGAACTCACATATCAGGCAACGCTGCTCAGCACTCTTTGGTTACCTCATCGATCACGTCGAGCACTCGGACCCGTCCGTCGGCCGCTATTTGGCCGTAGACGATGTTGAGTTTCCAGTGCTAATTTGAGAGAGCCAGCACCAGAGCAGGTGCTCTCATGCCGACAGCATGATTGAGGCTATGTATTCCCCTGTCGGCCTAGAGAAATATGCAGAGGCCGATAGCTGAATAGGCGCGCTGGTTGGCTAGCTCGCGGAGCCTCTTGCTTAGCTAGGCATTTCGTGACGCGGCAGGCCTTGAGAAAAACCACAGCTTACCACATGACGGCGGGCGTCAGAATTATCATGCCAGACGATCCAGCAGCGCTGCCTTGTCCAACATCGCTGAACCTTGTTCTTTTCATCTCGCCCGTCTTTTTATCGGGGCGGGCCCTAGTGACATTTGGAATGAAATCATGAGGTCAGGCCACGACAAGTCAGACTTTCTCGTTAGAATCGATGCGTGGCGGCGTATTCCACATAGCCAGAACACCTTCGATAGCTGCGACAAAGGCCAAGGGTTGATCGAGCATCAAATGGTGACGGGCCTCGGGAACAGATATTATCGGAATATCATTTCCGCCTATTTCGCGAATGTAATCGGCCGAAGCAGGAGAAAACAGCATACTCTTGCTTCCATGTATGATGGCTTTGCGGCCCGGAGCTTGCGCGAGGCGCTTACCCATATGCAGCCATTCTTCGGGCGTATTGCTCCTGCGAAAAACTTCTGGAGAAAACTTCCACGTCCATTCGCCCCGTTCTTGCCTCAGCGAATGGTACGCGATGTAGTCTAAAAGGAATGGCTCCGCGACCGGCTGGGGCGGAGAGAGAATGTAGCGTTCGCGCGCTGCCTTGTAACTGGGATAACGCCTGTTGGGTTTATCCGGATTTCCTGAGCCTGGGCTCGATCGCTCTTTATTCCAATACCCATCGAGCATTTCGGGACGCATGATCATGAGATCGCATACAACCACTCCATCAAAGGCATGGGGCGACTGGGTTACTGCTGTCAGCGCGGCACCAGAGCCGAAACTGTGAGCGATGATAGTCGGCCTGTGCCCATCCGCGAACAAGCCCAGCGCTTCAGCAATTTCAACAAACTCTTGCCCGCGCGAGGCAGTATCGGCTGACCCGCGCATCTCGCTATCGCCCATGCCTGCCAGATCGAAGGCGACCACGTCATAATCCTGCGCGAAGAAGGGCGCGATAAAGGCAAAACATCGGGCATGGGCGAGGAAGCCATGCGTCATCAGCAATTTCGGCTTATCGCGGTTACCCCAGCGAAAATAATGCACCTTCGCACCGGATATCTCGACATAGCCCTCTTCGCGCGGCACGCTGAGCGCGGTTATGAACCACTCGGGCAGGTGCGAACCGTCACCGGCCCATATGGGATCGATGTCGGCTGGAAGGGCGTTAACTGACTTCATGTCGTTCATTGCGCGAAGGGTTCCTTGCTGGTGAGCTTTGTGGTGGCAAAGCCGCGATAGGCATTGCGCGCGGCCTCTTCGCAAAGGGCGGCATAACCGGCCACGCTGGGGAAGTTGATGAGTTGCCGTTTTTTGCCAGGAATATTTGCGCCCATGTACCACGAATCCGCTTCCGGGAAGAGCGTCATCGCGCCAACCTGAGCGACCATTTCGGTCCAACCAGCTTCTGCGTCCGGGTCCGCCTCGAAGCGCTCGAAATCATTATCTCTCAGCCAGATCAGGAAGTCGCAAATCCAGTCGCCCTGGACTTCGGCAGCGGTCGGCCCGTTGGAGAACCCCGAAGGGCTCAACGGGCCGTAAGCGAACAGCATATTGGGAAAGCTGGCCACAGCCATGCCCAAATAGGCGCGCAGCCCGTCTTCCCATGCAGCCGACAGCGAGAGATCGTCTTTCCCGGTTATGTTCATGTCGATAAGGCCGCCGCGTCCCGCATCGAATCCAGTCGCGAAGACGATCAGATCGCAGCCAAACGCCCCGTCCTGAGTTTCGATACGGTCGGCGCTGATCCGGACAATCGGCGTGTCCTTCAGATCGACAAGCGCGACATTGTCCTGCGCAAAAATCTCGTAATAATTCTGTTCCAGCGATGGTCGCTTGGTGCCGAAGGGGTGGGGCGGTTCGGCAGGAGCAAGTTTTTCCGCAAGCGCCGGATCGACGATCCGCTCCCGGACCTTCTCGCGCCAGAAATCATAAGCGTAGCGGTTTGCTTTGCGATCGGTGAGCATATCCGCAAAATTGTGATACCAGAATTTCAGGCCGCCGCGCTGCCAGAGATACTCAAAATGTGCGGTGCGCTCCTCATCGCCAACCTCAAGTGCCGATTCATCCAGCGACTGGCATTCAAAACCCCCGCTGGTCTGCGTGCGTTGTTTGAAAATGGCTGGGTAACTCTGCTTTTCGCAGACCTGCCCTTCTGCGGTCATTGTTTCCTGCCGCATAGGCAGGGCGAGAATCGGTGTTCTTTGAAATAGTGTGAGCCGATCTGCCGATTTTGCCGCCTCCTGCGCCACCTGTACACCGCTGGCACCGGTGCCGATCAGGCCAATCTTCCGGCCGGCCAGATCGATCCCGTCCTGCGGCCAGCGCGCAGTATGAAACCAGTCGCCCGAGAATGTATCGAGGCCCGGAATATCGGGCACATAAGGTTTCGATGCGAAACCGAGAGCGGGGAGAAGAAACCGCGCTGTGACCGTATCTCCGCTGTCCAACTGCAGACGCCAGAGCGAGGCCTCTTGGGCGAAGCGCGCGCTTTTGACCCTCGTGCCCAAACGCATGTGCGCCCATAGATCAAGGGTATCGCAGACATGACGAAAATAGGCGCGCAGCTCTTCCCATCCGGGAAAACGCTCGCTCCAAGACCATGTCTGCCATAGCTCGGGAAGCGAGAATTCGTATAGGGGCACCTGCGAATCCACCCGCGCACCCGGATAACGATTCCAGTACCATATGCCGCCGGGCTGGGCGGCGGCATCAATCAACAGGACCTCGAACCCGGCATCGCGCAATTTGTGAAGAAGGTAGATGCCGCTGAACCCGGAACCCACGATCACCGCATCAAAATCGGGGGTGGTCTTGCCGCTCACATTGCCGCCCGGTTGCCTTCTGCGATCTTCTTCGCGGCAGCGTAATCCGCCTTGCCGTTGGAAGCGCGCAAGGCCGTGGTTGTGGGGTGGATAGCCTTGGGCGTCTTATACCCTGCGAGTTGCTGACGGACATGGTCCTTCACGCTCTGCTCATCGAATTCATCCTGATCGCTCAGATGGACCACGGCGGTCACCGCCTGTCCCCATTTCTCGTCCGGCATACCGACCACCAGCGCATCGGTAATGGCAGGATGCGTTTTCAGTGCTTCTTCGACTTCTTCGGGATAAACTTTTTCACCAGCAGTGTTGATGCAGACGCTGCCCCGGCCAAGCAGGGTCAGGCTGCCATCGGATTCGACCCGGCACCAGTCGCCGGGTATCGAATACCGAACCCCGTCGATGGTCTTGAACGTCTTTGCGGATTTTTCGGGATCCTTGTAATAGCCGACCGGGATCGCGCCCTTGCGAGCGATGAAGCCGGGCACGCCGCTACCCGCCTCGACCTTCTGGTCGTTCTCGTCGAACACATCGCAAAACTCGCCGATACCGAATTTTGCGGTGTTGGTGCCGCCTTCTGCGGTGGTAACAGAAAGGCCATAGCCCAGCCCTTCGGACGCGCCGAAACTGTCCATCAGGACCGCTTGCGGGATATGCTTGCACAGGCCCGCCTTGACCTCCTTGCTCCACATCACGCCCGATGAAATGATCGATATGAGACTGCTGGTATCCCAGCGGTCAGGATAGTCGTCGAGCGCCCCCAGCATCGGCTTGGCGAAGGCGTCGCCGACGATGGCGATGCTTTCGACTCCATGCTTTTCGACCGTGTCCCACAATTCTTCGGCATCGAATGACGGGTCATCCAGCGTAACAATTGCACCGCCCGACATCAGCGTACCGATCGCCGTGATGAAGCCGGTCCCATGCATCAGCGGGCAAGAGGGAAGGGTGCGGCGTGCTGTCTCCCCACCTTTGATGAGCTCGATGTTTTCTTCGTGTGACTGCGGCACGGGGCCAAGCAGCTTTTGCGCATCGAGCTGTGCCTTGCGCATATCGTCGTGCTGCCACATCACCCCTTTGGGCATGCCTGTGGTTCCGCCGGTGTAGATAAACAGCAGATCGTTTGGCGAACGCTCTATGCCCAGCGGCGAACCGTCGCCGTGCGTGGTGAGGCTTTCATACGGCACCGCAAAAGGCGCTATGTCGGACGGATTACCGATCTCGACAAACGTGTGAACCTTTGTCAGCCTGTCCTTGAGCTCAAGGATGTTGTCGCGGAATTCGGAGCTGTAGACGACCACTTCGCTGTCGGAATCGTCAAAAATGTAGAACACCTCTTCGGGCACATAGCGATAATTGATGTTCACATGAGTCAGTCTTCCCTTAAAACAGGCCGCCATTAACTCGCCATATTCGGGCCGGTTGCGCATGTAGAACGCAACTTTCGCCCCACTGCCGGCACAGCGTTCGCGCAAATTACGAGCGAGATTATTCGAACGCACCGACATTTCTGGCCACGTTACGATCCGGTCGCCATGGATCAGCGCGGGCGCTTCCTTCGGCATGGCCGGTTCAATCGCATCAAGGATGTCGCCAAGGTTCCAGTCGATCACGGTTTCATCTCCTCTCATGGCGGGTCGCCGCTTGTCTCGCGTGCGTCCCCGCAATTGCTTACATCATGCCGCCCGGGTCCATCCCTGCTGCACTGCCGCCTCGGCTCTCACCGCTTCGGGTCCGCCCAAAATCTGTCGGTCGAAACCGATCCGTTTGAACCAGTAATGGAGGCCCAGAAGGTCGGTAAAGCCCATCCCGCCATGCACTTCGGTGGACGTGCGAGCTACGAAACGATGCACTTCGCCCGTATGCGATTTTGCATGGCACGCAGCGAGCATAGCTTCATCCGGTGCAGCATCAAACGCGTGGGCAGCATACCAGACCAGCGAACGGCATGGTTCATGACGCGCGGCCATTTCCGCGCACATATGCTTTACCGCCTGAAAACTGCCGATGATCCGCCCGAACTGTTCGCGTTGCCCCGCATAATCCACCGCCTTTTCGATCATGGCCTGACCTGCGCCAATGCTGTCCGCGGCGAGTATCACGCGCCCAGCATCGCGCAGCCGAGCAGCAGTTGCCCCGCCATCATCGGCCAACGGTTCTGCGGCAACTTGCTCAAAGCGCAGCTCACCCACGCTGCGGGTCCGGTCAATTGTCGTGAGCGGGATTTTCTCCAGCCCTCCGGCCTCAGCGCGCACGATGTGCAACCGGCCACCTGTATCAGCCACCAGAAAGGCATCCGCCCCGGCAAAGTCGAGCGCAAACAACGCCGTTCCATTCAGCTTTTCGCCGTCGCAGGTCACGCCTGCGCCGCTTCGTGCTTCAACAGTTTCGGCGATTGCCACGGCTATCCTCACCTCGCCGCTGGCGATTTTCGGCAGCCATTCGGCCTGCTGTGCATCGCTGCCCGCCTGCGTAAACGCGATGGGGACAAGCACATGGTGAGCAAGGAACGGCACCGGTGCAACCGCATAGGCCAGCTGTTCGGCCACGACCGCTGCATCAAGCAAGGTCATGCCAAGGCCGCCATGCCCTTGGGGAACCATCATTCCCGTCAGGCCCAGTGCGCTAAGCGCCGACTGGACCTTTTCACTGTAAGACGCCTCGTCTTCAGCGCATTCACGCACATGATCAAGCGGGCAGGTATCGGCGAGGCATCGCGCGATTGCCTCGCGCAGCATTTGCTGGTCCTGAGATAGTCCGAAATCCATCAGGCCGCTCCCTGTTTCTGGCGAGCCGCGACGGCAGCGCCTTGCTGTGCTGGCGCAGGCTTCGCCAGCTTAGGTTCGCGCGGCATATCCAATCCGCGTTCAGCGATGATGTTCTTCTGGATCTGTGCAGTGCCCCCGCCGATAATCAGGCCCAGCTGGAACATATAGTTCCACTGCCATGCGCCGCCATCACGCTCGCGCTCGCTGCCATGATAAAGGATGCCGATTTCGCCCATTGCATCAATCGCCAGCGCCGAAATCTGATGCGCCAGTTCGCAGCTTTGTAGCTTGACGATCAGCTTGGCCATGCCGCCGGGATCGCCTTTTAGATTGTCCGACAGGATGCGCATTCCGTTGTATTTCATCGCCGCAACTTCGGCCTGAAGCGCGGCGAGTCGGTCGCGCAGCGCGGCATTGTCGATGGCCCGGCCTTGACCAATGCGTTCTTCCTGCATCAGCTTAACCAGTGACTGAAAGCGGTTTTCGAGCGCATCGGGATCACCCAGCATACCGCGTTCATGGCCCAGTGTCGCATTGGCGACGAACCAGCCTTGGCCGCGCTGGCCGACTATCTGGTCCATCGGCACGCGCACGTCAGTGAAGAACGTCTCGTTGAATTCGGCGTGACCGGTCATGGTCTTGAGCGGGCGCACTTCAATTCCTGGCGTATTCATCGAGAAGATCAGATAGGAAATGCCCCCGTGTTTGGGGGCGTCAGCTTCGGTTCTGACCAGACAGAAGATCATGTCCGCCTCCTTGGCGGTGCTAGTCCATATCTTCTGGCCGTTGATGACAAACTCGCCGTTTTCGACATGCGCGCTGGTTTTCAAGGCGGCGAGATCTGATCCTGCGCCCGGTTCGGAGTATCCCTGACACCAGACGATTTCCCCCTTCAGGGTCGGCTCGATCCACTGGCGTTTTTGCTCCTCTGTTCCAAGCTCCAGAAGCGTGGGGACCAGCATTGAAATGCCCTGGTTGGCAAGGCCGCCGGGAACGCCTGCGCGCGAGAACTCCTCTGCTATAATCCGCGATTTGAGGATGTCGGGCTCGGCCCCATAGCCGCCATATTCCGCAGGAATCGTTCGCGCGGTATAGCCGTATTCGATCAGCAGTTTCTGCCACTCGACCGCTTCGGCAGAGGGGCGGGCGGCGCGGCCCTGTCCAGCGGGTGCCTGATCGCCGTGCCGCTCCAGGAAGTGCTGCACTTCGCCGCGGAAAGTGTCATATTCGGGTCCATATGCAAGATCCATGTCGTGCCTATCCTTTCTCGGGCAGATTCGTGTCAGGGCGGAAAACCGGCAAGCGGAAATCCGCATCTATCAGTTCGAAATCCAATGTCACCGGAAGGTTCAATGCCAGCTTGTCATGGTCGCAATTAATAAGCCGGGTCGCCATGCGCACGCCTTCCTCCAATTCGATTACCGCTGCTATGAACGGAATGTCGGCGGCGAAGGCGGGGTGCAGGGCCTGATGCGTGACCGTCCACGAAAACAGTGTGCCTTTGCCGCTGCTTTGCTCCCACGAAAAATCGGGCGAGCCGCAATGTGCGCACATATAGCGCGGCAAATGGCGAAAAGTGCCGCACTCGCTGCAGCGCTGAAAATACAGATTGCCGTCCTGGCAACGGTTCCAGAACTCCTGCTCCACCGGATCCTGCGGGCGCGGCTTCGGTTTGGGCGGCACTTGCTGCGCCGAGGCCCGCATTTTGGGCGGAAGATCGTTTTCGTCGTTCATGCGAACCTCCTCAGGATGGCGATGCTGCCATCACCCAGATCGCCCCATCCGGTGACAAGGCCGGTCTGTGCGTTTTTGACCTGCCGCTCGCCGCAATCATGGCGCAGCTGGCGCACGGCCTCGACGATGTGGTTCAATCCCCAGACATGCGCCTCGCTCAGCAGCCCGCCATGGGTGTTGAGCGGGTAACGCCCACCCAGTTCGATCTGTCCATTTGCAACAAATTCCGTTTGACCGCCCGGCTCGCAATATCCCAGCGCCTCCAGTTGCAGAAGGACGACGTAGGTGAAGCAGTCGTAGATCTGGAGGAAGTCCATATCCTCGCGCTTGACGCCCGCCATGTCGAAAGCGCGAGGGGCGGCATAGCTCAGGCCGATCTTGAATGGATCGGGGCGCGAAGGGATGTCGTCTGCGGGATAGGGATGCCCCTCTGCTGCGCCGGCGATGCTGACAGGAACATGAGGCATGTCTTTCGCCCGGTCCATGCGCGAAACCACGACCGCGCAGGCACCGTCTGTTTCTAGACAGCAATCGTAGAGCCGGAAGGGTTCGGAGATCCACCGGGCCGAACGATAGGTTTCACTGTCCAGCTCGCGGCCATAGGTGAACGCTTTCGGGTTCAACTGCGCATGACGGCGGCAGGCCAGCGCGACGGCTTCCATCGCTTCCTCGCCAACTCCGTAAAGCTGCGAATGGCGGGTTGCGAGCCAAGCATACATCTGGACCGGCAGGAATACGCCATAGGGAATATAATAGCCCTGGATCGTGTTGGTCAGCGTGTTCATGTTCATCGGCCGGGTAGGCGGGGCACCGGGCTTTGGCCGCAGGGCCGAATAGCCATTCCAGCCCAGCGTCACGAGCACATGGTCGCACAGACCGCTCGCAATCGCCATGGCAGCATTCTGCAACGCCGTGGTCGGGCTGGCGCCGCCCATATGCACCGTGGAAGCATAGCGCAGCACATCGATGCCCAGATTGGCGGCCATCTCCTCCGATGTCGTATAGATCGGAGGCGGGACCATGCCATCGATGTCGGACGGCTTCAGGCCCGCATCCGCGATGGCCCGGCGCGAAGCCTCCAGCATCATATCGACCGCAGTATTCTCGGCACCTTTGACGAAGGCGGTCTCACCGATGCCCGTGATGGCCGACTTGTCGCTGAAACCGGAGGCAAAGCTATTGCTCATGTCCTTTGCCTTTCCTTCAGCTCGCCGATCTGTCCGCGTTCATGGGGAAAAGGTCGCACTTGGTTCACGATTAAACCTCCGCTCCAATTCACGAATATGTTCTCGCCGAAGAAAGCGCTTCCTCAGCACCTTTGACAAGGTCCTGCATGACTTCGGCTGCTGGTCGGATTGTGTCGATCAGCCCGATACCCTGACCTGCAAAGCCAGGTATAACGTCCTTGCGCTCGGCTTGGATGCCCGAAGCCATTACCGGCCCGGAAATCATCGACTGATATGGCATTGGGAGGGGCTCTTTGCCCGCTTCCACCCACGCATCGGCCCACCGGTTGCGGATCATGCGCGCTGGTTTGCCGGTAAGCGATCGGCTGACCACCGTATCGGCATCGCCGCTTTCGGTGATCGCTTCTTTTTGAAAATGCTCGATACCTGCTTCATCGGTTGCGAGAAACGCCGTGCCGATCCACGCTCCCTCTGCGCCCAGCATCATTGCGGCGGCAACGCCGCGGCCGTCCGAAATACCGCCAGCCCCGATCACAGGCACACGGTCGCCTACGGCATCGACGACCTGAGGAATGAGGGAGATGGTGCCGATCGGGGAATTGTGCCCGCCGCCATCGTGACCCTGCGCGACGATCATGTCGATCCCCGAATCGACGACCTGCTGGGCATGTTTGACCTTGCCGATAACCGCCATGACCTTCGTGCCGTTGGAATGGAGGCGGTCCATCCACGGCTTCGGATTGCCCAGACCAGCGGCATAGACCGGCACCTTCTCCTCGATCACCACTTCCATCTGCGCTTCGAAAAACTCCTTCGAGAACAGTTGCGGTGCGCCTTTACCCATTTCCGGGGCGCCCGCGGCGCGCATGGCCGCCGCAGCATCGACTTGGGGAAGGCCTTCGCGATCCATGAAATCACGGGTGAATTGTTGGTATTCGCCCAGCAGGCCCATCGGATCTTCCGGCGCGCCGCCGCTTTGCGGGGCGGAACCGCGCCTGACCGAAGCGGGCAGTAGCGTATCGACACCGAAGGGCTTGTCGGTAAGCTCGCGCGTCTGGCGAATCCATTCGCGTAGCTGTTCGGGCGAACATGCTGCTGCGCCCAACACACCGAGCCCCCCAGCATTCGAAACCGCTGCAGCCAGCGCCGGAACGCTTGCACCGCCCATACCGGCCAGAAGGATCGGGTATTCGATACCCAGCATTTCGCAAATTCGGCTCTTCAGTGCCATTTTGTCTTCCTCTCCAAATCGCGGCCCGGGGGCGCGCTTCAATTAGTAAAAAGTGCTAAATCTGCCCCCATTTTACCCGTTGAGACACCAGTTCCGGGCTGCGTTCCGCAAGGTAGGAAGCAGAGCCGGACACGAGACGACTCATTGCTTGGCGAGCAGCATCGGAATCCCCTGTGCGCACCGATTCAAGGACGCGGCGCAAAAACTTCAGTTGAACCGCCCGCTCCTGCGCAGAATATCCCAGCGCGTTGGAGAACTCGCGGGTCAGCAGGTGCATCGCCGATGTCAGCAAGCCGAACAGCGGATTGCCGCTGGCCCAACCAAGCAGGTCATGGAAGCGGCGGTTCAGTTCTTCAAAAGTGTCATCCTGTTCATGCCGCTCCAGCTCCTTGAAGCAATCGGCAAGAGCACTCAGATCGCCCGTACTCGCACGCTGGGCGGCATAGGCTGCGACATCGGGCGCAATCGCCTCGCGCAGTTCCAGAAGCCCGCGCAGATCCGCTTCCATGAAATGCAGGATGAGCGACAGGCTATTGACGAAATCACCGGTCTGCGGCCGGGCAACGACAGGCCCGCCGCCCCGGCCCAACTGCAGATGAATTACTCCCTGAAGCTCCAGAAAGCGCAAGGCTTCGCGCAAGGTCGCCCGGGCGACCTCGTAGCGAGCGAGCATCTCGTCTTCGCGCGGTAGGCGATCTCCTGCAGAATGGGCCCCAGCCTCGATATCGCGCACGATATTTTGGGCGAGCGACAATGCGCGTTTGGCCTTTTTGGCTGTAGCCATTTGAGGTTGCATCACTATCATTCTGCCCGCCCAACGAACCGTCTGTCCGGTCAAATCTTATAATACATAAGTCGCCTGGCTGGGATAGGTCAATGCCCTTGCTGGGGAAATGAAGGACGCGACAATTTAAGCTTATAAGGTTTATTGACGTGAGCCAGCGATATCCTTACTCTGCATAATGGCAGCCATATTTCTGCCGGGAGAGGAATACGCGAAATGGATACTCAGATTTTGGACATGGATACGGCGGAGAAGGTCGCTGCAATTCCTATCGATGAAATCGACGTCGCCCGGCCCAGCTTGTTCCAGAACGACACCATAGGACTGTTCTTCGATCGACTCCGCAAGGAAGACCCGGTGCATTATTGCCGTGAAAGCTATGTCGGCCCTTATTGGTCGATCACCAAGTTCGACGACATCATGGCGGTCGATACCAACCACAAGGTCTTCTCATCCGAAGCGAAGCTTGGGGGTATCGCAATTCAGGATATGCATTCGGTTGAAGGCGGGCTCGAACTGGAAATGTTCATTGCGATGGACCCGCCCAAGCATGATCAACAACGCAAGGCTGTCACGCCTTCGGTTGCCCCTTCAAACCTTCAATTGCTGGAGCCGATTATCCGCGAGCGGGCAAGCGAGATACTCGACCAGCTGCCGGTCGGTGAGGAATTCGACTGGGTCGATAAGGTTTCCGTCGAATTGACCACCATGACCCTGGCAACCTTGTTCGATTTCCCTTGGGAAGAACGGCGCAAGCTCACCCGCTGGTCCGACATCACGACAGCGGCGCCAGAGACGGGCATCGTGGAATCATACGAGGCGCGGCGCGAAGAGCTGATTGAATGCGCTATGTATTTCAAAGGGCTGTGGGAGCAGCGCGTCAACGAGGAGCCGAGGAACGACCTGATTTCCATGATGGCACATTCGCCAGCTACAAAAGATATGCCCTTTCTGGAATTCCTGGGTAATCTTCTACTGCTCATCGTGGGCGGCAACGACACAACCCGCAATTCGATCAGCGGCGGTGTTCTGGCGCTTAATCAGAACCCTGATGAATACCGCAAATTGAACGACGATCCTTCGTTGATCGCCAGCATGGTCCCCGAAATTATCCGGTGGCAGACCCCGCTGACCCATATGCGCCGCACCGCGCTCGAAGATTACGAAATTGGCGGCAAACAGATCAAGAAAGGCGACAAGGTCGTGATGTGGTATCTCTCGGGCAATCGCGATGGCAGCGTCATCGACCGGGCGGACGAGTTCATCATCGACCGGAAAAATCCGCGCCATCACCTCTCTTTCGGCTATGGCATCCATCGCTGCATGGGCAACCGGCTGGCAGAGCTGCAGCTGCGCATCATCTGGGAAGAAATTCACAAGCGTTTTTCAAAAGTCGAAGTGACCGGAGAGCCCGAGCGCCTGTTTTCCAATCTGGTACGGGGTATCACCAAACTTCCGGTGCGTTTGCACGCCCGTTGATTGTAGAAATCGAAATTTTACGGAGCTGGAAATGATAAAGGTAACGTTCGTCGCGAGCGATGGTGAACGACGCGAAGTCGAGATTGAGGAAGGCGAAACCGCGCGCGAGGCGGCCCTGTTCAACGATGTGCCCGGTATCGACGGCGATTGCGGCGGGGTGTGCGCATGCGCGACATGTCACGTCTTTGTCGATCCTGAATGGATCGACAAGGTAGGCCGAATAATGGACGACGGTATGGAAGCTGATTTGCTGCAATTCGCCGAAGGAACCACCGAATATAGCCGTCTTGCGTGCCAGATCCCGATGAAACCCATGCTGGACGGGCTCGTCCTCCACGTACCTGAAGAACAATATTAGAAACCCGCGAAAGAGAGCTCGCCTCAGCCAGAAACGATGCGGACCAAGAACAGACGATGCCTAGCAGGCTGGTCAACATGGAACCGTTAGCTATTCCGACAAGAAAAACATTCCTTTCCTATGTGTAATGTAACCGCGTCAGCCAACCACCTCGCTGGCTGCACCGTAACCGGCATTTTCCGGAATGGTCAGGAAATTCTTCCCGTCTCGCTGAACGATCTGCGGCAGGACTGGGTCTATCGTACGCGCCTCGGCGCGGGTGATGCAGTCCTGTGCGCTGTTTGCCTGCGCCAGCAGTTCCAGGTTCAGCCTGGTGGGGAAAATGATCGTCCTTTCCCCGGCCTCGCCCAACGCTAGGGCGCCAGCAGGAGATAGCCATTCAGCATCCACGGTTTCGTAGCCATCACAGGCCGCAATCTGCCGCTCTGGCGCGCGCGCAACGTAGAACCAGGTATCGAAGCGCTTGTTCATGAAAGTTGGGGTAATCCAGCGGGCGAAATCGCTGAGCCCATGCAGCCTCAGCCGCACATCTGCCTCACGAACCACGTCCAGGAATGACCGTTCTCCTTGCTCGACCGCCTTGCGGCTCGCCAGATCACAAGACCCTTCGAAAGCGGTGCCATATTTGGTATCGGCAAGCAGAATGCCCGCTTCTTCATAAGCTTCCCGGATTGCTGCAATCCGAAGGGCCCGCTGCGTCGGGTCGAGCACATCCCAGCCAGTGCAGTGGTCCGCCCAATGCTCCGCATCATCGCCTGCGGCGGGCTTGCCGCCTGGAAAGACCAATGCGCCGGAAGCGAAATCGATCTGATGGTGGCGTTTTACCATCAGGACCTGGAATTCTGGTTTATCGCGCAGCAGCAACATGGTGGCCGCGGGAACGGGATCGACGGGTTTTTGACTGGTCACACTTCTTTCTCCGATTGGTTCATCAATCTACATGCGTCGGCATCCTGAGGCGCGCGTAGGCAATAGGTTCAGTTCCATTTGCGAACCAGCGCGACCAGTGCGAGCGACAGCGTAATTGCGGCCAGCACAATTGACTGGTCTGCCAGAAGCGCGGCGGAAACGATGAGCGCGGCAACCACCGGCCCTTTGACCGACTGGTTTTGCTGTTGTGGACGGTCCAACTGCTCGAAGCTGGAGGGATCCACCTTCACCGGGATCGCGCCGGTCCGGGCAATTGCGGTCACAGTGTCGATCAGGTCAGGCAGGGACGCCGACAGGCCGAACAGTCGCTGACGCAGCTTGGTCAGCTGGTCGCGGGTGGCTCCCAATGAGAACCGTTCCGACAGCAGTTGGATAACTATGGGTTTCGTCTCTTCAGCGATGTTATAGTCCGGCGCGAACGGACGGACAAAGCCCTCGGCGGTTAACAATGTGCGCAGCAGGATGGCAAGATCGGGTGGCAGTACGAGGCGGTATTCGCGCAAAAGGCCGAAGACCCGGTCGAAAATCACCGAGAACTCAATACCGGACAGCACTGTCCCGCGGAATTCTTCGATGAGCTGGCTTAGGTCGATAGCGAACTGTCCGCGATCCACCGCCGGATTGCCTGCCCAATCGAGCAGCAGATCGGCGACATCCTCTGTTTGCTCATCGGCGATCCCGAAGATCAGCCGAATGATTTCCTGACGCCGCGCACCACTAAGAAAACCGATTGCGCCGAAATCGATGAAGCCAACCTTGTCTGCGGCGATCCGAAACACATTGCCGGGATGGGGATCGCCATGAAATTCGCCGTTGAGGATCATCATCCGCAGCACGGCATCGGCATAACGTCTGGCGAATACGGCATTATGCTCCGTGTCCGTTGACCGGTCGATCTGCGAGGCGGGCATGCCGGGCAAGCGTTCCTGCACATTCACCCGCAGCCCAGTAAGGTGCCAGTGAATTGTCGGGGTTTTCGCTCCCAAGGTTTCCAGATAGCCGCCAATCCGTTCGCAAGCGCGCGCTTCTGCTGCAAGATCCATCTCGCGGGTAAGGTTCTTGCCGAAGGTTTGGAGGAACTCCACCGGACGATAGCGGGCAATGTCGCTGGACCGGCGCTCAGCTGCCCCTGCCAGCCGCACCAGCAGACGCATGTCGGCTTCCAGCCGGGCCGCCGTGCCAGGCCGACGAACCTTCACGATCACGTCGCTGCCGTCGGGCAAGGTCGCCGCATAGGTCTGGGCAATGGAAGCAGAGGCCATCGGTTCGCGCTCAAAGGCCGTGAACTCTTCTTCCCAATTCTCTCCCCAACTGGCGACGAGCACCGGCTCGATTGAGGTGAAAGGCAGCGGTTCGACCCGGTCCTGAAGACTGGCCAGAGCGTCAATCCATTCGTCGGAGAACAAATCACCGCGGGTCGCTAGAAGTTGACCGAGTTTTACTCCGACAGGGCCTAAATCGCGAAGCAGGGCCACCGTCGATTTCGGCCGCAATTGTTCGGGGGTAATGTTGGCGTCAGGGTAAGGCGTTATTCCAAGGATATTACCCAGACTTTTCGCGCCGTGACGAGCGAAAATGCCACTCAGTTCCGCGAGGCGAGAAATGTCCCCGATAGGTTTTTCCGAACCTCCCGACATCTGTCTCAGTCCGCTGCGACGGGGAGTTGCGCCAGGTTATTCGATATCCGACCGAGTTGAGTTTTCATTTCAGACTTCTCTTCGGATGTAAAACCTGCCCACAAAATGCTATGAAGCCGGTCGGCAGACTGTCTGAGCTGAGGCAGAATCGTATCAATCTCGGAAGTTAAACTGATCCTCCATGCCCGTCTATCCGACGGCGCTCTCTCTTTCTCGGCCAACCCGCGTTGGCAGAGAGCCATCACGGCTTGGCCGATCGTAGCCGATTCAAGGTCCAGACGTTTACCTATGGCTGCCTGGGTCAGCTCGGGTTCTTGCAACAGCAAGCCGATGATCCTCCACTGTGTCCGATTCAGGCCAAGGCCGGCTACAGAAAGGTCGTAGGACCGTCTAGCGCTCCGACTGATCTCGTCCATTAGATACAATAGCCGGTCATCGTCATTGATGGGCGACCGACGGTCTTCTGCTTTGCTTGCTAAAAGTTTAGAACTAACCATGGGATTTCGTAAGCCGAACCAGAGCGAAACGCCAATTAAAATTCATAAAGTCATTTATCATCTGCCAGACGTTCACTAGCTCGCCCAACCGATGAATTGAGCGACGTTGAATGAGCGCGCGAATGACGGATATTACCGAAACCGTTGATGATGATAAGACGCCGGTCGCAGCGGACAGTGTGGTCGTTTCTTCAAAGGTCGCAGTATAGGTCGATGCGGTGCTGGTTTCGGAAAACCGGAAGCCCGCGCGCAGCTCGATTTGGCGGACCTTAACGTTTCTTCGACCGAGTTGAAGGCAAGCTGAGCAGGGCGCATGGGTTACCTGTCGGTACGGGTCTGACAATTCGTCCAGCCCGGCCAGAGGCTCGTGACGCTAGGCCGTGTTGACAAAAGACTTCAGCCATAAGCGGGCGGCTGCGAGGTTGAGAAAGCCTTCGAAGGAAAGGATGGCCTTATCGTTTAGGGTGGCGATACGGCGCGGCTGCTTGAGTTTACCGAACACCCCGCTCGACGTGATTGCGGTCGCGGTAACGGCGATAGCCGGGATGTTCTGGCACCTTGTGGTTCGAACGAGGCGAGATGATTGGCAGGATACTCCGGATCAGCAGGCTTTCACGGAAGCGATCACCGTAATACCCCTTGTCCGCCAACAGCGCCTTGGGCGCGGTGACAGGGATCTCCATCAGCGGTTGGCTTGCGGTGTGATCGGAAGCCTCGGCATCGGTTGGGATCAAACCCTTAGCCAATCCTCAATGGTCACATCGGGCGTGGATTTTACTCGTAAAGCCCCATTTCCTTGAGGGTGATCCCCCGGATAACCCGTTGTCAACGCCCAGTTCGGCCCGGCGCCGGAACCGGACATAGACCGAGTTCCACTTGCCTTATCGCTCGAGCATATCGCGCCAGGGGCAGCCGACCCGCAGCACTTGGAGCATGCCATTGAGGAAGCGCCGATTATCTCCCGCTGGCCGCGCCCAGCGCCCCCGCTCAGGTGGCAGGAGCAGCCCGATCAGTCCCCATCCCGAATCCGACAAGTCCCCGCGATCCATGACTGCTCTTTAAAATGTAGACTTGAATCAGAAGTCGAGAGCGTTGGAATCCCGTTTGTCAACACCGCCTAGCTAGTCGTGGCACTTCGCGCCTGCCGATCGTTTGGCCGCTACGACCTTCGGTTGAAGCGAACCGAATGCCGTGCTTTGGAACTGCCTTTGCAATCCCTCTGACCCGATTTACGGTGCGAAGCAGAAATCCAAACCTCAATTTTTCATGCAGAGTTTTGCCCAAAATATTTAGCAATATTAGTTATTTGTCGCGCCTAAGCCGGAGTGAGTGGGCCCATTTGCGGGCTTTTCGATGAGACCTTAGAAATTACCTTAATTGACACAACACTTTATGCAGTCAGTATGATGCCTCTTCTGGGCACCATCAACTCATTTCAAAGCATCCCAAAAAGGTCGACAAAACGGCAGAATTCTGCCATTTTCGAGCCTCACCTATCCCGGAATGTATCAGGCGATTTCAGGCAATCCGGGGCCATAAGGTGCCACAGATAGGGCGATATGGCCCCGTTAAAAATCTGGTGGCCCCATGACCCCGCAGTGCCCCGTCAGATCCTCTCCAGGAATTGCTGAGGAGAATCGATCATGGCGCTGACAGACATGAAAATCAGGAACATCCGTCCTTCCGAGAAGGTGACGCAATACACGGATGATCGCGGCCTCTATGTGGAGGTGCATCCGAACGGATCGAAACTCTGGCGCTACAAATATCGTTACATGGGCAAGCAGAAGCGGCTGGCGCTTGGTCGCTATCCGGATGTCGGTCTGGCCGAAGCTCGCAAGAGGCGGGATGATGCGCGGAGCAAGCTGGATGCGGGCAAGGACCCACTCGCTGAGCGCAAGCGCGAAAAGCTTGTCGCCGCATTCAGTGCGGGGAACACATTCGCCGAGATCGCCAGAGAGTACATCGACAAACGCGTCGCCGAAGGGCAATCGGAGGCGACAACCCAGAAGGCCCATTGGCTCCTTGAGCAGCTCAAGCCGATCTGGACATTTCCGGTCGTCGACATCAAGCCTGTCGATCTCTTGGCTGCGCTCAAACGCATCGAGGCACAAGGAAAATTCGAGACCGCGCGGCGTTGCCGATCTTTCGCGGGCCGTGTCTTCCGCTATGCCGTCGCTACCGGACGCGGCGAGACCGATCCCAGTTCAATCCTGCGCGGCGCGCTGGTCGTGCCCAAGGTCAAACATCACGCGGCAATTCTCGATCCTAAAGAAATGGGTGAGCTTCTGCGCGCAATGGACGCTTACACCGGCCACGCTATCACGCGCCTTGCCATGCAGGTGTCACCGCACGTCATGGCGAGGCCCGGCGAACTGCGGATGGCGGAATGGTCGGAATTCGATCTCGACAATGCGGTCTGGAAGATCCCTGCAGAACGCATGAAAATGCGCCGTCCGCATGAAGTTCCGCTGTCGCGTCAGGTGCTAGCCTATCTCGAAGAGCTCTTCGCGCTCACGGGCCCCGACGGGTTTGTCTTTCCGGCCTTCCATACGTGGCGGCGTCCAATGAGCGAAAACACCGTCAATCAGGCGTTCCGCCGGATGGGCTACGCGACTGGCGAAGTGACGGCGCACGGGTTGCGAACCACCGCTTCGACTTTCCTCAATGAAAGCGGGAAATGGTCGCCGGACGCCATCGAACGCTCGCTTGCTCACGCCGACGCTAACGGCGTTCGGGCAGTCTACAATCGGGGACGCTACTGGGAGGAGCGCGTGGCCATGCATCAATGGTGGAGCGATCATCTCGACATGCTGCGCGATGGCGCGGAAATCATGCCGATCAGCAAATCGGCATGATTGTAGCTGCACAGCATGAATGTTCCGGACTAGTCAGAACCAAGATCTTTTCGAGCTTCAGGTGCGCGATAACCCGGCGGGTTCGCCACCCAACGGTTTATCTCGGCTTCGCTCCAGCCCGCCCCATGGACACTGATCGGTATCTGCGGCGGGAAAGTCCCTTCGGCGATCTTGCGGTAGACGGTCGACCGCGACAGCCCTGTGCGGTGAAGAACGGTTTTGAGACGGATGATACGGTCTGGTTCCGGCATGTTCGGCATTCCATTGCTTGGTGGTCACTGACACCCCCTGCAATGAAGTTGGTGGTCTTATGCGATGAGGAAAGAGCTACTTGCGTCGATCGAAGACGGGCGCACGAAAGGCGGCTCCCGGCGAGCTGCATCTGTACGGCGTCACTTGACGCTATACAGGCGAAAGGATAGAAACCGTCATGCGAATCAAGAACGTGATCCACAAAGGGTTGCGGCGTTTCATCGAGAATGACGACGCGAGCGGGTTGCAGGCCGCCGTTGTCACCAAGGTACGGCGCATCGTGTCGTTCCTTCAGGACATGGAGCGTGAGGACGAGCTGCGTACCGTGCCGAGCTGGAAAGCGCACATGCTGACCGGCGACCGCAAGGGGACTTGGAGTTTGTTCGTTACGAAGAACTGGCGGATGACATTTCGCATCGACCGGAAAGAGATCGAGATCATCGACCTCGATTATGAAGACTACCACTAGGAGGTGGCCATGAGCGCAATTGCAGGCATTCGCATGAAGAACCCCGCGCATCCGGGCGGATTCGTGAAGTCGGAGATCATCGAGCCGCTCGGCCTCTCCGTGACTGCGGCGGCGCAGGCTCTGGGAGTCACCCGCGCGACGCTGTCGACCTTGCTCAATGAGCATTCGCAGCTTTCTTCCGAAATGGCCCTGCGGATCGAAAAGGCGTTCGGCGTCCCGATGGACACACTCATGCGGATGCAGAACAGCTACGATATTGCTCAAGCCCGGAAGCGCGAAGGGGAGATCTCGGTAGCGCCATATAAGGGGTTACATGGGGGCTTAGAACGGAGATATTCCCGCTTGCCTTAGAGCTCCCACTGACGGGATTGTCGGCATGCTTGCCATGAGAAGGCGCTTTTCCCGATCAACCGACCATGCGATAGCTCTGTGATGTCAGCACCGAAAATCATTGTCGAACTTGTAGAACGCTTCCTGCTGCACAAAGAAGCGTATCAGGCGAACTCCTACAACGAAACGCAAGTGCGCCGAGAGTTCATCGACCCTTTCTTTAAAGCGCTTGGCTGGGACGTAGACAATGAGCAAGGCTATGCCGAGGCCTACAAGGATGTAGTCCACGAGGACGCGGTCAAGATTGGCGGAAATACCAAAGCTCCGGACTATGCTTTTCGTGTAGGCGGAACTCGAAAATTCTTCCTCGAGGCAAAGAAGCCTGCGGTGAATATCAAGCTGGACGTCGGGCCCGCATTCCAACTGAGACGATATGCTTGGAGCGCAAAACTGCCTCTTTCTATCCTCACTGATTTTGAAGAGCTCGCAGTCTACGATTGCCGGATCAAACCAGAAAAAACTGACAAGGCCAGCGTAGCGCGCACCGCCTATTACACTTTCGACGAGTATCTCGATAAGTGGGACGAAATCGCGGACATCTTCTCCCGAGAAGCAGTATTGAAGGGGTCGTTCGATAAGTATGCGAGCGACAACCGCCGCAAGCGGGGAACAGCGGAAGTCGATGATGCATTTCTCGAAGAAATCGAAGGGTGGAGGGCTGCGCTCGCCCGGAACATAGCGCTACGAAATCGGCAACTAGATGTGCGGGAGTTAAATGCTGCCGTTCAGAGAATAATCGATCGAATTGTTTTTCTGCGTATTGCAGAAGACAGAGGTATTGAAAAATACGGTCAGCTTCAGGCGCTGGCTGCATCAAAAGATGTCTATGACGGTCTGACCTCGCTTTTCCGTAAGGCTGACGATCGTTATAATTCGGGCCTATTTCATTTCAAGAAAGGCGACGGTTCAAACGAGACCTTAGATACGTTTACTCTCGACCTAACGATCGACGATAAGGTCCTAAACCCAATCCTCAATAGCCTATATTACCCAGAGAGCCCATACGAGTTTTCGGTCTTGCCTGCTGATATTCTTGGGCAGGTCTATGAGCGTTTCTTAGGTAAAGTCATAAGGCTCGCCGGTACTCGGGCGGTCATCGAGGAAAAACCTGAGGTTAAGAAGGCTGGAGGCGTTTACTACACGCCAGCTTATATCGTCGACTACATCGTGCAGAACACCTTGGGCAAATTGCTGGAAGGGAAAACGCCATCGCAAGCTTCGGGGGAGGATAGGCGGACAAAAGACCCAGCTCCTCTGCGCGTAGTCGATCCCGCATGCGGTTCTGGATCATTCCTGATTGGTGCCTATCAGTACCTGTTGGATTGGTACCGCGATGCATACGTGTCCGATGATCCCGCAAAATATACGGGTGGGAAAGAGCCGAGGCTGCTTGAGGCTGGGAAGGACGATTGGCGGCTTACGATTGCAGAACGTCGTCGGATACTACTGACTCATATTTACGGGGTGGATATCGATACGCAGGCCGTCGAGGTGACAAAGCTGTCACTTCTACTCAAAGTGCTTGAAGGAGAAACAGCCGATGCGATGGCAAGGCAGATGGATTTTTTCCGAATCCGGGCGCTGCCTGATTTGGGTCAAAATATCAGATGCGGCAATTCGCTCATAGAAAGTGACTTCTATAAAACCTACTCATATTCTCTCTTTTCCGACGACGACCACATCGCGATGAATGTGTTCGACTGGGAAACGGAGTTTCCCTTCCTCAGGCAGACCAAGGGGTTCGATTGTGTCATCGGAAACCCCCCCTATCTGTTCTCGGCTGGGAAGGATCAGGCACTCTATTACCAAGACAGATACACGCTCACAGAATATCAGACGGACTTTTATGTTTATTTCATCGAGAAGGGTGCCCGGCTTCTGAAACCAGAAGGGATCTTATCATACATTGTGCCAGATTCGTGGCTAAATTCAGCCAATTTCTCGCGAGTCCGAAACAGTTTGCTCAACGATTGGTCGACCGCCAACCTAAGCATATTTGAGTACAAAGTTTTTCGTGACGCAAACATTGAAAACACCATATTTTTCACTCGCAATGCAAAGCCATCCAAGACACTCGACATCGTGAGATTCTCGTCACCTAGCGAATGTGAGAAGCTAAGCACGTTGAATGTCGCTGACATCAATCGCTTGGGGCTCATTAACCCGCGCTATGACAAACGTGCAGAGCAAATTATATCGCGGCTTGACGCCACATTTGACGATCTCGGAGCGCAAGTGCGTCTCAACCGGGGCCTGCATGCATACCGTACTGACGGATATGGCTCCTCAGCATTCAGTAAGGGGCCACAGACGACGCGGGACAAAGCAGAAAGATCGTATCACGCCGATAAGCGAATAAATAAGACCTATCTTCCTGAGGTCAGAGGTAGGGACGTGTTCTGGCTCACACATCGTTACTCAGGGCAATTCATTTCCTATGGCGACTGGTTAGCGGAACCTCGCGACCCGGATTTCATGTTGAAGCCAAAGGCCGTTTTCCGGAAAACTCTCGGTCCCATTCTGTCGGGCGCGTATATTGAAGAACCCGCCGCGATCGACCAAGCTCTTTACATAGCAATTGCAAAAAGCGACGGCACGGAAGCTCTAAAGACGGCGCTCGGCGTACTTACAAGCCCATTGGGGGCATGGTATTTGCGAACAAAATACGCGATCTACGATAAGCTGCATCCGTGGTACACCAAGAAACAGCTGGAGCAATTTCCAATGATCCCAAGCTCGGCGAAAATTGCCGGGTTAGTAACAGATTTGACGAATATAAATGATGAGGAACATGCGGCGAATTTGGAGTCCGAACGCCGTCGATTGCGCCTAAAACAAACAATCCTAAAGAGTGAATTGTGGGAGTGCGTGGCGGCTGCTTATGAACTCTCGGATCGAGACCAATCCCTCATCGCTACTGATTGTTGAACCCAACAGCTATACGTTGAGGTATATGGCGCTATGGCGTTGTCGGGCTCGGCAAGAGCCCTGATAATACGGTACTCGACCGCGAAATTGATCTAGTGAGAAAATCTAATGCGCTTGCGGGCTGCCCTGCGTGCGAGCCGCTCTATCCGCTGCGCGGGCCGGGCCTGTAGTCCCGGCCTATCCGGGCAACGATCTGGAGCATCTGGAAGTTGAGCGGGAGTTTGCGGAGGACGCGCTCGGGCCCGCGCATTCTGCGCTCCTGCGGGCGTGATGTTTTTGTGCCGACCCGCAAGCGCTCTCGCTTCTCTTCTCGCCGGGCGAACGCCGGTCGCGCGCTCGTTTGCGTCAGCGGCGCTGCATCTGCGATGCAACAGCCTTGCCGCGCGCTCGGCTTGCCGACACGTCGCCCGTCTGCGTCGCGCCGTGCGAGGGCGCCGTTCCTGTGAGCCTCTGACGCGGCCCGGGCAGCGCCTGACGGCGCAGTTTTTTCATTGGGGAACGCCAAGGGCCTTCGCCCTCTCGTTCCCAAACCCCAATAGACACCCCGTGTGGCGGGCTTTGCCCGCTGGCCCGCGCCAGGGTATCGATTGGGGTTTTCCCTCCCCCTCCCATCCTCGCCGGAAGGCAGAGCCGCATGCCGCAGGCAGTGCGGCCTTCAGCCGAAGGATTTGGGAAATGACCGATTTGCTGTTGCTGTATCGGGCCAGCGGGGCGGAGACGCGGGACAATTATTTGCGTTCCTTGGCGCATGAAAATGGTCTGCCGCTGGAATGTCCGCGCGGCATTGCCGACCGGCTTGGCGAGCGTGAGGATTTCGGAGCACTTGTGCTGATTTGCGAAGACCGCCAAGCGCGGGGGCGATAGCGGTCAGTCCACTTCAGAGGGCCGTCCAAGCGACTGCCAATGTCTGAGTTTGGGGTGGATTGCGGGCGTGCGCATGGCCGCTATGACGACCTGACGTAAGCCGCCGGCGGTCGCTCTGTTTACAAATGTAAGGTTACGCTCGACGTTTCAGTTCTCGCTTGATCCATCGGAAGTATTGCCTGAAAAGAGCGCATCTATCGACTTGTGGTAACAAAAGATTGGCCTAGCCGACCAAAGGGGCAGCATGACTATTGATGAATATGCTCGGGAGATCGCCGAGCGGATCAGGCGAGGCTACAATTCCAAAGATCGCGCCGCCGCTTTTAGCGCCATCGAGGACGCCGAGAAAGAGCTTAAAAGTTCTAAGGTCAGTGATACCGGTCGTGCTGATTTCTGGAAAAAGACCTATCAGAATTTCCGATCAGGCCAGCTCCTTGTCGAAAAACAGGAAGGGTCTGCGCTGCACCAGCTCATGCGCGACATCGAGCGGGATCTGGCAGAGCGCGAAGCCCGGGCTAATGGTGACAAATGACGCCCTTCGAGACCGCTAACCTCGCTCTAGCGGAGAAGCAATATTGCCTTGACCTGATTTACACCGTGATCTCCGGCGCTGCCTTGATCGCGGCAATTTGGGGCGGTTACGTCATCTATGGTCAGCTCAAAAGCGCGCGATGGATGTCCCTCATTACGCTCGAACAAGACATGGCCAACCGGCGCGACAAGTTCCTCAACATCAAAGACCGCCTAGCCAACGAAACTGACACCACAGCCATCGCTGCTGATTACGGGGTGCAGAAAGAAAACTACCTCAATTCGCTTGAGCGATTGGCTTCGTCCGTTCTCAATGGGAATTTCCCCGAGAAGGAAATGAAGCAGGATTATCGGGAGTATATCACGGGTGTCGTGCGCGACTTCCCCGACGAGTTTAAGGCCGGAACGTCCTATCGCAAAATATTAAAGTTATACGAAAAATGGCAAGATTGAGCCATCGGTGAGCCAATGGCAAATATCAAAAACAGGGACTGGAAAAAGATAGAGGAAGCCATCAGCCAGCATCGCGGCAGGGGCTATGTGCTCGATTTCAGTGACCCTGAATTTTCCGAATTCTTCGATGAAGAATTCAGGATCGAAATCGATGATGAGCGCTATCAAACGCACGGAAGCTCGAAGGGCAAACGCCTTCGCGGATTCTGCGAGGCGGAACATCCTTCGGTAGTCTCGCGCGTGCTCCGTGCGCTCTGGAAGGCCTATGAGGACAGGCCGCCCCAGCCATCTGAATACAATCCTATAGACGTTGAGGCGACCAAGGCGGGGTTTTTCTCCGTCATCGAAATGCTTGAAGGCGACGACCAGAATATCCGCACCGATGCCTTCGAGCAGTTTTCCCGCAACGAAACCCTGTCGGAGCTGATCGCTGCCATTGAGCGCGATATTGCAGCCAATAAGCCGCAAGCCGCATTGGACAGGCTGCACACCTATTGCATGAAGAAATTCCGGCATTTGCTGGAGGTGCGCGGTGAAACCGTGACCCGTGACGAGCCGCTACACAGCAGGGTAGGGCGATATCGTAAGACGCTTGTTACCGAGCGCAACCTGCACGAAACGTCGGATCGGGCGATCAAGTCTTCGATTAGCCTGTTCGAGGCCTTCAACGACGTTCGCAACAACAAGTCTTTTGCCCACGACAATGACATCATCACCGCGCCCGAAGCGCGCCTGATTTTTGAGTCCATCAGCGCCATACTGCGCTTTGTCAAAGCGATAGACGTTTCCGCGTTTGAAGAGTGAAAAACGGGCAGACATCAATGATGATAATTGAGCTTACACCCCTGTGAAACTGTCAGGATCGGTGCGCCGAGGAACTGACCTGAACGACTTTCGCGTACTGGGTCGCGGGCGGAAAGGCCGCTTTCGACACGCCATCACGCTAATTTGACGCGCTGCGAGCGAAGGCTTTACTGCTTATCCGTTCGCACTCTTGGCGTCAGCTTTGAGCTTTTCGAGGCGCTCGGTGCACGCCTCATGGACGACACGGCCCAGTTCCTCGACCCGTTCGCCGAGCCAATCGAGTTCTTCCTTCGTGATTCGGTAGTGCTTCGAATAACGCGCTTTCACATAGGCCTCCTTGAGCTTTTCGAAGCGCGCGCGGTCGCGCTTCGTTTCGCGCGGCCAGACATAGGTCAGGCGCGGATCAATGCGCTCGGCTTGGGTGCGCAGGAAACCGAGGTTGTGCACGTGCGGGGTGTAGAAGGTGCAGACCAGCAGCACACAGTGATACAGGCGCTCAGTCGTTTGATGGAATAAGAATGCAGCCAATTTGTAGTCGCCATCATTGACCGCATAGCCCGCATTTCTGCGAAACCCCATTGCTGTTGGCATCCACTCATCGAAGTATTCCCGCGCCATCGCCAGCGCCTGCTCGGGCGTTTTCGGCTTAGGCGTATGAAGCTCAGTCTCGTCGGACTGGTAAAGCGCAACCCCGTCCTCCTTCACGTCCATGAAAAAGTACCGCCCGTGCGCCAGCCCGTCGTTCACCTCCTGCAGGGTGTGAACGATGAAGTTGACCGGAGTTTGGAGCGTGCCGGTGACGCCGTATTCGCGCATCAAACGATCATCGAGCTTGGCCCAGTATTTCACGCGGTCGGTGAGCCGCTTGTCGTTGACGATGATGAGGAGATCGAAGTCCGAGCGATAACCCTTGGCAGTGTGCGGTTCGTCGACCCAGGTGCCGCGCGCATAACTGCCGTAAAGGATGACCTTGAGGATGCGCCCCGCCTTCTTCCACTCGTGCTTGGCGAGCGCGAAGGCGTCGTCGAATTCCTCGAAGATCAGCTGCACCACGCGCTCAAGCTCGCGCTGCTTTTGCGGGGGCAGATGATCAAGGTCAGTGCGCATGGTCAGATGAGTGTAGCAAAGCCGGACTCGGCTCGCACCTTTGTTCTTACTCGGTTTGTTCGAAGGCGCGCTTCCCGCGCCGCCGCCACAGGACCAACGCCTGTTCGCGTTCTTCACCTTGCAGCTTTGCCGCGACCGCGAGGAACGCGCCGAGCAGAACTGCCCGGTCATCATCGGCCAGTTCGACGAGCCCTGCTTTCTGGACCAGACCCCCGAGTTCGATCAGCTGGCGCGTGCGTTCGCGTCGCTTGATCTTCCACTCGCGCATGTCGGTGCGTGCCTTGCGGGCCTCAAGCCGATGCCGCGCCGCTGTCAGGCGGGCCAGCGCTACCCGACTGGCGTTGAGCTCCCTTGCCAGATTTGCGGACCTTGCCTTGAAAGAATGCCGCGCCGCGTTTGCGCCAGCTCTCCCTTCGTGCGGTGTCGGTTGTTTCTGCGATGACCAACAGCGCACCGGCCAGCGTTTCTGCATCGGTGCTATCGGCGCCGGTGCCGATCACCAGTTCCCCGAGCTGCTGCACGCGGCGTTCCTTGAGCTGCTTCGTCTTCACGGCAAGCGCCTTGAGCTCGGCGTCGATATCTCTTGGTTTGCGCATTTTCCTTCTCCGTTTCAGGGTGATGCGCTGATGATAGTAAAGACACGCCGCCAAGCCTTCAGGGTCGTCGGGACGGTCTGATACCGGGTAGTCCCGAGCAGGATTTTATCATGTGAGGGCGCGCTTATACGTCGTGCCGACGTCGCTTGTTTGCAGTAACTGGATTGCCGCTATGGCGATCTACCACTTCTCCGCAAAAGTCATTTCCAGAAGCGCAGGATCGAGCGCGGTCGCCTCTGCTGCCTACCGGTCTGCAGAACGCCTCCACGATGACCGGCTCGACCGCACCCACGACTTCACCAGCAAGTCGGGTGTCGTCCATTCCGAAGTGATGCTGCCCGAGGGGGCGCCCGAACGGCTCGGCGATCGCTCGACCCTGTGGAACGAGGTCGAGGCCACCGAACTGCGCAAGGACGCGCAGCTCTCGCGCGAGATTGAATTTGCGATCCCGCGCGAGCTGAACCAGCAGCAGGGTATCGAGCTTGCCCGGGACTTTGTGCAGGCCGAGTTTGTGGAACGCGGAATGATCGCAGACCTCAATGTCCATTGGGATGTGGGCGCGGACGGTCTCGCCAAACCGCATGCGCATGTCATGCTCTCCATGCGCGAGGTGAGCGAAGACGGGTTCGGCAAGAAGGTGCGCGACTGGAACCGCACCGAGCTGATCGAGACATGGCGCGAGCGCTGGGCCGAACATGTCAATGAGCGGTTGGCGGAGCTCGATATCGATGCGCGGATCGATCATCGCAGTCTTGAGGCGCAGGGGATCGACCTGGAGCCGCAGACCAAGATCGGGGCGCCGTCATTGCGCATGGGCCCCGAGGCCGACCGGCTGATCGAACATCACGCCATCGCCCGCGAGAACGGCGAGCGGATCATCGCCAACCCCGACATTGCTCTCGATGCCATCACAAAGAGCCAGGCGACATTCACGCGCCGCGACCTTGCGCGGTTCGTCCACCGTCACTCGGATGGAAAGGACCAGTTTGATCGCGCGCTGAGCGCGGTGGAGTCCTCACCTGATCTGGTTGCGCTGGGCAAGGATGGGAGGGGACAGGAGCGCTTCACATCGCGCGACATGATCGAGGTAGAAGCGCGGTTGGAACGCGCTACCGCGTCGATTGCAGAACGCGATCGCCACCGCGTTCACGAGCGTTTCCGCGACCGCGCGCTTGCCGCCGCTGAGCAGCGCGGTCTGGTTCTTTCAGGCGAGCAGCGCGCGGCCTTCGAGCATGCCACAGCTGGCAAGGATCTCGGCGTGGTTGTCGGCTATGCCGGGACCGGCAAGAGCGCGATGCTGGGTGTGGCGCGCGAGGCCTGGGAAAGCGCGGGCTACAATGTTCGCGGCGCGGCGCTGTCCGGCATCGCAGCAGAAGGTCTCGAGAACGGCTCGGGCATTGCCTCGCGCACAATTGCCAGCCTGGAACACCAGTGGAGCGAGGGCCGTGACTTGCTCACATCGCGTGATGTTCTGGTGATCGACGAGGCTGGCATGGTCGGCACACGCCAGATCGAGCGGGTTCTGTCTGTTGCAAATGATGCCGGGGCCAAGGTCGTTCTTGTGGGCGATCCGCAGCAGCTGCAGGCGATTGAGGCGGGCGCGGCCTTCCGCGCCATCCATGAGCGCCACGGCGGCGTCGAGATTACCGAAGTGCGGCGCCAGCGCGAGGACTGGCAGCGAGATGCCACGCGCCATCTGGCAACGGGCCGCACCGGGCTTGCTATCGAAGCATATGACGGGCGTGGAATGGTGCATGTTGCCGAGACGCGCGACGCTGCGCGCGAGGAACTGATCGAGGGCTGGAACCGCGAACGCGTCGCAGAGCCCGACCAGTCGCGGATCATCCTGACGCATACCAATGACGAGGTGCGCGCGCTCAACGAGCTGGCGCGCGGCAGGCTGCGCGAGGACGGCGCGCTGGGCGAGGACGTGTCAATCAATGCCGAGCGCGGCAACCGAGACTTTGCGAGCGGCGACCGGTTGATGTTTCTGCGCAACGACCGCGAGCTGGGCGTCAAGAACGGAAGCCTCGGCACTGTGCAGTCGGTCAGCGCGCAGCGCATGGTCGTGCAGCTCGACGATGGTCGAAGCGTGGATTTCGACACGAAGGACTATGCCCATGTCGACCACGGCTACGCCGCGACCATCCACAAGTCGCAAGGTGTCACCGTGGACCGTGCGCATGTGCTCGCCACGCCGGGAATGGATCAGCACAGCAGCTACGTTGCGCTGTCCCGCCATCGCGATTCCCTGGAGCTTCACTACGGCAAAGATGACTTCGCAGACGGCGCTAGGCTCGCCCGCACTCTGTCGCGCGAACGCGCCAAGGACATGGTTTCCGATTATGGTCTAAGCGAAACCATGGAACGGCGCTTTGCGGAGCGGCGCGGTATCAGCTTCCGCGAGCGTATCGCCGAGATCGTCCGCAAGGTTCCTGAAAAGGTGCGCGGTATGTTTGACGGGCTGCGTGTCCCGCAAGCGCCCGCGCCCGAAGCAGATCGCCAGGTCAGGGCGCAGGCAGCTGTCCGGCGTCACGCCCGTGCGGTCAGCAACATTCTTATGGCGCAGGAGGACGGCACGACCATCTCCCAGCTCGTCGCGCAGGGCCGCTATGCGCCGATGGGGCAGGAACTCGCGGAAGCACGCAAAGAGTTGAACGCCTTTAGCGCAAACTACTCCCGCGACATCGAGCGCGCCTACCTTGCGGACCAACCGCTCGCGCACGAAGCCGCCAACGGTCAGGTGCGGCGCGCGATCCTCGCCATGAAGGCCGAGAGGAGATTCAGGGAAGCGGGACAGGAGCGTTCCGATCAGTTTGTGGAGCGTTGGCAGAAGCTTCAGAGGAGCAGCCAGCAGAGCTACAAGCATGGCGAAATGAGCAGTTACCGGTCAGCGCGGACTGAGATGGCGAGCATGGCTAAGAGCTTGGAGCGCGACCCCCAGCTTGAATCCCTCCTCGCCAGTCGCAAGGCCGAACTGGGTATCGGCATCGCAGGCGTTCGCTCGCTTGGCCGCGAGCTCGCGTTCCATCATGGGCTCGATCTTGGGCGAGGGCGGGGGATTGCTATTTGAACTGTGTGCGCTGAGGTCCGAGAAAGCAGGCTGGCAGGAATGCACCTCAAATTCCGACGTTGGCGCAGAACTTATCAGGCCCCGAAAGCGGACATTCTTCGAGCATCGATCTTCGTTTGATCACGCTCAGATTACCTTTCGGATCAGGCTCTTGCTCGTTCAAGAAGTGACGCTCGGGTCTTTCTCCGTCCAAAGCGATCGCGTTTATCCATATGCATTTTGCTGGTGCGCAGCCATCGTCGGAAAGCTGGTTTGCGTAGGGCCGCTGTGGAGAACCTCTGACCCTTGGCAGTTTGGCTAGCCAAAAAGATGTTCAAACTTGCCTGAATTCTGCATAACCGTGAGCGAACGGATACCAAGCATGTCTAACACCAAGCACATTCTTCAGATGCTGAAAAGCAAAGCAGCAGGCGATGACGAGCATTTCTACTCGATCGCCTTACAGATTGCTGCTGCTGAGGCTCGCAGTGGTAGGCGGACTACAGCAGAAGAGCTTAGAGCCGCTGTGGACGATGCAAGGGCTGTCAAATCACGTGGCGCAAGTGTTCCGATTTCATTCTCGCGCCCAAGGGGGGAACTCGAAAGCCTCATCGATCTCCGCGAGCCGAAGCTCCGACTGAGCGATGTTGTGCTGCATCGATCTGTCAGTGAAAAACTCGAAGACCTGATACGGCAGCAGATGAAGCGTGACTGGCTGAGAGAACACGGAAAGACACCGAATCGCAAAGTCCTGTTCGTCGGCCCGCCTGGCTCAGGGAAAACAATGACTGCAGAGGCGCTGGCTGGCGAACTGCGCTTGCCTTTGTTCGTGATCAGGCTTGAGTCGCTGATAACTCGTTTCATGGGTGAGACCGCCGCGAAGGTTCGGCTTGTGTTTGAGGAGACCTTCAAACATCGAGGCGTATACCTGTTCGACGAATTCGATGCACTTGGGAGCCAGCGCAAAGCGACAAATGACGTCGCCGAAATGCGCAGGGTGCTGAACTCCTTCCTGCAAATGATGGAAGAGCCCAATGCTACCGATAGTGTGTTGCTAGGCGCCACCAATCACCCTGAGCTGCTTGACCGAGCCCTGCTTCGTCGGTTCGATTCTGTCATAGAGTTCGAAGCTCCCTCGAAAGAGCAAATCAAGGCGTTGATCCTGCGGTATCTCCGGCCCATGAAACGGCCCCGATTGGCATGGAAGAAGATTGTGGAAGCTGCCGCTGGGCTAAGCCAATCTGAGATCGCACGGGCCGCCGAAGACGCAGTGAAGACCGCGATCCTTGACGAACGGGACGTCATTAAGACGGAAGACGTCCTCAGGCGGTTGCATGAGCGCCGAGAGATGCGAGACGCGTTCTCGCGTGCCGTAAGCTAAGACCAAGAGCTGATGGCAGAATTCGACAAACCCCATATTGATATATCTGCTCGCGCCGTGCGTCGCGACTATCAAGCGCCAAGGCGCAATATGGGAGGTGGAGCCGCCCCCAGAATGCGGGCACAGCACGGTGCCAGGATCAGGGCCGAGTTAGATGCTGCCTTTGTCGAGGCTGATGACAATCGAACCGAAGATGATCGTATTGATCCGCCTGAGGGGACATATGTTGAAGTAGCTTTGCGTCCTGGGTCAAATCCGGAAACCGTGCTGGATCGCAAGAGTGTTGGGATCAGGACTGGGGCGGTCGTTCGTACTGAAGGCGATGCCCTCCAAAACGATAATCAAACGACAGTGGCATTGTACGTACCCGATAGTGCCCGAGCTATTTTGCAACAGATTATCCAAGAATACACTGAGGGCGACCTTACAGCGACGGGCAACATACCCAGAAAAGACAAGGTCGAACCAATTGAGGCGATCCGCCAGGCTCGCCTTGAGACTTTTTGGACAGATGAACCTAGCGCGCTGCCTCAAGAGGCACAGGATGCCATTTGGTGGGAGGCTTGGAGTTATCCAGGTCAAGCCGATAAGGTAGCGAACGCTGCGACAACAATCGGGCTAAATGTGGCGGAAGCGCACTATTGGCTTTCATTCCCAGAAACGACCGTCATCCCGATCTATGCAAGCCGTATCGAGATGGAGTTGTTGCTGTTTGCCGCAACAGGAATTGCGGAACTTAGACGCGCCAGTGCGAGCCCCGCGTTCTTCACAGAAGCCGATTACGAAGATCAAACCGAGTGGACGGCAGACCTAGTAGAACGGGTCATATGGCCTGGCGCGGATGTCCCAGCAGTTTGTCTAATGGATACAGGGGTCAATCGCGGTCACAGTTTACTCGAACCTGCTGTTGCGGAAGTTGATTTGCTATCCGTGAACGCCGCATGGGGTAGAGCAGATGATCATGGTCATGGCACGTCTATGGCAGGTATATCATTGCTTGGAGATTTGACTCCGCGCCTCGAAGACAACGCTCAAATCCTTCTGGCTCATAGGGTCGAGTCCGTGAAGATTCTTCCACCTGCCGGCCAAGCCGCAAATGATCCGCAGACATATGGATCAATAACGCAATCGGCGGTCTCGATTGCTGAGATCAATAATCCGGCGCGGCAACGGACGTTTTGCCTTGCCATTACCAACGACAACGTGTCCGGCGCGCGTGCGACGACATGGAGTGCAGCGATTGATCAAGCTGCTAGCGGAAACATGGCTGGAGATGAAGATCAACCAACTGCACGGCTCTTTGTGATTTCTGCGGGAAATGCTCCCGCACCACTGGAGGTGGATCAGATCCAAGCGCAAGAGAACTTGCCAATTGAAGATCCAGCGCAGTCTTGGAATGCTCTGAGCGTCGGGGGCTACACAAACAAGTCGGACGTTCTTGACAATGGATTTCAAGACTGGACGCCGATGGTGCAACCAGGCGAGCTGAGCCCGTTTTCTCGAACATCTGTCACATGGCCTCAAAGTCGCTCTGCACTCAAACCAGAAGTGGTTTTCGAAGCCGGAAATCGAGCAATCAACCCCGCAGGGACAGAAGCCTCAAATTTTGACTCATTGTCGCTTCTCACAACAGGTGAGAATGTCGCGACCCATCCCCTTGTACCATTTGCCGCCACCAGTGCTGCAGCGGCGCAATGTGCAAAGCTCGCGACTGAATTGTCCGCTGCTTTTCCTCATTTCTGGCCTGAGACAATCCGAGCCCTCATCGTGCATAGCGCCGAATGGACACCTTGGATGGTTCAGCAGCTAACTAACGCTCAGGGCATGACTGCCCGTTACCCTTTGCTTCGAAAATTCGGTCATGGCGTTCCGAGCTTTGAGCGAGCGCGGGCATCTGCCGAAAATCACCTCGCGCTTGTCGCACAGAATGAGATCAAGCCCTTCAAGAGTGACGCCGGAGCAAAGAAGTTTTCTGACTGCCATTTTTACCGCCTCCCTTGGCCGAAGGAAATCCTTGAAGAGCTAGGCGAACAGGACGTTCGACTAAAGCTGACGCTGTCCTACTTCATTGAACCAAATCCAGGGCGCTTTGCGTCAATCGATGCGCAGCGTTATCAGTCTTACGGCCTCCGGTTCGATCTTAGACGCCGGACGGAAAGCGAAGCTGACTTTGTTGAGAGAATAAACGCGCTAGAACGCGATGACCCCCTTGGGCCCGGCCCAGCAGGGGGCGACAATGCGGGTTGGCGATTTGGGCCGAACAGCATTTCGGCTGGCTCATTGCATTGCGATGAATGGATCGGACCTGCCGTCGCGTTGGCCGCCAGAGACATCATTTGTATAAAACCCGTCACGGGTTGGTGGAAGCAGTCCTCAGCCAACTGCAAACGCTCCGGGCGTTATTCGCTCATCGCAACACTGAGTGCACCAGATCTCGAAGTGGACTTGCATACACCGATCCAGATTGCAGTCGAGAATCAGGTAGAGGTTGAAATAGCTTTCTAGCGCACGCCGGTTCGTCAGTGTGACATTCAGTGTCACCTGTCTCATCGGTTGATACCAATACGTCCGCTATATTGTAAGTCCTCCCTGACGCTATCGCTTCGTATCAGGTCTGGACCAAAAATTTGGTTTGCACCTGACGTGATCCCCAGCTTTCCAGCCGCCAATACTAATGCGCGAATTTCATATTGAGTTGATGAGAAAAGCTTGCATTGAGATGCGGTGGAATTTAATGAAGCGATGCGATTGTAATAGAGATGGGGACACGAACCACAAGTTCAGAATTCTTTAGTGCCAGTGATTGTGCCATATTCATAAATCGAATTCATATTCAAAAACAATTACAAATTGTTATCAATTATTGTTGAGTCCTCTTCTGGCACCATTTTGCGGATATGAGCCGTCAGCAGCTGGACTGAATGAGACCCTTGAGCCTGCTTGCTGCTTCGCTGTCTCTGTTGGCGATGACGGCCGCTGATCTCGACAGTGTTTGGCAATCGAAACTGGTGCCTGCGTCCATCGACGCGGCGATGACCTTTGCGAAGGTTGCGGGCGGCAATACTCTTGCGCCGCGCCTGACAAAGGTCGTGCGCCACCGGTTTGCGTCGGTGACGATTTGAGCGAGGGTTGTTGACGCGGGGCTTTCTGCATCTGCGAAGAGCTCGGCGCCAATCTCTTGCAGCAACGCGTTGGACGTTTCGTTTTTCAGGAGGAGCGCTACATAGCGCTTTGCCGCTTCCGCTTCGTCTCCTGCGGCAACGGCCAATCTCAACATTGACTCCTGTGCAACGGTGTCGCGCCACCCGCGCCGAGCGGCTATCTGGATTGTGACGAATCCGTCTGTTTGCGCATTTGCTGCGAACTGCGCCTGCGCCAGCAATCGAAGCGTTTCGGCGGGAATTGGTCTACGATTGACCAAGATCTTTGCCTCATCGAGCGCGCGCGCTGGATCGCCGTTTTGCAGTTTCTGTGCGACGATTTGAGCCTGGGCAAAGCTGCGCACCGGTTCCGGGGTAAGCGACGCAATCGCAGGCATTGTCGCCGACTGGCGATCGAGCTGAAGGGCAGCCGTGCAAACACCGATAAGAGCCAGAAACCCGTACCAGACGAGCCGGGCGATCATTGGTGCTCTCCATCGGGATCAGCCGAAATCCTTGCAAGGATCAATGTCGCGAAACTTGCGAGTGAAAATATCGACAAATTGCGGAGCGGATAGTCTGTGATCGATTGCAAAGCTATTGCAGCGAGTATGATTGCGCCAGCCCAGCCCATCCACCTCAGTTCCGAGCGGCGGATGCGCCATGACAGCCACGCGATGAGCACAATCCAAAATGCGGTTAGAAGCAATCCGGCAGCACCCGCCTCAATTGCGATTTCAAGATAGTCATTGTGCGCGCGCCCCGGCCTGCGCACCGTCGAATTTTCAAGCGACTCATCGACCTGAAAGACTTCATCGAACGTGCCCATCCCGGCACCTACCGGCCAATATCTTGAGGCCGAGAAACTTGAATCTTCCCAAGTGTATTGGCGCGCATCGTTCGCCGCATTGAAACGTTCGAGCGTGGTGCCAATCCGGCCTGGATTGATCGCAATTGCGGCCGCAACTCCGATCGCAAGCAGCACGCCGACTGCGATAGAGATTTTTACGAAGTTGGGCGTGGCTGGCAAGGTGCCGACCCTGATGCGCATAAGGCCGATTGTTGCCGCAAACGCCAGCGGCAGGGCAGCAAGCACCAGCGCGGTTCGCGACTGGGTCAGGATGACGCCGGTGAGAAGCAGCAAACAAATGGCCATGCGTATCGCGATAACGGCCGGGAGCTTCCGCGGGACCGGCAAGGTTGCAGCCAAGGCCATTGCCGAGACAAGGAACAGGCCTGTTGAATTGCGATTTGCGAACGTCCCGTTCAACACGGTGCGGTCACCAAGCTCGGGGTAAAGCAGCGATGCTCTGCCTCCTTCCATTAGCTGGGGGACGCTGATGACGATGTTCAAAAGCGCCAAGGCAACGAAAACCCAGCCCAGCAGGATCAGTTGCGGGCGCGGAACCTCCCACCCCCCGCAAAGGATTGCAATCGGCACGATCAGCGCGGTGAATGCCACTGCAGTCCTGACCGGGTCCACCGTCATCGGAGCGAAGCCGGTGCGGCCTGTCAGTTCGAACGAGGCAGCGACCAATTCACGGCCTGGCAGCGAGCTCCAGATGCTTTCGGGCAGTGGGATGAGCTGAAGTGTTGGCAGCAGCAGCGAGAAGGCTACCAGTATCCTGAGGAAGGTGGGCGCAGTCTTGATGAAGGCGAGCACCGCATCGCGGTTTAAGGCGAGGGCGGTCAGCGCTGCAATTTGGACGGCCAAGTTCGATAATGCGTAGCGTACGCCGCCGCCGCCGAGCAGCACGGCGAGCAGCACCAGAACTGCGAGCGCGATTGCGCCGTCCAGTCCGAAGCCTTGGAGCTGCGAAGCACCGCCAGCATTCTTGCGATTCGTTGAACGAGAGAGCTGCCGCATTCTATTCCCAAGAAAAAAGCGCACGGGCCGTTAAGTCCGTGCGCTTGAATTCTAAACCGCGTGGCTGATAGCCGAAAATCAGGTTCCCGGTGATTGATCATCGTCATCATCGATCAGGATGATGATGCCGCCCGTAACGATGAGAGTCGCGAAAATTGCGATCAAAGCGCCGATACCTGTGCCAGCCAGATCTTCACCATCGGCTGAACGGGCTGTGCCAGGCTGTGATACGGCACCCTGCGAATACACTGTCGTGCTGTCACCAGCGCGCGTGTTCGCCTGCGCTGCAATCGGCGCAAAAGCCAAGGTTGCTGCGGCGAACGTCATCGCTGTACGTGCTATCAGGTTCTTCATTTTGGCACCTTTTGGGTCAAATTACGCACAATCACGTACTGCGCTGCACCAAGAATTGCAACACGAATAGCGGCGGATGGTTAAATTAACGTTATGGATTGACGGCGTTTCCGCCTGCCGAGGGAGTTTTTGGCGTGCCGTCCAACAGAACTTCGTAATGCGCGATTTCCCCACCGGTTACGACCGTTTCTCCGCATAGGAGCCATGCGTGAGCTTCGAAGGGTTTGGTGTCCGGCTTTTGAACGCCGATCTGCATGGCGCTGGCCATCCCGAGCCGGGATAGCCAGTCTTGCGCTGCTATCGCTTGGATCAGACAGTCACTTTTGAAGGGCAATCGGCGAGCAACCCGCGGCATTACGTAGGCGATCCTCGCGATCTTGCTGGCGCGGTTCGCCGGTGGCGAGGCGGATGATAACGATCGGGCAGCATCGTTGCGCGGCAGGATGTCTTTGGCGTCAAAGGTGCGAAAAGTCCATCTCGCCCTAACCAACTCTGCCAGGGCGATCACACTATAGGCTGCAATCCACGCTAAATCTGACGCCGTCGGTTCTAGCGAAGGTGCGCTCGCATCAGATTCGGCAGGGCTGCTCATTTGCGCTCATTGCCACGGCAGGCGGGCAAAGGCGACCCTTTCTGCGCTGCTGAAAACCACGCATTCTTTTGCCAAACGTTCACCATTATCTTAGACCGCGCGCTCGCTCGTCAGCTATGGCTCCTTTGGTTCGGATCAGTATAGGCATTCATGTCTCAGATCGCTGCAATTTTCGCCAATGAAACCGTTGCGCCACGACGAATTGAAGCGATGTTGCAATCGCTTGAGCAGGCACCCTGCGATAACAGCGCGCTATGGTCGGCAAAGAACTGCGCGGCTGCCGCTTGCACTCTGCACACCACCGAAGAGTCCCGGACCGCCAGCCAGCCCCATCGGAGCGTCGATGGAAAGGTCGCAGTGGTTCTGGACGGCTATCTTGCCAATTACGAAGAGCTCAAGCGGACCCTTATTCAGCGCGGCGCGGACCTGCGCAATCCATCCGACGGAGAATTGGTGCTTCGTGCCTATGAGCATTGGGGCGAAGAGTGCGCCAAGCATTTGGACGGGGAATTCGCCTTCATTGTGCTGGATTGCCGAGAGGACCTGATCTTTTGCGCCCGCGACCACCAGGGTTTGCGGCCGTTGTACTACACGGTCGAGAATGGCGAATTTCTCGCGGCATCAAGAGTGGCGACGCTCCTCGAAGGGATGTCTGAAGCCCCTGTCCCCAACCATGAGTTTTTAGCCGAATTGGCGGTAGCAGACTTCGCATCGCTTGAGCAAACAGCATGGCACGGCATCTTCCGAGTCCCGCACGCATCCAGCGTGACGTTCAGACGCGGGACAAAAACGACGAACAAGCATTATACGCTGCCCACCAATATTCCTCGCGCTTACCGGAGTGATGAGGAATACATCGCGTCGTATCTGGAAATGCTGGGCGATGTCGTCAGCAAGGCGTCGCGATCCTGCTATCCGGTTGCCTTCGATGTCAGCGGGGGCCTCGATTCGTCGTCGCTGTATTGTCTCGCGCACGCATTGGATAAGAAAGGCCGAATTCAGGCGCCGTCGATCCGCGGATACACATTGGCAGGCGAACCGGGGTCCGATGCAGACGAAGTCGAATATGCCCGCGCTGCAGCGCAGCATGTCGATGGAAATTTGACGGAAGTACCGCTCTTCGTGCCTTCGCTTGACTGGTTTGCCGAGTTGACGCGAAAAGAAAGGGATATCGCGACATATCCCAATGGCGCCCAATCCGTTTTAGCGGAACGGCAAATGGTAAGTGATGGCGCGCGTGTCCTAATTGCAGGGACGGGCGGTGACCAATGGCTCGATGGATCGAGCGGCTTTCTTGAGCAGGATCTGCGTTCGCTCAGGTTCAAAAGCTATTGGCGCAACGTGCAATCAGAGATTGGGGCCTCAGGGCTGGGCAGGGCGCTGCCGTCCTTGATCCGGCGTTCAGCCCTTGGGTTGCTGCCCCATCGATTGCGCGGCGCGGCGCGGCGGGCGCGCAATGACCTGACGGGGGTTTATGGCGAACATCTCGGCTATATCGCGGATGATCTAGCCAAGGCGATCTATGCGAGAAAAGCGGCTTTTGACCGTGCACTGCCCGATGATCCCGCTGCGATTACCAAGCAGTCCGCGTTCGATTCGGCGTGGTCGCAGTTTTCCCACGATCTGATGAGCAGACAGCGAGCCGCCCAAGGGATTGAGGGACGGCATCCAATGTTCAGCAAGCAGTTTATCGAATTTTGCAGCACCATGCCCGAGCATTTCAAGCGCCGCGATGGTGTATCCAGATGGGTGCACAGGCAGGCTTTAGCGGGCATCGTTCCAGACCGAATTCTGAAAAGGCGGTCGAAAGCCGCTTTTCCAGTCTCCCTGGAACAAGACCGACTTGCCAAAGCACTGTCAGGAGATTGGCCCGACACGATGACACAGATCATCCAAAGACAACAATTTGAAAAGGTTTTAGGGGGCGCGTCAGACGATCTGGCAAACAGCAATATGCAGTTCGAATTATGGGGGACATTCCTAGTTTACGATTTTTTGCTGGATATTGCGGTGCAAAAAGTCTAACGTGCGGCGAAATATAGATTAAAGGCACCGCCGATATGACCGACATGCACAAGACCCAGAAATCCTATGCCACACCGCAGCTTACAAGCTATGGCTCGGTACGTAATCTGACTGGCGGTAGCGTCGGCGATATTGGTGACGGTAGTGCCAGCCGTCGTATGCGCGGTACCATGATCGGTGGCTAAGACACCTTATTGTTCAGCTTGCTATGTCTGGCGTATTGGCTGAACATATTTCCTATCTGGCTCTACCCGGCAGATACGAACTTTTTTCCAAGGCATTTGAAACGATAATTCAGCCCGGCGATACGGTCGCCGATCTTGGCTGCGGGGTCGGTGTGCTTGGTCTGCAATGCCTGAAGGCTGGCGCTTCCAAAGTTTACGGTATCGATGGATCGAAGGCGATTGATATTGCCGGCGAGGCAATGACGCGCGCCGAGCTCACCGACAAATATCACTGCATTGCCGGATCGACATTCGATGTGTCTCTGCCTGAACGGGTGGATGCGCTGATCTGTGACCATATCGGGTTTTTCGGCATTGATTACGGCATCGTCGACATGTTGCGCGATGCCGAGAAACGGTTCCTGAAACCTTCTGGCGTCATCGTGCCCGATGGGATTAAGCTACTCATAGCTGGCGTGTCTTCGGAAAAAGCGCAAAAAAAGGCAGCGGCTTGGACTGGCGAGCAGATACCCGCAGAGTTTCACTGGCTAGACGAGCAATCACGCAATACGAAGCATTCCTATAATTTTGGCGAGGACGAGCTTTGTTCCGCTGAGACCGAGCTGGGATATGTTGCACTGGGCGCGGAAGCGGAGGAAATGTGCTCCTTCTTCGCTGATCTGATCATCGACCGCGATTGCGTGTTCGGCGGCATTGCTGGCTGGTTTTCAGCGCATTTGGGCGGCGACGTCTGGATGACAAATTCGCCGCTCGATACCGCCAGCATCAAACGGGAGCAGGCCTTGTTCCCGGTTTCCAGGCCATTTGCAGTGAGAGCAGGGGATCGCATCGAGGTCGCATTCAAGGTGCGTTCCGATGGAGAATTGCTGATCTGGAAGGTCCGCCTGCCTGATGGCTCGATCCAAAAACAGTCCACGTGGGCCAGCATGGCGTTATCTTTGGACGATCTGAAAGTCGCTGGCAACGAGCCGGTCGAACTAAGCGAGAAGGCCGCCGACAGGCAATTTGTTTTATCCCATATCGACGGTGTGCGGACCGCGGCTGAAATCGAAGAGATCGTGCTGGGCGAACGGCCCGATCTTCGCCCTACAATCGGTGCAGGCAGGGAATTTGTGCGCACAGTTCTTGCGCGCAATTCGAAGGCGTGAATTCGGTCAAGATCCACGAGCCGCAGCCGCAAACATCGCTCGATCAAGAACCGTATGATCGCTGGCTGTCGCCGGCAGAGCGATGCATGGCCGAATTCTACCGCAATGACGGCGGATATCGCGTGAGATTTCCCGATGAAGGCGACTTTCTGATTTCCCGCCAGCTCGATGCGATAGATGTGTTCCCAGCGCCTGATGCCGGGGACGAGGTGATCGAGCGCCTGCTCCACACCGCCATTGCACCGTTGCTGGGCAATCATCAGGATGGCCTTTTCCTGCATGGAAGCGCGGTAAGGATCGACGATCAGGCCGTCGCATTCCTTGGTCTTTCCCGGTCGGGCAAAACCACCTTGGCAGCCTCGTTCGCCAGTCACGGATTCCCTTTTCTGACTGAGGATGTGATCGACCTCGATTTTGACGGCGATATCCATTGGCTTCGGCCGAAACGCACGGCAATGAGGTTGTTCCCTGACAGCGCACGGCACATTCTTGGCGACCGCGCGACAAATTTGCCCACCGCTGCGAAAGCTGATCTGCACCCCGAGAGTGATATCGCATTCTCAGGCGAACCTGCGGTGCTGCGATACGTGTTCGTTCTGGGCGTGGATCACGATGCTTCGACCAAGTTAACCCCGCTAAGGGACGGTCAGGCGCTGATATCCTTGATGCCGCACGCATTCTTGTTAGATGTTGAGGATAAGCAGCGTTTGCGCTGTCATTTCGACCGGCTGGCAGCCGTTGCAGAGAGAGCCGAGTGCTTTGCACTCGATTTTCAGCGAGATTTTTCAAAGCTTCCCGAAGTCAGGGAAGCGATCCTGACCGAAGTGCGCAAGGGCCACAGATCGCAATGAATTCCAATAGTGTTTTCCGAGTGTCCGACGAGGTCGTGGGGCGGGAAGTGGGCGGCGAGACCGTGCTGCTCAACCTTTCGAGCGGGCTGTATTTTGGCTTGGACTCCGTGGGGGGAGAAATCTGGCAATTGCTGGAAGATGAACCGCGCAGTTTCGCCAAGCTGTGCGATGAAATCGACAATGTCTATGACGCGCCGAGAACACGCATTGAGGCGGACATGAAGAATTTGCTGAAGGACTTGCTCGATAAAGAGCTGGTCGAACTTGTCGGCGATTGACCATCAAGCGCTCTACCGGGGATACTAAACGCCCGCTTCGAATATCCCGTCGGACCTGACGTCAAGAACCCGGTCAGCCAATGCCAGGCTGGCCGGCCTGTGGGTGATAATGATCACCGTCCGATCGCGCAGCGCTTCGATACAATTCTCGACGAACGCTGCTTCGCTGTCGAGATCGTACATGCTGGTCGCCTCATCCAGAATGTAGATTGGCGGGTCGCGATAGAGTGCTCTTGCCAACGCCACCCTCTGCCCTTGACCGCCGGATAGCCGCACACCGTAATCGCCGATCTCGGTTTTCAGACCTTTCGGAAGTTCAGCTACGAATTGGTCTGCTTGTGCGAGTTTCAAAGCGCGCTCTAGGGCGTTTGTGTCGACTTCTGTGCCACTATTCGAATCGCTAAAAGCAATGTTTTCGGCAATCGTACTGTTGAACAGCAGAGGACGTTGGGGGACGTAGCCGAACTGGCGGCGCAAGCTCTGGATTTGCAGGTCGGCGATATCCGATCCGTCCAACATTATCTGGCCCGAATTGGGCGAATAATACCGCAGCAACAATTTGACCAAAGTCGATTTGCCCACGCCGTTGTCTCCGGTGAGCGCGACGATTTCGCCCGGCTCTATGTCGAAATCCAGACCTTCGATAAGGCTGGGTCGGCCTTCGTAATTGAAGCAGATGTCGCGAAACTTGATGGCGCCTTTCGCCCTGACCAGCTGCTTGCCGCCGAAATATCCTTGCTCGGGGTGCATCGCGAAAACATTTTCAAGCCGGGCAAGCGTCCCGCGCGCAATCTGAAAGCGGCCATATAGGTCTGCAAGCCCGCCTACCGGACGTGTGAGCAACGCGGCATATAGCAGAAACGCGAAGAGCTCTCCCGGACTTCGCTCTCCCGAAGCAAGGCTTCCGGCGCCGACGACCAGCATGGCAATCACGGCAAGCGCAGCGATCAGCCCAACGGTCGGTGCGATAAATGCGCTGATACGCGCTTGCGCGAGGCTCAAATGGCGCGCTTGATCGACTTTGGAGGCGTACTCCCGGCTGCGGTCCTCCTCCACGGCAAAAGCCTTAATCGCGGGCAGCATTTTCAGGTCGTTATCTGCCGCTTCGATGACCGCGACCTCGGCTTTGCGCGCGCGCCGGGCCAAGACCCGCATCCTGCGCCCAACCAGCTTCATCGCGATGAAGAACACCGGCACCAGAACCGGAATGACAACCGCCATGGTGGGATCAATCAGAAACAGCAGCACCGTCGCCCCCGCCGCCGTCAAAAGCATCGAGGGCACATTGGCAAGGGTCGATGCAAGGAAACTGCTGAGGTTGCCCACCTCGTAAGTCATAAGGGAGATCAGATCGCCGCCGCTTCGGCGATCGTGGAAGTCCATCGGCATCAACTGAACGTGGTCGTAGATGTCACGCCGCAGCTGGGCCAGAATACGATACGATGCGGCCGCAGATAGGATCGTGGACGCAATGGTCAGCACGGCAAGAATGACGAGAGCTGCGACCAGCAGGCCGATGGTTTGCCCCAGGTCCTCCTGCGCCGGTTCCAGAACATCGCCGAGGAGTTGGCCGGCCAGCCAAGGCAACGAAAGCGTCGCAGCCGAACTGAGCAGAGTGAGGCCGCTGATCAGCGCCAGGTCGCTGCGAAACTGGTGGGCGCGTTGCCAAAGCAAACCTAGCTTCACAGCTGTCAGCCTTTCGAGATTGTCTTGGTCATCGTCGCAGCATATCGGCGTAGCTGTAAAGCGAAGGTGGGCCAATGGTCTGACTTAGGGAATTTTCGCAACAGATGCTCGCGCGGCGCGAAGGCTGCGCAACGCATCACAGCAAGCGCCATCGCGGTGTCGGTTGATGCAAAGACATCCGCTCGAAGACGCGCCAGCTCCCCGAAAGATGAGATGTATCGCTGTTGGGGTGATGGAGTAGCTTGCTGAGTAAGCCGTGATCTGACCGTGTCTGGTAGCGCCATACCTAGCATTGTTTCGGCCCCTTCCAGTGCTGATAGGACGATAGGGCTAGCACCTGTCTTTTCGCAGTAGGTAGACAGATTTTCCCAGTCGAGCGCCGAAAATTTCTCAGTTAGCAGAAGATAGTCCACCGCCCAGATCATCCGGTGACCTCCCGTAAGCCGGGGGCCATCAGCATAATATCCGTATTTCAGATGCCATGCCTCGTTTATCGCGCCTCTGACGAGCGTGATCACGGGGTCGGGCACATATGCACCAATACAGAGCCGATCGAGCGCGACTTTTTGAGACCATATCTGGTCACAGTCGACCAATTTTAAAATGAATGGACTGTCGACAGGCTGCCAATGTAGGTCAATCAGATGCGTCATTCCAGCGGCGCTTTCATACTCCCAGACCTCTTGAAAATTGGGGCCAAATTGGGCGGTATCTTGAGCCAAGCCAGCCGAACGCAAAGCTTCGCGGGCGCACATCAAATCATTGGGTTTCACCAACAGGTCGCTGTCGCCCCTGCGACGCAGTGCAGCGTCTTCGTAGAGCGAATAGGCAAGTGCCGTGCCCTTCATCACCACACTCTCAATCCCGGCATCCATGAGAGCGCGGATTGCGGAAACGATAACGGGGTTGTGCGTGGCTTCCCATAGCGCACCCAGCCGCGCCTCCGTGGCGACCAAACCTTTCACTTCAGATGGCCAATCGCCCATTGCGTCCGCATCATCGCACAGAATTCCGGCGACACCGTGAAAAACAATTCGGGTCGCCACTTCATCTCCGCAAACGTTAAATGTTGCGGGCCAGCGAGGCCGTTGATCGCTGCCCAGGCAGCTGCGGACACACCCAGCGATGAATTCGTCTATAGTATCCTGCGCAATCATACGACGCGCCGCTGTGTTCGGTGACGATTGTTCATGCAGAGATCCCTATCGCGGGCGCTGAGGAGGATGGCAAGCAAGGACCATAATACGCCCCGATTGCTTTGCACGGCGAACGATGCCGGATATCCGTTGACCCTCGGCGTTGATGCTGCAATGCGCAAAAACCTGTTGATGCCTGAAGGATCAGAGCGATGACGAAAAGCCGAAAAGGCATCATTCTGGCTGGTGGCTCGGGCACCCGGCTTTATCCGCTTACTCGCGGCGTCTCAAAACAGTTGATGCCGATTTATGACAAACCCATGATTTATTATCCGCTCAGCACCCTGATGCTAGCGGGCATTCGGGACATATTGATCATTACAACGCCGGAAGATGCCGAGCAGTTTCAGCGTGTGCTCGGCGATGGATCAGATTTTGGCATTGCTTTGAGCTATGCGGTGCAAGCTAGGCCAGAAGGGCTTGCCCAAGCATACCATATTGCGGCTGACTTCGTACGCGGGGGGCCCAGTGCATTGGTATTGGGAGACAACATTTTTTATGGCCACGGCCTGCCTGACCTGCTTCAGAGCGCCTCAGCCAAAACCGCTGGAGCAAGTGTTTTCGCGTACCGCGTTAGCGATCCAGAGGCTTTCGGCGTGGTTGAGTTTGATGCTCATGGAACAGCGGTTTCAATCGAGGAAAAACCTGCAGCACCCAAATCGAGCTACGCGGTGACCGGGCTATATTTTTATGACGATACGGTGGTCGATCGTGCTCGCGATCTTACACCATCCGCAAGGGGGGAGCTGGAGATTACAGATCTCAATCGCCTCTATCTGGATGAAGGCTGCCTTTCGGTTGAAATAATGGGTCGCGGGTTCGCGTGGTTGGATACAGGTACACATTCATCGCTGCTTGATGCGGCCACTTATGTTCGGATCACCGAAGAACGGCAGGGATTGAAGATTGCCTGTCCCGAAGAGATCGCTTGGCGCCAAGGTTTCGTGAGCTCTGATCGGCTCGTTGAAATAGCTCAGCCCCTGCGAAAATCGGGCTATGGTGAATACCTTCTTGGCTTGCTCGAGAAGCCTGCTTTGCCATGAATTTTATCCCTTGCGACATTCCTGGCCCGATCATCATTGAACCGAAGGTTTTCGGAGATGAGCGCGGTTTTTTTATGGAAACGTGGACCGATGCTGCATTCGCGCAAAACGGCCTGAATCTGGAATTTGTGCAGGACAATCATAGTCGATCTCAAAAAGGGGTGCTGCGCGGCCTCCATTTCCAAAATCCGCGGCCACAGGGCAAACTTGTTCGGGTCACGTCAGGGGCGGTGTTTGATGTGGTTGTCGATCTGCGCCGGTCGTCTCGACATTTCGGGCAGTGGGCGGGTGTTGAACTTTCGGCGGTGAATAAGCGGATGCTTTGGGTTCCGGAAGGGTTCGCCCACGGTTTCCTGTCGCTGCAGGACGACACGGATTTTCTTTATAAATGCACGGGAGCGTATCAGCCGGACGTAGAGCAAACCTTGAAATGGGATGATGCGAATGTCGGGGTTGAATGGCCTTTGGCTGGCATCGAACCAATAATCTCTGCGAAGGATCAAGCTGGAAAATCGCTGGCAGACGTGCAGGCATTCGCATGAGAGTTCTGGTCACTGGTTCTGAGGGACAGCTTGGCAATGCGTTGCAGAAAACCGCTCCCGCTGATTATGACCTTGTGGCGATTGATATTGATCGATGCGACATTTCCAATGCCGAAGCAGTGCACGGATTGGTCGCAGAAGTATCGCCGGACATCATCATCAACGCGGCTGCATATACCGCTGTGGACAAGGCCGAGGATGAAGTAGTCAAAGCGAGGGCAGTCAATGCCGACGCGGTGAAGCATCTGATCAGCGCGCTCGATAAAAAAGGCGGAGCCCTGATCCATGTTTCAACTGACTTTGTGTTCGACGGCCAGTCAGCAAGCGCCTACCAACCCAATGACAAGCGTTCGCCATTGTCAGTGTATGGCGAAACCAAAATGGAAGGCGAAGACGCGCTACGCAGCGAGGATTTGTTGGTTCGGACGGCTTGGGTTTATTCTGCGCACGGAGCCAACTTTGTAAGGACCATGATCCGCCTCATGAAAGAGCGCAGCGAGCTTAGCGTAGTTGCCGACCAGATTGGATCGCCCACATGGGCGACCAGCCTGGCGTCGACTATTTGGTTGCTGGCGGGTAAAGGGGCAAAAGGAACATACCACTATAGCGATGCGGGTGTTGCATCGTGGTATGATTTTGCCGTCGCAATTGCGGAAGAGGCAAAGTCGCTTGGGATTCTTGGCGAGGTGCCGGTGATCCGACCCATAAAGACCAGCGCATATCCGACCAAGGCGCAGCGACCAAAGTTTTCGTTGTTGGATAGTAGCGCGTGTCATTCATTACTCGGGTCTGAGCCTATTCATTGGCGGACAAATCTGCGCCTGATGCTGCAAGAGGAAAAATCGCTTGGCTAATCTACTCGTCACTGGCGGCGCTGGCTTTATCGGGGGCAATTTCGTGCATTACTGGAATGCGCGGCACCCCGACGATCACATTACCGTGCTTGACGCGCTCACATACGCTGGAAATCGCTCCACCATTAAGGGCGCGCCGCATGCTGATTTGATCGAAGGCGACATTCGCGACCAAGAGCTTGTTGAACGGCTTTTGCGCGAGCGAAGCATTTCAAAGATTGTTCACTTCGCAGCAGAAAGCCACGTGGACCGTTCGATCACTGGCCCAGATGCATTTATCGATACCAACATTCTTGGTACGAACAGTCTCCTTAAGGCGGCGCGATCTGTCTGGCTTGACGGAGACGGCCGCGATCATCGTTTTCATCATATCTCGACTGACGAGGTTTACGGCTCTTTGGGGGCTGATGATCCGGCCTTCAGCGAAAAAACTCCGTATGCACCAAATTCTCCGTATTCCGCTTCAAAGGCATCTTCGGACCATTTGGTACGAGCATATCACCATACCTACGGTCTTGAGGTGACAACGAGCAATTGCTCAAACAATTATGGACCTTTCCAGTACCCGGAAAAGCTGATTCCGCTGTTTCTACTGAACGCACTGACAGGCAAGCCGCTGCCTATTTATGGCGATGGGATGAACGTTCGCGATTGGCTTCATGTTGAAGATCATTGCCGCGGTATCGAAGCATGTCTTTCTCTCGGTACAGCAGGTGAAACCTATAACATAGGGGGTGGCGCTGAGCTGCCGAATATGGAGGTGATCGATACGATTTGCAGGGAAGTCGATCTTGCATTTGAACATATTGATGGGTTGGCTGATCGTTATCCTGCAGCGCCGCCTGCGAATGGAAAGAAAAGCGAAATCTTGAAGACCTTCGTAACGGATCGCGCCGGGCACGATATGCGATACGCCATCGATGATACCAAGGCCCGCGCAGAGCTATCTTACAAAGCGGAACGAACGTTCGATGAAGGGCTGCGACAAACGCTACGCTGGTATTTAGAAAACGAAGATTGGTGGCGCCCGCTCGTCGCGCTTTAATCGCGCTTAGCGCAAATGAAAGTATAGATCATGGTACAGTTTAAAAGCATCAGTTCCGCTTCTGATCTGGCGATAAATGGAGCTGCGTCTGCATTTGAAGAGCCTTTGCACGTTGGGCGGCCAAACATCGGGGACAGCACTGCTTTTCTCGATCTGGCCAAAGAGATCCTTGATCGCAGATGGCTTACGAATAATGGCCCTGTGGTCCAGGAGCTTGAAAACCGAATTGCCAAAGAGCTTGGCGTTAAACATTGCGTTGCGATGTGCAACGGCACAGTCGCGCTTGAAATCATGATCCGTGCAGTTGGATTGTCGGGCGAGGTGATCGTACCGTCTTATACATTTATCGCGACAGTCCATGCTCTGCATTGGCAGGCCATAACGCCAGTTTTCGCTGATATCGATGCACAAACGCACACCCTTGATCCAGTTGCAGTGCGCCGCATGATAACCTCTCGCACGACCGGCATTCTTGCGACGCATTTGTGGGGCCGAGCGTGCCATACGCAGGCGCTGCAGGAAATTGCTGATGAGCATGGCCTCTCTCTCATCTATGACGCAGCACATTCCTTTCTTTGCTCCAGTGGGAATACATCGATTGGAGGTTTTGGCCGGGCGGAGGCTTTTAGCTTCCACGCGACCAAATTTTTCAACACGTTTGAAGGCGGCGCCGTCACGACGAATGATGATGAATTGGCAGCCAAAATGCGATTGATGCGCAATTTCGGCTTCGGTGGCGTGGATGAGGTTGTATACCCAGGCACTAATGGGAAGATGTCTGAAATTTGCGCTGCTATGGGTTTGGTCAATCTCGATCAGGTCGAAAAGGTCATCGAACAGAATAAAGTCAATTACGACGCCTATCGCGAGGCATTGGAAGGTATTGATGGTCTCTCCATCTTTCCGCTCGAAAAAGGCGCCAGCAATTTTCAGTACGTAGTTATGGAGGTCGATCCGGCTTTTCCCGCATCAAGAGATGCAATTGTAGAGGCGCTTCAGGCTGAAAACATTCTGGCCCGCCGATATTTTTGGCCCGGATGCCATAATATGCGGCCCTACCGTGATCTTTTCCCGCATGCCGGATTGCTGCTACCGGTATCTGAAACCGTCGCAGACCGTGTCATAGTCCTGCCAACAGGAACTACACTGCCTGAGGGCGCGACACGGATCGTCCGGGATGTATGTCGAGTGCTGGCGTCCCAGCAGTTTGAAAGCGCGCCATGAGTTTCATGAGCGACGCTGAGATCGCGGAGATCGGGTTCGCGGAGGTCGGCTGTGATGTGCTTATCTCACGAAAAGCGTCTTTCTATGGCGCTTCGCGCATTACGATAGGCAGTAACAGCCGCATCGACGATTTTTGTGTTCTCTCTGCAGGGGAAGGCGGAATTTCTATCGGGAGGCACGTTCATGTCTCGTGTCTGGCGACGCTGATCGGTGCTGGCCGAATAGAGTTACGTGATTTTTCGACATGTTCGGTGAAAGTCAGTATTTTCTCATCAAGTGATGATTTCACTGGTCAGGCAATGACCAATCCGACGGTCCCGGACGAATTCACGAGGGTTACCTCGGGGCCAGTTATCATTGGACGCCACGTTATCATCGGTACTGGATCCGTTATACTGCCGAATGTCCACATTGCAGATGGAGCTTCGATCGGTTCTTTAGCGTTGGTCAAAGAAGATTTGGCCGAGTGTGCGATCTATGGGGGAGTGCCAGCAAAACGGATCAGCGCGCGCAGCACCGACTTTCTAGAGCTTGAAAAGCAAATGAATGCCCGCACAGGTTAACCGAAAGACCGTTGCCCACGCCACCCTTTGGACGATACTCGATTTCATCCTCGAGAGGGGCGCTAACTTTGTCATAATCGTTATTCTTGCGCGCCTACTTTCACCCGTTGAATTTGGCACAGTTGCGCTGCTCGCGGTCTTTATCGCGCTCGCCGCACTTCTATCCGAAAGCGGTTTCGGCCAAGCGCTTATTCAACGAAGCGATCTATCGCCAGAGGACATCTCGACCGCATTCTGGTGCAATGTCGGCCTGGCTGTCGCGATGGTTTTGCTGCTATATTTGTCCGCTCCATGGATTGCGGCGTTCTTCAGCGAGCCACAATTGGTTCCGTTAATGCATATCATGGGAGGCAGTGTTCTGCTTGGCGCTTTGGGCGCAGTGCAGCGTGCTCTGCTTCTGCGAAACCTAGAATATCGAAGACTGTTGATTGTGAGGGTAATTGCGACGCTGTCAGCAGGCGCAGTGGCGGTTACGCTCGCATATTCTGGCTACGGAGTATTCTCACTTGCCTTTCAATCGCTCACTCTAGCGGCGATCACGACGGTGCTTTTGTGGATCACCAGCCAATGGCGACCACATCTGATCTTTAGTCGCACTTCTGCGCGCCAGCTATTTGGGTTTGGTGGGTTCATGCTGGCCTCGTCAATCCTCGAGACAATTTACTCCCGTGCCTATACGATCTTTATAGGCAGAATGGGCGACCCAGCAGTGCTTGGTCTCTATGGCCGCGCTGATGCGACCCTTCAGCTTACCCAAGGCTTTGTCACATATCCGATCAATCAGGTCGCGTTCCCTGCTTTTGCGAAAGCTGCCGGCGAACCTGATTTGATGCGTCAGGGAATGCGCAGCGCAATGAAGACTGCCAACCTTCTTAATATCCCAGCGATGATGTGTTTGGCTGCCCTTGCTGACCCGTTTGTCAGAGGCGTCTATGGTGAGCAGTGGGCAGGGGCGGTGCCATTCATACAGATACTTTCCCTAGGCGGTATGCTGGCGCCAATACATATGCTGAACCTTCAGGCACTGATGGCGATCGGTCGATCTGATCTGTTCTTTACGTTAGAGTTGGCTAAGAAAATCATCGGTATATCGATACTGTTTACGGCATCTTTTTGGGGTCCGATCGGGATTGCGTGGGGCGTGGTCGCCGCTGGCTATTGCGCCATCTTCATAAACACGATTTTTTCTGGGCGAGAATTTGGATACGGGCTTTTCGCTCAATTCAAGGATGCAATACCGGGTATCATGCTTGCGATAGGAATGGCTGGCAGCGTTTTTCTGGTTCTTGAGTTCGGTCCGCTGGAGCAATCAGCGTACTTCTTGAGGTTGGTTCTTGGGGGACTGGTCGGCGCACTGATTTGGGCTGTGCTCGCACTAGGACTGGACCTCGGTGAGAGTCGGAAGCTGCTATCCACTTTACGAAAAAAGCATTCATCATGACATCCATAGCAACTGTGGATCGCGACAGATCAAAATCCCGCTTCGTTATACCTGTGACCTCTTATCATGAAGAAATCGGGGGGGTGATCGTTCTGCACAAGCTTTGTCATTTCCTCAATGAGCTGGGGTATGAAGCTTATCTCTACCCAGTCTTAAAACCGGATTACGTCTTTGCGAGACGCCTCTTTGCGAATATCAGCAGCCGCCTGCCCCTCGTAAACGCGTTTCTGGGTAAGGGGTACGTCGTCAACAAAACGATGATGACACCGCTTTTGCCTCTCACACTATCCCCAAGCGATGGCCGGACAATTGCAATCTACAGCGACACTATTGGTGGCAACCCGATGGGAGCGCCGAATGTCGTTCGTTTTTTTCTTCATAAGCCGGGGTTTCATTCGGGCGAATGCGAATTCGGTTCGAATGAACTGCACGTCGATTTCAACGAGTTTTTGAACGATTACGATCCAGGACTGAATCAATTAAGTCCAAACAAACTGTTCGTTCTCCATTTCCCGTTTGAAATTTACAATCTCAACGGAGCTGTCGCGCCTGAGTGTCGCTCTGGTACAGCGTATTGCGTCCGCAAGGGCAAAGTAGACGAACGGCTTATCGATCTGGATGGATCGATTTGTATTGACGGTTTGTCCCATCTTGAATGTGCGGCCGTATTGAAACGCGTAAAATACTTTGTATCGTTTGATCCATACACCGCGTTTTCCTCGTTTGCGGCTCTCTGCGGGGCCATATCGATTGTCTCTCCTCCGGCCGGGATGACGAAGGCTGATTGGTACCAGGACGAAGAGGCTCGTTTCGGAATTGCATTTGGTTTCGATGAGACTGACTGGGCGTTGTCAACGCGAGGCAAAGTTCGCGCTTACCTCGAACGAAAGCACGAGGAATCAAGAGCCGCCGCCGAACGCTTCGCCTTTGAAGCAGAAGAATTTTTTGGTCTTAGCTAAGAATTATGCGGGTTAAATCATGAAGTTCTTTTCGAGATGATGCAGGCCAAGAAGTGTCTTGTATGGTTGCCTTTTTCCTACGCAGGACGAGGGCCTGCGGAAAGCTGTGTTCGGATCATTGAGCACTTCAGTCCATGCGGGATAGATGCCACCGTCTTCACCATCAGAAACCGAACCAGCTTGCCTGCTGGTGTGAACTCAACACAAGCTGTTGGATCGATTGGGAGGCATCTGCCTTTCAGATTCGTAGCCAAGTCTGGCCTTCGCGCCCTTGAGCAAAAATTTGCTAAGGCTATTGGTAGCTCGCAACCTGGGGATCTGGCATATTTTTGGCCCGGAGTTCCTGCCGCACTGGTTAAGAAAGCAAAAGCGCGCGGGTTGATCTGCATCCGTGAGATGATCAACAATCCATTGGCTGCAGCTAAACCGATCCTTGATGATGCTTACCTAACCGCAGGGTTTGCACCCGGGCACGGCATCACCGAACGGGACGTAGAGGCTGAAACGAGTGAATTGAAACTCCATGATTTTGTATTCAGCTCTAATGCAGAGGTTGATGCATCTCTGAATGCGATTGGAATTCCCGACGAGCGGCTCCTCAAGTCGACTTTTGGCTGGGTTGGATCGAGATTTGCCAATGACGCCAAAGAGCGCGCGCCAAAGACGGATAATTCTTTTAGAGCAGTCTTCGTCGGGCTGATGAATGTGCGCAAAGGTATTCCGACTTTATTGGAGGCATGGGATAGAGCGCGCATAAATGGCGAACTATGGCTTGCTGGGGCACCAGAAGACGCTCTGAAGCCGATGGTTGAAAGTTACAGCGAACTCGCTTCAGTGCGAAATTTGGGCCATGTAAGTGATGTCGCTTCGCTTTATCGCGCATGCGACGCTTTTGTCTTCCCAACGTTTGAAGAGGGGGGGCCTCAGGTTACTTATGAGGCGGCAGCTTGCGATATTCCTATTATTACAACATCAATGGGAGCGGCGCGCCTGGTGGAGCATGATGTAAGCGGAGTGATCGTCACGGCAGGCGATATTGATGGGATTGCGGCTGCGATGGCCGATCTTGCCAACGATCAAAGAAAGCGCAGCCGTCTCGCGGGAAGAGCCCGCGAACTTGTGGGGAAATTCGAATATGGGAATGTGGGCAAACATCGTGCGAGTCTGTTAAAGCAAACGTCGCAATAGCTTCCCTTGAGCGACCCGCTATGCCTCAGTTCGTCCAAGAGGTTTTGCGGGACTCCCGCGTACGTGGCTGCCATCCGGCAAATCACTCAGAACAACAGATCCCGGATCGACAATGCATCCGGCGCCGACAGTTATTCCAGGCATAATGATGGCCCTTGTGCCAATCACGCTGCCTGCTCCGATTTTTGTGTCAAGGTATAGGCCGCGCGTCATGTCATGCGTAAGAACGCATGCGTCATCTTCTATGATGCAGTCCTCTTCAATTAACACACCTTTCGGATAGGTGCGGTCAATATACGCTGAAGGCGATATCCAGGCGCTGCTCGCGATGTCAGTCCCCCAGACAAATCTCCGAAAGAGATAATCAAAGTGTTGCCGCAACGATCGTCTCCGCCGTGAGATTAATCGCTGTGTTGATGCATTCATGGTTTAGTAGCCTCGTACCTTTTGATATCGGTGGCAGCCGATGCCGCTGACTTCCTTAAACTCACTCAGACCGTTGCGTCTATTCCTTACAGGCGGCCGGCGTCGTTGGCTTTCGGCATTTCGGGGTGTCTCGATTCACAGTAGCGTCAATATCTCCATGACCGCCCGGTTTGTGAGCGGCGCGAGAGGGTCGATCGTGATCGAAGAATGCAGTTATGTGGCCTTCAAGACCATTCTGCGCAGCATCGAAAGTGACGGGACGGTCAGCCCGATTTTGGTAGAGAAGAACTGCTTCATTGGCGGCGGCGCCATGGTTCTGCCCGGTGTAACCATAGGGCATAACAGCATCGTTGGTGCAGGTTCGGTCGTCTTTGAAGATGTGCCGCCATATTCGATTGTCGCAGGAAACCCTGCGCGGTTGATTGCGCGGGACGACCTAATAGGTCCTTATGGCCGCAAGCTATCGATTGATGAACGCCAGAAACGTTGATCTTATCAGAAGCTGGGGTGCTGTAAGGGTGGATCAAAGCGTGCAGCTTGCCAAGGCGGCCAACCACCAATAAGTCTGATCACGCGCGCAGCAGATTGCATAGGCACACTGATGGCTTCATCGCCTAACCAACCCTTCGACAGATTACATCCAAGCCCTGATTGGGTTGGTGCGCGTGTCCCTCAAACGCGGATGGCCTCAATCAGGTCTATCTTGCCTTTGGCGTCGCTCATTTATGTCTGTCTCGTTTTCCCACCCGAAGTTGCATTCAACGCCGGCGGGCTTAATCTGACTGCATATCGGATTGCGCTCGCTGTTCTGATTGGGCCGGCTGTCCTGAGTTATGTGAAGGGCGAGACACGGTTTTCTCTGCCTGATGCATTAGTGTTCGTCGGCTCACTTTGGATGATTATTGCCTTCATTAATTTGTTTGGGCCAGTCGATGGAGTCATCCGGTCTTTGGCGATTGTGCTCGACGCATTGGGCGCATTTTTGGTCGCCCGGACCTCGCTCCGATCGCACGACGATTTTCGAAGACTGCTGGTAATCGTTGCGCCTGCTTTTTTTCTGGCTGGTCTAATTCTTGCTGTTGAAAGCATTTTTCATACGATCATCTATCGGCCTTTCTTCGCTCAATTCTTTGGCAACGTTCAGATGTATGAGGCGGGCAACGCGGTCGGTGGATTGGAGTATAGGACCGACCAGCGCGCAGGGCTTATGCGGGCATATTCAACATTTTCGCATCCGATCCACGCAGGAGTAACGTTATCGTCATTGCTCCCGCTATACTATTTTTCAGGCATCAGAGGCTGGCCGCGCTGGGTTGGCATCGGCACGTCGTTTCTTGGCATTTTTTCGGTCTCTTCGGTGTCCTTCCTCGTCATTGCGATAGGCGCCGGGATGATAGCGGTTGATGTCTTCAAGCGCAGGCTCCGATATGTCACTTGGCCGGTAATCAGCGCCATATTAGGCGGGATCTTGGCCGCATTGCATATCGGCAGCCAATCCGGTGTGATCTACTTGATCATTCGGTACACATTCAGCCCGCACAATGGTTATGTTCGGATAACCCAATGGGAAACTGCGCTGAAGGCGATGTCAGACCGGCCATGGTTTGGCTGGGGATACGATCCGATCCCATTGCCAATTTGGTTGCCGCCCAGCATCGACGCCCACTTCCTCGCATTGGGCCTTCGATCCGGGGTTATAACGGCGATCCTATTGTATGCAGCAGCAATCTTCTGCATCACACTGCTCGGTTCGAGGGTTAGATTTTTCGATGAAGAAAATCGAAACCTCATGGTTGGTCTCAATATCTCAGTCTTCTTGCTATTGTTTGCATCTTTGACCGTGACCTATTTTGGCGAAACCAATATCTATTTCATGGCTGTTCTCGGCATTATCGCCTCGTTTTGCCAGGTTGCACCGAAAAACGCGTCCGCACGCAATTCTCGCGCGCTGGCGGTGCATAGTACGGCTATGCACCGCCAAACGCGCTGACTTTCAACGTCCCGACCAAAAGGTCCCTAGCGATATTTCGGGCCCGATCATGACAAAGCACCCGCTGGGGCACTAGCTCCGCGCCGTGTGCCGACCGCATCATAGGCGACAATTGGAGCTAGACCGTTTGCAAGCAATAACCCGGCTGGCGCCATATCGCCGACGACCGCGTCAACAAATTTGTCTTGATAGCCACCTGCAAGGATCGTGTTGTCCGCATTTGCAGGGGCATCGCTGGTGGCGTCCAGGATATTGTTCGATAGCCGGATATCCGGATCGGGCGCGCCGAACCAAATCAAATCAGCGACAGCATTATTGGCAATCACGCAGTAATTATCCGGGTCATAGCCAGATTGAGTCCTCATCCAGATTGCCTGAAACGGGAGAGAATTGTGTGCAAAACACACATGGCTTTGGGCTGTGGATGCCAACTGGCTAACCGATTGTTCCGGAGCATAATACTCAGCCACTTGGAGATCGCTCATCAACGCGTTGTTGACAAAAATGAAGTCGTGGCAGCTGTTGGCGAGTTGATCTCCGATAAGAAAAATCTGCGCTTGCAAGCCGTAGCCGAAATTGCCTTCAATTATGACATTTTCGGCTGTCCGCTGTTGCTGCCAAAAGTCGTTATGCAGGTCGAATGTGGTTGTCAGCGTCAAGCCTGCACTTGCATCGGTATCGCCAAAGCCAACACCTTTCTGGCCCGCTAAAGCCAAGGCAGACGCGCGCCGGGTGTCATCAAGCAACGTAGCGCTCCACCCGCTTAGCGAATTGATCCAGTCTGCTACGTTTTGCACTGAGTAGCCGAACCCATCGGTCGTAGGATCATATCCGGGTTCTTCGACCGAGTATGCGTATACCCCTGAGTTCACCCGAAAAGTGCTAACCAGCGTCCCAAATTCTTTCAGGGTAAATGTCCGCGTCCCGTCAACACCGCCCGAGACCGCAACAGTCGCTCCGGCTGGGCCTGCGATCGATAGAGCATCGATATCATAGTTGAAACCGGAGCTGCTTTCGTGCCGTGTCACGATGTTGCCTATGCCGCACAGCGTTGATGTCATGACATCGCCAAAATTATTATCGGCAAGGCAGCCCCTTACCAGAGTGACACCTGCGATTGGGTCGCGAAGGTTGTCGACCTGGCAATCAGTCATGTACGAAATGTTCCGCAGGAGCGGTTTGAAAGGCCGCACTCCCTTACGCCATAGCGCCGTTTTGCCAGCGGAATTGGTGAAGCGGACACGGTCAAACCAGTTCGGGTTATCGCTGACAAATTCTTCATAAAAGGTCTGCACATTTTCAAGATCGAATGTGTGATCACCCTCGAAGTGCATCCCATTGGTCGCGAACCTAAAGCTGCTGGCGATGTCTGTTGTATAGGTGGGCTTGGAATAGCTGGCCGTTACGCCCGGAGCAGTCCGGATGTGCATATAGCCTGATGGGAAGTACAATCCGCCAGCGTTGAACGTATCAGACAGGTTCTCGTCTGCGATATCCTCCAACAGCGTTATGTTGGGATTTTCGAAGCCAGAAACTTTGCAATAGCTCATTGCGGCACCAACCGTTTGGTAATTGACGCCTTCCACCTGTGGTTGTGAAGGCTGAACGGTTAGCTCTGCATCGTGCTCATTTCCGGTCGTTTGGAATGGATTTATCGGGTAGTAGGAGAACGGTCCTAGAACCCGTCGTTGCATCGTGGCATCCGAGGGTTCCGCCTCTATGTACAGCTGCGCTTCTCCACTCGCGCTCGGCGGTTTCGAAAGCGTCATCCAATATCCCAGAACAGTGTATTCAGATCCATCTCGTCTACTGAATGACCTTAGGGTGGGCTCCACTACGTCAATCGAGTTTCCCTCGAAATGAAAACGGACCCTGTCCACGCCTCCAATCAGTGTCCCGGAATCGTTTGCATACGCAGCGACCCCGACGATTGTCTCGTCCAGAAAAAAGATGTTTGGCGGTGTCACGAGACGCAGTGCTGGTTTCGCGGTCAAACGCTCTGGGTCACTTGGAATGCTTGTAAAACCGCTGCCCGGGATCCCGGTCCAATCTGAATGAGGGGCGAGTAACGCGGCTGGCCCCTGCTTGCTCAGAAAGTGAGCTGTGCGGTAGCGACCAGCACCAAAGCCAGCAGTCATGCCAAAGCCTGGCATCAACGCAATCCTATGATGTCGGTCGCGGTGGTCCCGGTCGCTCGGATCGCTACGGCACGGATATCCAAAATCATACCAGCTGGAACTTCGCTGAAGACAACATCTTCATCGTCATCTACTAGTTTTGCAACAACAGTTCCAGTACTTCCGACGTAAATTGCTTTAGTAGTAGAGTTAAAGTCTTCAATATCGTCGGGAGTAATGGAAAATGCACTCCGGGCGGGCGACGTTACACTGTCTGCATTTGGAAATTTATCTTCAATCATAATTATTTCTCCTTTATCATGTGCTGTTCATATGAAAGGGTCGGGGTGTAGGAAAGTATTTTTATCGCTGGCCGCATGGTTGGCGTCTGTCGGCAAGGAGCGCTGTATTTTTCTGACAGTTCCCTCTATTCGACCCCGAAAGCGTGCGGCGATGAAGCTGAATTGGGACGCCTCAATTCTGCGCACTCACCACAAATCAAAAGGGTGTTCGACATAATGCTTGCTCCTCGATCAGAGGCTGACGTGACGGTCATCGTGGTCAGCTGGAACACTCGCGATCTCACGAAGAAAGCGATTGAGACGCTTTTGGAGAATGCCGGCAATGTGAGCATGCACGTGATAGTGTGGGACAACGCCTCGAGTGATGGATCGGCAGAGGCGATCGCTCAGGCATTTCCTGACGTAGAGGTTATCGCGCATGATGAGAATCTGGGGTTTGCAGAGGCAAACAACCGGGCGGTAAGGTCAGTAGAGAGTGAATGGGTCTTACTGCTAAATCCCGACACGGAAACCCATCCGCGCGCGATCGAGAATTTGCTTCGTTTCGGCAAAGAGCACCCGGAAGCTGGCATTGTCGGCGGACGAACTGTGTTCCCGGATGGATCGCTAAACCCGGCATCGTGTTGGATGAAACAGACCCCCTGGAGCGTATTTTGCAATGCTTTTGGCCTGAGCCGCGTTTTCCGCAATTCGGAGGTCCTAAATTCGGAGGCTATTGGAGGTTGGCGAAGAGACAGTGTCCGAACAGTCGACATTGTTGTGGGATGCTTTTTTCTCTTGAGAACATCCCTTTGGAATGAGCTGGGCGGCTTCACAGCGAAGTATTTCATGTACGGGGAAGAAGCCGACATGTGCTTGAGGGCAGCGAAGCTGGGGTACAGGCCGATGATTACGCCTGATGCTCAGATCATGCATTTGCTGGGTGCATCCACGAAGGTGCGCAGTGATAAGCAGATAAAGCTGATGCGAGCGAAGATGACGCTTATCAAAGATCACTGGCACCCAGCAGCAGTGCCCTTCGGACAGGTCATGATGTGGGCATGGATCGCTAATCGGCGGCTTGCCTCTCAGCTCCTATTCTGGATAGCAGGGCGAAAGGCTGAGCGTGATGAGTGGAAGAGGGTATGGGATAACCGCCACCAATGGCTCGCCGGATATTAGGCTGCCTTCACCGCACGGCACTGGGCCGTGCTAATCAGGACTTTCCTCCCAGCGCCCCCGAAATCGACTTTGCGAATGTTTTCCCAATTTCCGCCCGAGTAAATCGCTTGGCATCCGCTGAGCATTGCCACTCAGCGAGAGTGCGCTTCAGGCTCTTTTCGTTGTCGATAGTATCCTGCATCGCGCTGGCGATGGATGCAGGTGAATTTGCGTCAACGCTCAGAGCAAAGGGCGCGTTGTCAAAATATCCATCGACAGCGGTCCCTTTTGGATAAATGATTGGCAACCCCGCGAACAGCGCTTCAATAAAAACCATCCCAAAGCTCTCCCTTCGTGAAGGAAGAATAAAAGCGGTGGCGGCATTCATTCGGGTTTTTAGGTGAGGGTGGTTCACAGCTCCAACAAGAGTTATTCCCGGCACATCCCCGATAATAGCTTTGCAGGCATCACGTTCTTTAGCATCGCCGCCACCGATGATTGAGACAGTCGGCGCGTTTCCATTTACTGACATCGTGCGAACAGCCTGAGCAATGCCGTTCAAATTTTTTCGGCGCCAGTTTTTCAAATGAAAAACCGAAACTAATCCATCTCCTTTGGCGACCGGCCGCATCGGTTCGTCCAGATCGGTAGCACATGGTAGCATTACGACCGAACCGCCAGGCTCGCCCAGCGAGGATCTAATTGCTTCGTAAGACCACGGCGAAAAGGGAAAGATTACTCTCGCTTCCCGCCAGATTTTGCGGAAGGTTCCTTTAAGATCGCGGCGAACTTGCAATATCTTTGTGTCAGTGTCGCCCTGAATAGACAAGGCATACGGGACGCCGAGTGCCTTAGACATCGCTGATACAATTAGACCTTCGATGGTCAATTTGTGGCCGATAATCAGATCGGGTTTTTCGCCCCTGCTTATCACGTGGTTCGCCAATGCACGGCCGAGCTGATCTAACATGCTTTTATGGAATATACCGCGTCCCGGAGCATTGTAACTTATCGCCAGGCCGTATTCGAACGGTTCGGACGAAACCGTAAGGCGAGGCCAGCCATTGCCTCGCAGCGTTGCAACGCTCAATCCAAACGCGCCAGTCGGCGACCGGTTGATTGAAAACACTTCGTGCGCAAAATCTTGATTGGTCAAATCCACCAGCGTTTTGATTACCGGAGTTTTGAAGCTGGCAATTGTGTCGGGAAAGTCGCCGCTAACGTGAACAACTTTCATCCGCTTCTCACTTGAAGACATTAGGACTTCGCCGCATGCAAGAGTTCACTATCTGCTGGTCTACAGGTGCGCGTTCGCGCTATCTCAGGCTTGCTCCCTCGTCTCATCGCCGTACCGATAATAGGTGTATTGGTAATCATACGAGGCGCCCGCTTCCATCGCGCGATATTTGGTAAGCACGGCTCCAATAATGTTGCCGCCTCCGGCTCTGAGGCGCTTGCAAGCCTGTCTGGCCTGATTGAACTGGATGCGATTGGCTTCCATTACGAAAACGGTACCATCGACCAGTCGGGACAGCATCGGCGCATCAGCAAGGCCCAGGATCGGTGCTGAATCGAGAATGATCAGCGAGTATTCGTTGCGGTATTCGGCGATGAAGTCGCGGAACTGATTGGATGCGAAAATTTCCGTCGGGTTCGACGGCAATGCACCTACGGGTAGAATATCGAGGTTTTCGTGAAGCCCGCTGATGACAGCTGTTTGCAGATCGACATGGCCCAGCAAAACTTCAACGATGCCGACCTTGGGTTTCTCAAGCCCGGCAAGCGAAGCGACCGAAGGGCGGCGCAAATCGGCATCGATAAGCAGCGTTTTGCGCCCCATCCCTGCGAACAGTTCCGCCAGGATTACCGCAGTTGTGGACTTACCTTCCGATTCCTGACTGCTGGTTAGCTGGATGACGTTCTGCTCTCTGGGCATTGCGAAATCGATTGTTGAGCGAATGGAAGCATAGGCTTCCATCAAACTGCCAAACTGGCCGTTGCTGCCCGCATAATCGATGTCGCTTTCCTCGACATACGGCGTGTGGCCTAGCAATGGTATGCCCAGACGGTTTTCGACATCGTCCAGTGAGCGAATGCGGGTGTCGAAAGTTTCGCGCAGGACAGCAAGACCGCCAGCGAAAGCCATTCCAAGCACAAGTGCCACTGCCATGTTCCGAAACAGGCTAGGCGCGTAAGGCGAGCCTGGAACGGTTGCCGCGTCGAGCGCGGTGATCCGTCCACTTTGCGCGTTTGCCGCCGTGTTCACCTGATTGAACCGGTCCAACAGCAGGCGCAATTGGGAACGCAGGGCGTCGGCCTGCCTTTCAAGGACGTTGAAATCGACCTGACGATCCTGCTCTGCCAGCGAATCCGTGGTGAGCGATCCAAGTTCGTTTTCAAGCGCCTGTTCCTGCCGCTGCGCGACAAGGTAATTGCTTCGCGCGGTTGCCTTGATGTCGTTGCCGATGGTTTGGATTTGGCTGTCGAGCGCGCGGATTTGCGCCAGAATATCCTGAATTTCCGGGAAGTCGTCATTATACCGCTGCCGCAGTGCAATCAGTTCAGTTTGCTTACCAGTGCGATCGGCAATCAATTGCTGCATGACGCTGCTGGTTTGCACTTCGGGAAGCTGCGATGCCGGCAGGCTCTGGATCGCACGCCAGCGTTGTTCTGCCTCAATACGGGCTGCGCGGGCCGCCGAAACTCTGGTGTTGATATCGACCAGGCTGGAATTGGTCAGAGTGACGATGTCATCGCCGTCTTCGCCGCTCGACTGCTCGACAATAATACCGTTGGATCGGGCGTACGCGTTCGAGGCCTGTTCAGCGACTGCCAGCTCACCGCGAACGCGCTCAATCTGGTCTTGCAGATAGGTTTGCGCATATTCGTTACTGGCGACGGTGTTGCGCGTATCGGATGCGACGAAGGCATCGGAGTATCCATTTGCCAATTCGGCGGCTAAAACCGGATCGCTTGATCGGACACCGATCGAAATGATCCAGTTTGCCTGAGGCACTTCGGCAACGACGAGCGACTGGATAATGCCCGCAGCCATATTCTCTTTCTCCGCGAGCCATTGCTCATCGGTCATATTGGGCGGACGGCGTTCGTCGATATTGCTGCCCAAAAGGTCGGTCCGCTCACCCAGATTCAGGTTCTCTGCCACGATCTTTGCAAGATTGCGGCTCTTGATAACCTCGACCTGGGTCGCAAGCAGGTTGAACACTTGGTTAGACGCAATTTGCGGAGCGATATCCTGCCCCTCGAGGAACTGCGTCCCGTAAGGCTCTACCCTGACACTCGCGCGCGCTTCGTACATTGGCGTGGCAAGCAAAGTGGCCACCAGCCCAATTACTGCAGCGATCAGAACGATACCTGCAACAATCCAGCGCTGGCGATACAGGATGCCGCGGATCGCGCCTGTGTCTATGAGAGGCGAGCGAGGCTCGAAATTGGCAATGCCGGTGCTTGGAAGATAATCATCCAGCCAAGTACCCTGCTCTCGTGGACCCGGTGCAGGTATTATCGTTCTATCGTTCATAAATGCATCAAATTGCGCTGTTCGCAAAGATACCGAACGCAGGCATCGCTTGCAGGAAATCCTTCCAGAAGACAGACAGACCGCTTGTGCCTACCACGACGCGGTCGCTCGGCATCAAAACTGGATCCAGCATCGTTCCCTGGCTGACTTGCTGATAATCGAATTTGGCGACCATGATCCCGTTCGGGCTTTCCCGGAACACCGCGATCTGCTGTGTATTGGCGGTTCTCTCTGGCCCCTTTGCCATCGCAATCGCTGAGGAAAGGCGCGCGCCTGGCTGGAACTGATAAACGCCCGGCTCCGAAACAGCGCCTTCGACCGTTACGAGATGCGATGCATATTCCGCAATGTTGACGCTGACCATCGGTGTTTTCAATCCGGCGGCGGCAAGGCGGCGCGTCAGATCTTCTTCAAACTGTTTTGCAGTCATGCCGGCAGCCGGGATCGATCCGAGCATCGGAAGGGACACGCTGCCTTCGACGCCGATCTGCACGGCTTCGAGTGAAAAATCAGGTTCGCGGAACACATTGACGGAAATCTTGTCCGATGGCCGCAAATTGTATGTATTGGGCCGCTGCCAGCTATATCCGGCTTGACCCAGATCGTTCTGCGGCGTCGTCACCGAAGCACCGATCACAGGGTCCGGCGTGGAAGCGCAGGCAGTTAGCGCAATTGCAGAGATTGCAACCATTGAACCACCAATTCGCGAGTTTAACTTTTTAAAAACCACAACGCCTCCTCGAATACGCAAAAATCCCTATACTCTCTCCTACTGCAGCGCAACATGCTTAACCTGCCCCTACTGGTATGGTCCAGCCATACGCGGCGATGCCGATCCGCAGTCGAAATTCGATCCTTTAAAGGGCTGGCGCTGGCTCTTGCGCGATGATGCATCTGCAGCAAAGGTGTGGTCAGGCAGAACATGACGACAAAGGTGCAAATGGCCGACGTATCAATCCTGAGTATTGCCGCTAGTCTATTGTATTTGCTGGTAGCCTTTGTCCTGTCATCCGCCGCGCTGACTGCGCGGTTGCGCAGTCAGCAACCTTGGCATGTCAGGGCCTGGACAGTTTTGGCCATATTGCTTGTCATTCTGGCGGCAATAAGGGTGTTCGATGTCGAGGATACTATCCGCGAACACTTGCGTGAAAGCTTGCGTGCACTGCAATTATACGATGCCCGGCGCAGCTATCAGTCCGTGATCGCAGCAGGCATTTTCGCACTTGGCGTGGCGGGGTTCATTTGGTGGTTCACCGGCTTGGTGCGAAAAACGACAGGGCGACGGAATTTTGCGACGATCTTCGCAGCGTCAGCCGGCGGGGCGATGATTTTGCTGTCAGCAATCAGAATCACGTCGCTGCACGCGATCGACGGACTGCTTTACGGACCTTTGAAGTTGAACTGGTTCGCTGATCTCGGGCTTGTGCTTTTCCTCGCCGGATGCGCGCTTTATTACCTTCACATCGTGAGGCTTGTTAACCCGGCACATGGTTCTCGCCGATGATTTCGGCGATCCTTTGGCTGGCTTTGCCCGATCCGTATGGATTATGGGATGCGGCCATCGCGTCATAGGCGGCTCGATCATCGAGCAAACGGCTCACTTCGCGCTCGATCGCCTCGGCATTCGCGCCCACCAGCTTTGCCGTTCCGGCTGCGATGCCCTCGGGCCGCTCGGTCGTATCGCGCATAACGAGCACGGGTTTTCCAAGGCTGGGCGCCTCTTCCTGTATGCCGCCGGAATCGGTCAGGACAATCTCGCTCGCCTCCATCATGGCGACAAAGCCAAGGTAATCGAGCGGCTCGATCAGCGCGATATTGGCATGGCCCGACAAGGCAGGACGCATCACCTCGCTGACATTGGGGTTGGGATGCATCGGATAGATTATCGCTGCATTGTCCCGCTGCGCCAAGCGTCCTATTGCTTTTGCAATCTGCTTCATCCCTTCGCCAAAATTCTCGCGCCGATGGGCTGTGACGGCGATGATGCGTTTGCCTTCGAAGCGCGCTTTCAACGCGCTGATCTCGGGCGCGGCCTCCGGCTTTGCGGCAATTGCATCGCGGGCGAGCATCAGCGCATCAATGACCGTGTTGCCGGTCACGTGGATCGTCTTCTGCAGGACATTTTCGGCAAGCAAGGCTTGCGCTGCGGCCTGCGTCGGGGCGAAGTGCAGATCAGCAACAGCGCCGGTGACCTTGCGATTCACTTCCTCCGGCCATGGCGAATAGATGTTACCTGACCGCAATCCCGCCTCTACATGGCCAACAGGAATGCGGCGGAAATAGCAGGCGAGGGTCGCCATCATGGTTGTCAAAGTGTCGCCATGCACCAGAACGCGGTCGGGCTTTTCTATGTCGAGCGCCTCGCCAAAACGCGTGATTATGCGAGCGGAAAGTGCATCAAGGCTTTGACCCGGCTGCATCAAGTCGAGATCGATATCGGGGACGATCCCTGCAATTTCGAGCACCTGGTCCAGCATTTCGCGATGTTGTGCGGTAACCGCGACACGCACATCAAACCGGCCCGTCTCGCGCAGTGCGCGCACGACCGGGAACATCTTGATCGCTTCGGGCCGCGTCCCGAATGTTACCATGATCCGGGGATGCGCGCGGGCTTCGCTCACGGGTTGAGCATCCCGCGCGTATCGAATGTGATCTTACCGGCGAGGTCCGCCGTAGTGAGATGTTTGAAGGCGGTGTGGTCGACAAGCACGACAACGATTTCCGCTTCGTGCAGCGCCGCATCAAGGGGCATCAGCACCGCGCCAGTGCTTGCGAGACTTTCGGGAAGCTCATCGATAAATGGTTCGACCACCAGCATCCGGTTCCCGCAATCCTCGGCGAGAGCTTCGGCTATTTCCAGGGCAGGGCTTTCGCGAAAATCGTCGATGTCGGGTTTGAACGCGAGGCCCAGCACGGCGACCTTGGCGTCGGAGGCTGCGTGCAGCAGTCCGCGAATTCGCTGCTCGGTATGGACGGCCTTGTGATCGTTTACCTCGCGCGCGGTCCGCACAATTCGTGCGGCCTTGGGTGCGCTGGAAACGAGGAACCACGGGTCCACCGCAATGCAATGCCCGCCGACACCGGGGCCGGGTTGAAGGATGTTTACGCGCGGATGCCTGTTGGCAAGGCGGATGACATCCCAAACGTCGACGCCGATTTCGTCAGCGATCATCGACAGTTCGTTGGCAAAGGCGATGTTGACGTCGCGAAAGCTGTTTTCGACCAGCTTTACGGTTTCAGCGATGCGCGAATTTGTTGTCAGGCAGTCGCCTTTGACGAAGCTGGCGTAGAGGTTGATTGCACGCTCTGCGCAGGCCGCTGTCATGCCCCCGATGATCCGGTCATTTGCGACGAGTTCGCGCACGATCTTGCCGGGCAAAACCCGCTCTGGGCAATAGGCGACTGCGATGTCACCGCCTTCTGCGTCGCCAAAGGTTGGCACGTTCAGATCGGGGCGCATTTGCGCAATGATATCAGCAACTTTCTCGGTCGTCCCGATAGGCGACGTGCTTTCGACAATCACACAGGCTCCGGGCAAAAGCTGCGGCGCGATAGAGCGCGCTGCGGCTTCGACATAAGCGATGTCGGGGGTGTTGTTTTTTCCCAGCGGGGTGGGCACTGCGATCATGTAGAAATGCGCGGTTGGCACCGTATTCGAAGCGGTGAGGCGGCCAGTGTCGATGGCTGTTCGCACCAGCTGATCGAGATCGCGTTCCTCAATGTGGACGCCGCCGGCATTGACCGTTTCAACCACCTTTTCAGACACGTCGACGCCGCAGACATTCCAGCCGTAACTCGCCAGCACAGCGGCGGTCGGCAGGCCGATATAACCGAGGCCGATAACCGCAATCTGGTGGTCTGTTGCAGGTGCTCCCGCGACATTCAGATCAATCGCGGCAGCGGTGTTAAAAGGTGCATTCATTGAAGGTGAAATCCCGAAATTACGCGGGTTTCATGCGCCGACAGTCCTTAAAATCGCGTTAGGTTTGTTAGCAATTTTGCAATCCGGAAAGGTCGCCAGAAAAGCACCCTAAACAGACACAGACCGTTCGAAAGCGCGATAGGTGCCCTTTTTGCAGAGCTAAAGCGCACCGGTTTCGATGAAGCGGGTGATCGCGGTTTGCAATTGCTCTGCGCTGTCCGAACGCTGCGCTGCAAAATCTCCAATTTCCAAGCCTTCGTGGATTTTGCCTGCCAGCTGCGTTTCATCCTGCGCGATCAGAATACCGGGCCTGCCTTCCAGCTTTTCGGCGGTAGCAAGCTGATGATCATTGCGATGTTCGCCCAGCTTTGCGCGGCGCGGGATCAGCACGATGGGTTTCTGAAATCGCTGCGCGGTGAGGACTGTCCCGATCCCGGCATGGCTTACGATAAGCCGCGATTGCTGAACCAGCTTTTCAAATTCGTCCGGCGCGATCCGGCTGCTCGCTTCCATATTCAAAGGTTTGAATTCGCCGACCCCTGTTTGCGCGATGACAGGCATATCAAGCTGCAGGGCAAGAGCGTCCATCGCCGCGATCAGGCGGTCGAAACCCAGCTGCATTCCAACTGTGACAAGGATCACAGCACCGACCCGCGATAGGCTGGTCCGGTTTCGGCAGAAAGGTGCTGCCACTGCGTCAGGCATTGATGCGCGAAACGGACGGACAGCTTGCCGCACATCGACATGTTTTCACCGTTCGCGACGCTATCGATCCAGAGCGTCTTCGCCCCCGTAACGCGCCCTGCAAGGATGCAGAAAAATCCGGGAGCCGCACCCGTGGAGATGATCACATCGGGGCGCAGGCGCAGGACTGTCCAGAACGCGATCACGGCGCACCAGGCGGAACGAAACGGATGGTTCTGATTGCAATCGGGCAGGATCGCCGCGTCATCAATACCGCGCTGCACGGCAATATCGCGGTCGGTCGTGGCAAAGCGTAGATCGAACTGTTCCAGCGCCGGGCGAAGCAGCATCAGCTGTTCCCAGTGTCCGCCGCCCGATGCCGCTGCCAAGACCCGTTTCGTGGCTTTTCCCACGTATAAAATTCCCGCCGAAAATATCGCTGGATTGCGCCGCTCGGCCAATATTGCCTGCACCACGCCGCTGTCAATCGCCGCTGCTTCCCTGCGCCCCTGCGCCCCTGTGCCCCTGCGCGACGCGCGCCTGGCTGATCCCAAGGTCTTGCCCTTGCAAAGCTTGCGCGTCACAAGCGCAAACCAAGAGGAGAGTTTGACCATGAGCCATTCGAACGGACCGCTTAGCGGGCTGAAAGTTGTCGAGTTTGCAGGCATCGGACCGGGGCCGCATGTCGCCATGTTGCTCGCGGATCTGGGAGCTGATGTAATCAAGGTTGAACGCCCCGGCGCTGCCATCACCAATCCGGTGGTGGAGCGTGCGCGCCGCCGCGTCGCGGTCGACCTCAAATCGCAGGAGGGCAAGGATTTCTGCCGCGATACGCTGGCAAAGGCCGATGTCCTGATCGAAGGGTTCCGGCCCGGCGTCATGGAGCGGCTTGGCCTTGGCCCGGAAGAGATGCTCGCGGCCAATCCGCGGCTTGTCTATGCCCGCATGACAGGGTGGGGACAGGACGGCCCGCTGGCCCATGCAGCCGGCCACGATATCAATTACATTGCGGTCACAGGCGCACTGTCCGCGATCGGCAAATCCGGTGAACCGGCGGTGCCGCCGCAAAACCTTGTTGGCGATTTTGGCGGCGGATCGATGTATTGCGCATTCGGCATCATGGCCGCGCTTTACGAACGCGAACGGTCGGGCGAAGGGCAGGTCGTCGATGCGGCCATCGTTGACGGCGCCACCAGCCTGATGAGCTTTTTCTTCGGGATGCGGGACCGGCCTTTCATCACCACGGAGCGGGGCAAAGGGATGCTGGGCGGGGCGGCGCATTTCTACCGCTGTTTCGAATGTGCGGATGGGCGCGAGGTCTCGCTGGGAGCTATTGAACCGCAATTCTACGCCGAATTTCTGGAAAAATCCGGCGCGCCTGCCGAATTGGCTGCGGGCCAGATGAACCCTTCGAAATGGGACGAATATGCCGAGCACCTCGCCGTGATGTTCAAGACGAAAACGCAGGCCGAATGGACCAAGCTGCTGGAAGGGACCGATGCCTGTTTCGCACCAGTTCTGGATGTGGAGGAGGCGCGCGATCACCCGCATATGAAAGCGCGCGGCGCGTTTGTTGAACATGACGGCGCGTGGCACACTGCCCCCGCGCCGCGGTTCAGCCGCACGCCGGGCACGGTGCGTTCCAGCACCGAAGACGGCGCTGAGCTCGCCGCCAGCTGGTCAAAGGATTAAGCGCGATGGCAGGCAAATTCTTCGATGAATGGCAGGTCGGTGAAACGATCGAGCATGAAATCAGGCGGACGGTAACCGAAACCGACAACCTGCTGTTTTCGACCATGACCCATAATCCCCAACCACTGCATCTGGATGTCGAGGCAGCCAAGGAAAGTGGGTTCGGCCAGATACTGGTCAATTCCACTTTCACGTTTTCACTGCTGGTCGGGCTGTCGGTGGGCGACACGACGCTGGGCACGCTGATCGCCAATCTGGGTTTCGATAAGGTGGTCACGCCCAAGCCGGTCTTTATCGGCGACACCCTGCATGCGGTCAGCGAGATCAAGGAATTGCGGGCCAGCAAATCGCGGCCAGAGGCGGGCATCGTCACATTTGTCCACCGAATGCTGAATCAGCGCGGCGAGGTTGTTTGCCAGTGCGAACGGTCGGCGCTGCTGCGCAAATCGGGGTAGGTCGGGACCAAAAACCGCTATTCGTGCGTTGATTTGGCGCGATGAGCGAACAAACCACCGAACCTCACTCAATCGGCGATGTTGTCGAAGTGCTGGATGAATTGGCCGATGCCGAGGATTCCGTGTCGTTTGGCGATGTGCTCGACAAGTTCGGCTCTCGCAGCTTTGCGCCCGTAATGATGATCATTGCTTTGACCGAGGCAACCCCGCTGGGCGCGATCCCCGGCGTGCCAAGCCTGCTGGCGCTGCTGATCCTTTTGATCGCGGTGCAGATGATTATGGGGCGCGGTCACATCTGGGTGCCCAAATGGATCGAAAACCGCTCGGTCGCCTCGCAGAAATTGGACAAGGCGACTGACAAAGTTACCGGCGTCGCTGACAAGCTCGACAATGTGGCGAAAGGCCGCATGGAAGGGTTAGCAAAAGGCCCCGCGCTAAGGGTCGCCGCTGCGATTATCATCGCGTTGTGCCTGATGGTGCCGCCGCTGGAGGTCCTGCCGTGGGCTAGCAGCGGCCCGATGCTGGCGATTGCGATGATCTCCCTTGCCATCATGGTGCGCGATGGACTTGCCATGCTGATCGCGTGGATCATCGCTGGCGCGGCGGCAGTCGGGATGGGGTACTACTATCTGTCGTCCGACGCTGCCGGCGGCGGTTTCCTTCCGTTCTAGAACCAGTTTCTGCGTGAAATCCGCCCACACTTGACCTGCACTCCAATGCCGCGCACATGTTTTGCGGGGACATTGGAGAGGCAAATGAGAAGTGCGAAAAGCGCGCTTGCACTGGCGGGTATTGCGGCATTATTCCTTCAGGGCTGCGATGATGTAAGTGCGGTCGATGCCGTGCAACGCGGCGACGGGGAGGGCGCGATAGAGCTCGCCGAATTTCCTGATCGCCCGTATTGGGGCGACACCCATCTGCACACGGATAACTCGGTCGATGCGTTCGGCTTTGGCGTGCGCCTTGGCCCGGAAGACGCGCTGCGTTTTGCCAGTGGAGAGGCGATTGCGGCGACCACCGGCACGCAGGCGAAACTGGCCCGGCCGCTCGATTTTCTGGTGATTGCTGACCATTCCGATGGTCTGGGCGCAACGCGGCGTTTGTACGATGCACCCCGGCTGGGCGTAATGGCGCAGGGCGATGAGACACTGCTGCGCTGGTATGACATGATGCACGAAAGCCCCGAGCAATCGCAGCTCGCCATTGCAGAGCTGATCACGGCGGCGGCAAACGGCACCCTGCCAGAGGCGTTGACCGATCCCGAGGCGGCAGAGGAAAACACGCGCGAAATCTGGGACAGCCATCTCGATATTCTGGATCGGTATAACAGGCCGGGCGTGTTCACGGCGTTTGCGGGCTTCGAATACACGCTGATGCCGGGCGGCAACAATTTGCACCGGGTCGTCATGTTCCGCGATGCCAGCGACCGCACGAAACAGGTCCTGCCCTATCCCGGTCTTTCCACCACGCCTGAGGGGCTGTGGGATTACATGGCCGCCTATGCCCGGAATACGGGCGGGAAAGCGCTGGCGATCCCGCACAATTCCAACCTTTCAAACGGCCTCATGTTTGAAATGACGATGCCCGACGGATCGCCCATGACAGCGGCCTACGCGGCCAAGCGGGCAGCGGCAGAGCCAGTGGTCGAAGTGACCCAGATCAAGGGTGATAGCGAGACGCACCCATTCCTTTCGCCAAACGATGAAATGGCAGGGTTTGGCGTCGCAGGCTGGGAACTGGGCAATTTGCCGCTGACTGCAAGGGCTACGCCGGACATGCTTGGCGGATCGTATGTCCGCGAGGCGCTGAAACGCGGGCTTTCGCTGGAGGAACAGCTGGGCGTGAACCCGTATGCTTTCGGTATGGTCGGTTCGACGGACAGCCACACTGCGCTCGCCACGGGTGATGAGGACAATTTCTGGGGCAAGCATACCGGCAACGAAGCCGACATTACTGATCGCGCGATGACTCCGCAAAACCTCGGCACGCGGGAGGGTCGGTTCGGCTGGAACTACCTTGCCGGAGGATACGCCGCAGCGTGGGCGCGCGGCAATACACGCGCGGAAATCTTCGACGCGTTTGCCCGGCGCGAGGTTTACGCCACGACGGGCCCGCGCATGAGCGTGCGCGTGTTTGGCGGGTTCGACTTTTCAGAGCAGGACTGGGACGGAGACTGGGTGCGCAAAGGCTACACTGAAGGCGTCCCGATGGGCGGCGAACTGGTCGCAGGCGGCAAAGCGCCTGGTTTCCTGATCGCGGCGCTGAAAGACCCAGACGGCGCAAATCTTGACCGGGTGCAGATCGTCAAAGGCTGGTTGGATGCAAACGGCGACTTGCAGGAGCGCGTTTACGACGCCGTGTGGAGCGATATGGACGCCCGCCCGCGCACCGGCGGACGTGTCCCTGCGGTTGGCGATACGGTGGACCGCAGCGATGCCACCTACACCAACGATATCGGAGCGTCTGAACTGCGCAGTTTCTGGACCGATCCCGATTACCGCGAAGGCCAGCGCGCGTTCTATTACGTCCGCGTTCTCGAAATCCCGACACCGCGCTGGACGTTGTTCGACGCGGTGCGGTTCGGCATCACGCTGAGCGAGGAGGCGATGGCTGATGCGGTCGCGCAGGAACGCGCCTACACCTCGCCGATCTGGCTCAAACCGGCCAGTTGAAGAGGCGAGCGTGACACTGCCGGGCTGGGCGCGCGAACCGCTTTTGCATTTTCTGGTCGCGGGCGGGTTTCTCTATGCCTTTTTCGTATGGACGGGCGGCATTGCCGCTGATCCGGCGTCGCGTGTGATTGATGTGGACCGCCCGCAGCAGGCGCTGCTTGCCGGGCAGTTCGAACGGACGATGGGCCGCGCGCCCACCGATGCCGAGCTTGACGCGCAGATCGAGCAATTCATCCGTGACGAGATACTCTACCGCGAGGCGCTGCGGCTGGGGCTGGACCAGAACGATGTTGTCGTGCGCCGCCGCCTCGTGGCAAAAATGGACATGGCCGCCGGAGCCGCCGCCGAAACAGCGCAGCCGGACGAGGAGACGCTGAGAGCCTTTTACAGGGCGAATCCCAATCTGTTCGCGGGCGCGGTGCTGGTCAGTTTCGATCAACTGGTCTTTCGCACCCGGGGCGAGGCGCAGGCTGCCGCTGCCGCGCTGGAGCAAGGGGCCGAATGGCAATCACTGGGCGAAGCATCGATGCTGCCCCAAACGCGTGACGCAGTGCCGTTAAACGAAGCGGAGAGCGTGTTCGGGCAGGTGTTTGCAGGCGCGCTCACACGCATTGAACCATCGCAGGATTGGCAGGGGCCGCTGCAATCAGGCGTCGGCTGGCATCTCCTCAGGCTGCGTGAGCGTTCTTCGCAGGAGGCCGCGTTTGATCAGATAAGGCCCCGCGTCGAGAATGCGTGGCGCAGCGCGGAAATTGCGGCGCGTAAAGACCGCGCCTTTGCTGTGCTGCGCGGTGCATACCGGATCGAGGTTGCCGAGTGATATGCCTTCGCAGCGCAATGGCGGCGTTTGCCATGCTCGCTTTTTCATTGATCGGCGCGCCGGCATCCGCCGATGAATTGCGCCCGGCAGTGATCGAACTGACCCAGCGCAGTGCAGGTAAATGGATTCTCGAATGGAAGTTGCCTGTCGCCGCGAATGCTGGCGGCATGGCAGGCGCTTACGCTGATCCGGTCATCCCGGATGGCTGCGCTTTCACTGCCGATCCGGTGCGCCGCGCCGCGCCGCTCGCTCTGCTGGGCAGCGCGCGATTGCGATGCGACAGCGATCTGTCGGACGGGCGCTTTGGCCTCGGCGGGCTTACCGGAAGAGCCGATGCGATTGCGCGGTTCGTGCCGCTGGACCGGCCTGTGCAGACATTCCGGCTAACCGCGGATGCGCCCGCAGCCCGGATTGCAGCGGAGCCGGATCGCTGGGCCGTTGCGGCCGATTATTTCGTGATCGGAACGGAGCATATCCTGCTGGGCTGGGATCACCTGTTGTTCGTGATCGCGCTTGCATTGCTGGTCCGCCGGGGCTGGGCCGTGGTAAAGGCGGCGACCGCGTTCACCGTGGCTCACTCCATCACGCTGACCGCGGCGACGCTGGGCTATACCGGCCTGCCGGGCCGCCCGGTCGAGGCGCTGATCGCGCTATCTATCGTGTTTCTGGCGGTGGAGCTGGTGCGCGCGGTCGGGCAGCCGGAACGCCTGACATGGACACGCCGCGCACCGTGGCTGGTCGCGTTCGTATTCGGATTGTTGCACGGGTTCGGTTTTGCCGGTGCGCTGGCGGAGATCGGCCTTCCGCAGACGGAGATTGCGAGCGCGCTGATCGCATTCAACCTTGGCGTGGAGGCGGGACAAATCGCGGTCATCGCGGTGCTGCTGGCGCTGGTCGCGGGTCTCACCCGGTTCGCGCCCAAGGCTGAAAATCCCGCAATCCGCATCGCCGCATATGGTATCGGAATTACCGGCAGTTTCTGGCTGATCGAGCGGGTAGTAAGTTAGCCCTCGTTCGGCTCGATACGGGGCGGCGTGCCGCCAAGAGCCTGCCACAATAGCACCCGCGCGCGTTCAGCGCGTCCAGCCGCCGCCGCTGCGCGGTCCCCGCTGGCATCCGCTGCACGGCGCGCCTCAAGCACTTCAAGGAAACTCGCCAGCCCGGCGGTGTAGCGCGAGTTCGCGATGCTCGCGGCGCGGTCCAGTTCGGCGCGCTCTTTTTCAGCGAGTGCGGCTTCGTTGTCGGCAGCTGCGATCAGGCCGTAGGCCGCTTCTGCATCGCCCAGCGCCTGAAACACTGCGCCGCGATAGACGGCAAAGGCGGCTTTCTTGTTCGCGGCGGCCCCGTCAATTTCCGCATCCAGCCGTCCGAAATCGAGCAGCGGCCCGGCCAATCCCGCGGCCAGCGTGCCGACGATGGAATCCTCGTCGAACAGGTCGCCGGGGCTGAATGCGAGCAGCCCGACGATGGCCGACAGGTTGAGGCTCGGAAAACGCGCCCGCGCACTCGCGGCAAGGTCGGCATCGGTCGCCGCCAGTTCCGCCATTGCGGCCAGCACATCGGGCCGATTGGCAAGCAGATCAGAGGGCAGGGTGCCCGGCACTGGGCCCAGATCAAACGCCGCAGCATCCGATGCCAGCGCGGCCGCAACCTCGCCGCCGGTTTGCCCGGTCAGCGTGATCAATCGGCCAATGATGCGCGCCCGCTCACTATTGAGCGCGGCCAACGCTGATCGGGAGGCGCTGGCGGCGGCTTCTGCCCGAATACGGTCAAAACCGGGCGCGATGCCTGCCTCTTCGCGGGTTCGGGCAAGATCGGCGAGGCGCATGGCAGCCTTAGTATCGGCGGTCAGCGCATCGGTGCGCGCTGCCAGCACGCGCCAGTCGATGACGCTGCCTGCGATTTCCGCGATCAGCGAATTGCGCACCGCAGCGGCTGATGCGCTGGCGCTGTCTATGCGGGCAATCGCTGCGCGTTCCTGCGATTTCAACCGGCCAAACAGATCGGCGTCCCATGTGGCGGTCAGGTTTGCCCCGTAGGAGACCTGCTCTGTTTCGATGAAGCTGGATGCGCCTTCGCCAAATTGTGCAGGATTGATGCGGGTGCCCGTCACGTTCGCATCGGCAGCGATGTTTGGGAGCCGCGCTGCGCCTGCGCCGCGCGCTCCGGCCCGCGCAGCCTCGACGCGTGCAATCGCTTCGGCAAGGCTGGGCGCATCGGCGATCGCCGCTTCGCTCAGAACCGCAAAAGCGGGGTCTTGTTCGGGCAGCAGGCTATCGACCGCGCCCGCCGTGTCCGCTTCGCCTGCATACAGGAATGTGGCGGGCAGATCGGGGGCGGGTGTGGCGATATCGGGCGGAGGACCGCCCGCACACGCGGCAAGCGCAAGGGCCAGCGATACAGAGATCAAGGGGCGCATGGGTTTCATTCTCACTCGCCCGCCGCTGCTGTGTCACCAGAACCGCCAGATTCGCGCGCCGGGATGAAGGCATCGACCTGCTGGCCTACACGGAAAGCATCGCTTTGGGGCAGCGCGTATATGAGCTGCAATACCCGCACATCGACCCGTTCAGCCGCACTGTTCGTAAGCTGGCGTTTGGGCACAACCTGCGGTTCGGCGCGCACGAAGGCGGCTTTCACCTGAAGCTCCGCCGCACCGCGCGGGGATACGACCGCATCCGCGCCAAGGTTCACACGGGGCGCTTCGTTCTCGTCGATATCGATGCGGACATGCAGCGGGACGGTTTCGCCCATCTGGATGATCGCTTCGGAATTGCCGCCCTGGGTCGACACGAATTCACCTGGCCGGATGTTCACCGAAAGGATCTCGCCTGTAATCGGCGCGCGAACGGTGAGCTGGCCGAGTTCCGTCCGCGCGCTGTTCGCCTGCGCCTGCGCCGAAGATAGCTGCGCGCGCGCAATGGCAAGGCGGCTTTGCGCGGCGGCGGCGTCTCCCTCTGCACGGATCACCTCAGCGCGGCTGACAGCGGCGGGATCGGAGATTTGGCGATAAAGCGCCAATTGTTCGTTGGCGGTGCGCTGCGCTGCTTGTGCTTCTACAATTGCAGCGCGGGCCTGAGCGATGGCGGCGCCTGTCTCTGTTATGCGAGCGCGTGCGGTGCGGTCATCGACGAGAAACAGCGGCTGGCCTTTTTCCACCCGGTCGCCCGGCTGGACCCGCAGGTCGGTGACCAGTCCCGACAGAGACGTGCCGATGTCGATAATCTCGCTTGATGGTTCGACCAGCCCGGCGCCTGCGACACGCGCAGAATCGGCCAGCTCTCCTGTCGCTTTGGGCGGTTGCTGGTCCGGCTCGGTCGTGGACCGGTCGGGCAGGCCGACAAAGATCAGATAGGCCGCGATGACGATCCCGATCAGTGCGGCGACCGGCAATATCTGGCGGGAAAAGCTCAAATTTTGGGGAAGGAGGGCCATGATTATCTCGACAGGCTGAAAAGGGAGGGCTGGGCAGAGGGCAGATTAGTGTCCATCGGGCATATCCTTGCCGTCATGGGTGACCTTACCGTCTTCCAGCACAAGGATGCGGTCGGCGAGGTCAAAGATGCGATTGTCGTGCGTCACGATGATGCAGGCGCGGTCGGGCGCAACGGCCACTTCGCGCAGCAGGTCCATGACGCGCCGGCCCGAGCTTGCGTCAAGCGCAGCGGTCGGTTCATCGCAGACCACAAGGCGAGGTTCATGCACGAGCGCGCGGGCAATCGCGACGCGCTGTTGCTGACCGCCGGAAAGCTGGCTGGGCAGTTTGTCCGCCTGATCGCCAATATTGAGCTTTTCCAGCAGCTCTTTGGCCTTCTCGCGCGCGGGCCCGATATCCATGCCCTGCGCAATCAGCGGGACGGCGGCGTTGGCTGCGGCATCAATCGACGGGATGAGATTGTACTGCTGGAAAATGAAGCCGATATTCTCGAGCCGGAAATTGACCAGATCGCTGTCCGACAGGTTGTAGATGTCGGTGCCAAACACCTTCACTTCGCCCTCGGTGGGCCACAAAATGCCGCACATGATCGAGATCAGCGTCGTTTTGCCTGACCCGCTTTCACCGACGACGAATGTCATCTCGCCTGAGCGAATGTCTGTGTCGATGCCGTGGAGCACGCGAATGGTGGACTGGCCGGCCTGAAAATCACGCACGATGCCGCGAGCGCAGATGGCTGCTTCTGGCGAGCATCCGCCGATTGCGCTGGTGTCCATGGGTTTTGAATTGTCTGCCATCGCGATTATCTGAACACCGCCGCCGGTTCCGTGCTCAGCACGCTGCGCAGCGCGATAAAGCCGGTGATCGCCAGAATTACGATAACCGCGACAAGGCTGATGAGCGGGATCTGCCATGGGATATAGAACCCCTTGAAAAACGGATTGCCGCTAAACCCGTATATGAACGCGACCGTGCCGATCACGCCGAGCGCATAGCCGACAATACCGACAAGGGCGGCCTGCGCTGCGACCATGCGGACAATCTTGCCATTGGTCACGCCGATGGCTTTCAGCGCGCCGAATTGCTTGATATTGTCACGAATGAAGAGGCTGAATGTCAGCCCCACAATTGCAACGCCGACAACAAAGCCGAGCACCACCGTGATGCCGAAATTGGTCGGGATGCCGGTGTTCTGCACGATGAAATCGACACCGGCCTGCGCAAATTCCTCGCGCGTTTCGGCTTTCAGACCGGTTTGATTCTCGATCCGTTCGGCAATTTCTGTTGCGGAGAGACCGTCCGATGCCCCGGCGAGGACGAATGTCAGCCGGTTGCGCGTTCCCGGCACGTAATTCAGCGCCTGGCTGTATTTCGTATAAAGCACGACCTGACTGGTGAAGCTGGGGATGGAATCCGCTACCCCGCGAATAACCGCGCGCTGATCGTTCAGCTCCAGCCGTTCACCGATGGGGTCTGCGCCGGCTTCGAACAGGTTTACCACGCCGCCATCGTCGATGATCACCGATCCGGGCTGCGACAGCACATCGGCCGATCCTTCAATCATGTTTTCGGGCATCCCGATCAGCGTCGCATCATCCACGCCAATAATCGCAACGCCTTCCAGATCGCCAGAGCGCGTGCGCACCGATGCGACGGCGCGCAAATGCGGCACGGCCCATTCGACACCGGGGACAGATCGCACCTGATCCAGTGCGGTAGAAGGCATGGCATAGTTGACATCGGTGGTGCGGCTGACCGGGTCCATCACCCAGATTTCCGCCTCGGGCGCGTTGTAAACACCGCTCGCCCCGCGTTCGATTAAGTTGACGAAAATCGTCAGCTGCTGTGTGATGAGCAGTGTCGAAAACGCAATGCCGAACAGCAGTCCATAGAACTTTTGCGCATCGCCGGTCAGCATTCGTATTGCGATCCAGAGCACGAGCGGGGAACCTTTGTGTCGCGGTGGGGGTTGCGTTGGCGAAGGGCTTGATTAAATATTGAACGGTCGCGTTTAACTGAACGGAGTCGTTCACCTTGTCAACTGCTATTCGAAGAAGGCCTGGTCGCCCCTCCGATATCGCTAAAAAGCGATTGATCGTGGAAGCGGCTGCGCGCAGCTTTTTCGAAGACGGCTATGCGGCCAGTTCGATTGAGAAAATCGCTGCCGATGCCGGGGTTTCCAAGGTCACGATCTACAACAATTTCGGCGATAAACGCGCGCTTTTTACCGCCGCGGTCGAGCTGGAATGCGAAAAGATGCGCGGGCATTTCTCAATCGATGAAATGGAGCGCGGATCGATTCGCGACCGGCTGACCGTGATCGGAAAAGGGATGTTCGCGTTTTTATCGCGGCCAGAGATGATCCAGTTTGAACGCCGAATCGCAGCCGAAACAGAGCACGATGCCGCGATCGGCCACACGTTCTTAAAGGCTGGCCCGTGGCGCATGAAAAAGGCGTTCAGCGCCTTCCTCGCCCACGCATCTGCCAATGGCGAATTGACCATTAGCGATCCTGACCTTGCCGCAGAACAGTTTGTTTCAATGTGCAAGGGTATGGGCGATCTTGAACGGCGGTTCGGGGCAGACGTGCTGCCCGAAGACAGCGACCGCCGTATTGCAGGCGCAGTGGACGTTTTCCTTGCCGCGTATCAATCCGGCGGGCGCGACAGCCCGGCGTGACCGGACCAGATCGAAAAAATGCATCACTGCGTTCGAAATTTAACAGCCTGCGCGAATGCGCGCATTATCTTGCCATTCACCCGTGCGATCCTACATACTTGGGCGAGAAAGGAATCCCCTTACGATGAGTGACCCCAACGATCCGCAGCAGCAGCCACCCGAGGGCCAGAACCCGTGGATCAAACAATTGATGATCTGGGGCGGCATATTCCTCGCGCTGCTCCTTGTCGTTTCACTGTTTAACAATGCCGGGCAAAACCCCGGTACGGAAATTCAGTACTCCGAATTCCGCGCCCAGGTTGCCAATGGCGATGTGGAAGAAGTGGCGCTGGGATCGGACCTCATCACGGGTACCCTCAAAAACGGGCAGGCATTCCAGACCATACCGGTCCCCTCCGATACGCAGATCACGCAATTGCTGCAGGAAAACGACGTCAAGTTCTCAGGCAAACCGCGTGAGGAACCCAACCTGCTGCTTTACATCCTGTTCCAGTCGCTTCCGTTCATCCTGATACTGGGCATCGCGTTTTTCGCGCTGCGCCAGGTGCAGAAAGGCGGCGGCGGCGGCGCAATGGGCTTTGGCAAGTCGAAAGCAAAGATGCTTACCGAGCGTTCGGGCAAGGTTACCTTTGCCGACGTGGCGGGCATCGACGAAGCGCGCGAAGAGCTGGAAGAGGTCGTTGAATTTCTGAAAGACCCGCAACGCTTTTCAAAGCTGGGCGGCCAAATCCCGAAAGGCGCGCTGCTTGTCGGCTCGCCCGGTACAGGTAAAACGCTGCTTGCCCGAGCCATCGCTGGCGAGGCAGGCGTGCCGTTCTTCACCATTTCCGGCTCCGACTTTGTCGAAATGTTTGTCGGCGTTGGCGCAAGCCGTGTGCGCGACATGTTCGAACAGGCGAAGAAAAATGCGCCGTGCATCGTCTTCATCGACGAAATCGACGCGGTTGGCCGTTCGCGCGGCGGCGGTCTTGGCAACTCGAACGACGAACGCGAACAGACGCTCAACCAGTTGCTGGTCGAAATGGACGGTTTTGAAGCCAATGAAGGCATCATCATCGTTGCTGCGACAAACCGGCCCGACGTCCTTGACCCTGCCCTGCTGCGGCCGGGCCGTTTTGACCGTCAGGTGGTCGTACCCATCCCCGACATTGATGGGCGTGAAAAAATCCTCGGCGTGCACATGAAGAAGGTGCCGCTTGCGCCCGACGTGAATTCGCGCACGATTGCGCGCGGCACGCCCGGTTTCTCCGGCGCGGACCTCGCCAATCTGGTGAACGAGGCTGCCCTGCTGGCCGCACGCCGTAACAAGCGGCTGGTTGCGATGCAGGAATTCGAGGATGCCAAGGACAAGGTCATGATGGGCGCGGAACGCCGGTCCATGGTGATGACCGATGACGAGAAGAAAATGACCGCCTATCACGAAGCCGGTCACGCGCTCGTCAGCGTCAATGAGCCTGCCTCCGATCCAATCCACAAGGCGACAATCATCCCGCGCGGCCGTGCGCTGGGCATGGTGATGCGCCTGCCGGAACGCGACAATTATTCGTATCACCGCGATAAAATGCACGCCAACCTTGCGGTTGCGATGGGCGGACGCGTTGCCGAAGAGATTATCTTCGGACACGACAAGGTGTCCTCTGGCGCATCGGGCGATATCCAGTATGCGACCGATCTGGCCCGCAGCATGGTCACCAAATGGGGCATGTCGGAAAAGCTCGGCCCGCTCCAGTACGAGGAAAGCCAGGAAGGCTACCTTGGCATGGGGCAAACATCGCGGACGATGGCGGGTGCTGAGACCAACAAGCTGATCGATGCCGAGATCAAGGAACTGGTCGAAGGTGGCCTGAAACGCGCCACCGACATCCTGACCGAGCAGGAAGACAAACTGCACCTGCTCGCCCAGGCGATGCTCGAATACGAAACGCTGACGGGTGATGAAATCAATCAGCTGCTCGATAACGGCAAGATCGACCGACCCGATGAACCCACCGGCCCAAGCGGCGCGGTGCAGCCATCGCACGGTTCGGCCATTCCGAAAGCCGGTAAACGGTTTGGCGGCAAGGATGGACCGGCCCCGCAAGGCGCCTGAAACCAATCCTGCTAATGCTTTTCACGAAAGGCCGTTCGGAGTGATCCGGACGGCCTTTGTTGTGAAGCTCCAGCGGCCAGCCGACAGCCGCCGGCCGTCAGAACGCGCCGAGCAGCAGGAGCGTCTGGAGGAAGAGCCCGAGCACCACGACGATGAACGCAAACATCGCGAAAAATCGCCAGATCGCCGATAGGCGGGACAGGCCATAAGCGTGCCGCAGATGCTTGTAGAGATGCAGCGGCGCAATGGTGGTGAGCAGCACGAAGATCAGCGCGCCGGACATCTGGGCCGCGCCGAGTAGCGACAATGCGATGAAAAACAGCGACATAAAGCTGAGCGAATAGGTGATGAAGATCGCATGGTCATACGCCTTATACCGGCGCTTCCACGCGAACATCAGCCACACGAACGGGATGGACAGCGGTATCAGCAGCCAGCTGAATTTGTAGCCGTTGGCCTGCATTTTGTAGATCATCAGGCTGGGGTTCTCGCGCCATTTTTCCAGCGCTGTATCGATCATACTTACGCCCGATTCCTTGACCGTAATCTGCGCGGTTCCGTCTTCATCCCCCGGCACGACGGCGACGGGTGCGTCCTCAAACCGCCGCAATTGCTCAAGGCCGTTTTCTGCCGAGGCGATTTCGGCAGCCAGATCGGCCCGCTCCGCCGACCCTTCGGGCATCGTCTCCAGCCTTTGTTTGGCCTCTGCAATTTTTGCAGCGCCCGCGATCTCAATGTCTTCGGCCGTGCCAGCAGCTCCTGCAGCTATCCACTCGGCAATGCCCTCTCCCCTGCCGCCCAGCAGTAACTGTTCCTCGGTCAAACCCTCACGCTCACGTTCCAGAGCCTCGTGGTCCTGCAATGACAGGTCGTCCTGCGCAAGCTCCTCATCAATCTCGGCAATGCGTTCTGAAACGCGTTTGCTTTCCTGTTCGACGAGGCGCTCTACCTGCTCGCGCGCATCGCCGCTGATGTCTGTGGGGGCCGTCAATCCCACCATCTGGAAGACCGCGAACATCGCAAAAATGCTGAACAGGAACATTGCCATCGGGCTGACAAACTTCGCGCGCTCGCCCTCGATGTATCGGCGGGTCAGCGCGCCCGGTTTGAAAATGAGCAGGGGAAGTGTGCGCCAGAACTTGCCATCGAGATGGAGAACGCCGTGAATGAGATCATGGCCGATCGCCGAAAGAGATCGGTGGATGTGCTGTTTCTGGCCGCAATGCTGGCAGTATTCACCCATTGGCTGCGCACCGCAATTGAGGCACGCGCCATCGAAGACGGCGGCGCCGCTGCTTGCTCCGGTGCTCGGCTCCACCGCGTGTCCGGCCAGCGACCCTTCGATGGCTGCGCCTAATCCTTCGGTAACGTCGCTCATGGGTCCCCCGGCTCGATCCGGCTATGGTTATAGGACCGCCGGCGCGCCGCGGGAAAGGGGTATGCTATTTTTTTGCGGCGAGCTTGCGTTCGATGGCGGTCCATAATTGCGCAAATGCGCGCGCGCCTGCCGAACGCGGAGCGATGGCGCCGACCGGCTGCTGGGTCACAGCGCACTGTTCAATCGCGCTGGCGAGCGGGATTGCAGGCCATTTCGGGTTCGCCTCGCGCGCCTGTTTGTGCAGGGTGCGGCGCATGTCGAGCATGGAGAGCACGGGCAGGATCGGCGGATGTTTCCTGCCGCTGCCCTTAACCTCTTCAACCACGGTTTCAAATGCGCGCGCGGAAAGCGGGGAAGGCGGTAGCGGCACGATCACCAGATCGGCGGCGCGCATGACCTGCGCGCTCAATTCATTGAGAACAGGCGGGCAGTCGAATATGATCCGGTCATAATCCTTGGCGAGCGTTTCGGTCAGCTTCGCCAGCCGTTTCTTCTTGCCAATGCTTCCCAGCTGGCGGCCCAGTGTGCGTATGCTTTCATCGGCGGGCAGCAGCGACAGATTGTCGAAAGCGGTTTTTCGGATGAGTTTTTCAGGCGCCTCGTCAGCGGTGAAGACTGACTGCGCGGCGCGTTTCTTTTTCGCTTCCACGCCCAGCAAAAACCCCGATCCATTGGCCGGGTCCAGATCCCACAGCAATGTCTCCCGCCGCGAAATGGTGGCCGCGCACCATGCCAGATTGACCGCCAACGTGGTCTTTCCGACGCCGCCTTTGACGCTATAGACTGCAATCGATGCCATGGTACCTAACCGGGATCCTCAACCTCATTTTGCCAAACCCATAGATGGTCTTTCGCCAATAAGCACGGCTGAAACGAAAAAGGCCGCCAAACCGGCAGCCTTTTCCAAAACGGGACAAATCGTCCCTGAATGATTGGTCCGATCAGCCGTCGTAATCGGCCCCGATTGAGGTCGAGCGGGTCGGCGCGCTTGCAGTGATCCTCAGGGCTTCGGCAGACTGGCTCAGCGAACCGATTTCATCAGCATCGTCCTCATCATCGGGAAGAATTTTCTGGAGACCGGTGATGAGCGATTCTTTCAGCTCTTTCGGCTTGATCGTCTGTTCCGCGATTTCACGCAGGGCGACAACCGGATTCTTGTCGCGGTCCCGTTCAAGCGTCAGTTCGCTGCCGCCCGAAATTTCGCGGGCGCGCTGTGCGGCCAGCAAAACCAGATCGAAACGGTTTGGAATTTTGTCGACACAATCTTCAACGGTTACGCGTGCCATCAGCGGGCCTTTTCAGTCGGATTTTTGGAGAATTACTAGCGGTCACCTACTGTTGGAGGGGCGCAGAGTCAAGGAAATGGCACCGAACGCGCGCTGGTGCGTTCCCCTAACGTGACACAAATGCAAGCGCCCGATCCATCCAAAACCCCAACCAGTGACTATCGGGACAGCGACAGCTTCCAGGTGGAGGCGCAGGGGCATGCATTTACCTTCTATCCGGCAGGCTCTGACAGGCTTGAGGCTCTGATCGATCATATCGACAAAACCGAGCGCACCTTGGACGTGTTCTATTACATGTTTCAGGATGATAGCTCGGGCCAGATGGTGCTCGATGCACTGGTCGCCGCTGCGAAACGCGGGGTGAAGGTCGCGCTTATTATTGACGATTTCGGCAGTGATGCGCCAGCAAGTTTCTTCGATCCCCTGGTTGAGGCCGGCGGCGATTTCAAGGTGTTTTCGGCCGACTGGAATGTCCGCTATCTCATCCGCAACCACCAGAAATTCGCTGTTGCAGACAATGTCCGCGTGATGACCGGCGGATCGAATGTCTCCGATCATTATTACAACCCGCCAGAGGACAATGGCTGGTGCGACCTTGGTGTCGCCATTGAGGGGGACATTGCAGAACGCTTCACCGAATGGTTCAAACTTCTGCATGAATGGACGCATGGTTCCGGTTCGCAATTGCGCACGGTGCGCAAAATGGTGCGAAACTGGGATCCGGGCGAGGGCAAGGTCCAGCTTTTGATGAGCGGACCGCTGGTCCGGCGTAGTCACTGGGCCTACCGTTTCAAAAAAGACCTCGCGAAAGCAAAGCGGCTAGACTTGGTGACGGCCTATTTCGGGCCGCCGCTAAGTATCCGGCGTCAGATCAGGAAGCTGGCACGGCGCGGAAAAGCGCGTCTCGTAACCGCTGGAAAATCGGATATCGACGCGACGATCTATGTCGCGCGCCTGTTTTACAAACGCCTGCTGAAAGCGGGCGCAAAGATTGTGGAATTCCAGCCGTGCAAGCTGCATATGAAACTACTGATCGCCGATGATGCGAGCTATTTCGGCAGCGCCAATCTCGACCGGCGATCAATCCGCATTAATATCGAGCTGATGGTGCGCGTAGAGGACGAGGCACTGGCAGAACGTCTGCGCGAATTTATCGGGCATCTGGAAAACGCCAGCGTGCATGTCGATGATAAATGGTACGCCGAACACAACCGGTTTTTCAACCGGCTGCGGTGGCGGTTTTATCATATGATCAGCCTGCTGGATTACCGTGTCGCCCGCGGGCTGTCGGGCACGAAATCGGCCTGATTATTCGTAAGCCCCCGCTTCTTTAGTTGTAACCAAAGTCCGAATAGTCTTTCATATTGGGCGAGGTGAACTTGGTAATCTCCGCCTGGAAATGCAGCGGCACATTGCCGGTCGAACCGTGGCGCTGTTTGGCAACGATCAGCGAAGCTTTGTTGCGGACATGCTCGAATTCTTCTTCCCATTGGCGGTATTTCGCCTCTGCATCGCTGGACACGAAACCGTTCGGGCCGGGGCCGTCGGGCCGCTTTGCCTCGTGATAGTAATCGTCGCGGTAGACAAACCACACCATATCGGCGTCCTGTTCGATAGAGCCGGATTCGCGCAGGTCGGACAGCATCGGGCGCTTGTCATCGCGCTGCTCGACCGCACGGCTCAGCTGGGACAGTGCGATAACCGGCACGCCCAGCTCTTTCGCAAGCGTTTTAAGCCCTCGGCTGATCTCGGAAATTTCGTTGACGCGGTTATCGTTGGCGCGGCCAGATCCCTGAAGCAATTGCAGGTAATCGACCACGATCAGCCCAATATCGTGCCGGCGTTTTAATCGGCGCGCGCGGGTGCGAAGTGCGCCGATGGTGAGCGCGGGCGTATCGTCGATATAGAGCGGCAATTCGGCGAGCCGCTGGCTGGCGAATGACAGTTTCTGGAAATCGTCGCGGCTCATCTTACCGCTTCTGAGCGATTCTGAACTGATCTCTGCCTGCTCTGCCAGAATACGCGTGGCCAGCTGGTCGGCGCTCATTTCCAGGCTGAAGAACGCAGCCGGTGCGCCAAAATTGAATTCGCCGCCATCGCGCTGCCAGTCGAGGTGAGCCTCGGCGCAATTAAACGCGATGTTGGTGGCGAGCGAGGTTTTGCCCATGCCCGGACGCCCGGCGAGGATGACGAGGTCGGAATTGTGCAGGCCCGATGTCTTTTGGTCGATGGAATCGAGCCCGGTTGTCTTGCCCGACAGGCCGCCGCCCGAATTCATCGCGGCCTCCGCCATTTTGATTGCGGTCAGCGCGGCATCGCGGAAACTGGAGGCCTCGCTTCCGGTTGCAGCGCCCTCTGCCACTTTGAACAGGTCGGCCTCTGCCTGGCTGATCCGGTCCATCGGATTGGTTTCTTCCGAAGTGTCCAGCGCCCCTTCGACAAGACCGCGTCCGACGCTCACAAGTTCGCGCAGCAAAGCGAGGTCATATATCTGCTGGGCGAGTTCGCGCGGCGCGAGCAAGCCGGCACCGTTGGCGGTCAGCTGCGCAAGATATTTCGGCCCGCCAAGTTCTTTCAGCGCCTCGTCCGCTTCGAAATAGGGGCGCAGGGTCACCGGTGACGCGGTGGCGTTGCGTTCGATCAGCGTGAGGATGCGTTCGAAAATACGTTCGTGCAGCGGTTCAAAGAAATGGTCGGCCCGGATCGGCGTCTGCAATTCTTCGATCACACGGTTGTCGATCAGCACCGCGCCAAGGAACGCAGCCTCCGCCTCAAGGTTGGAGGGAAGTTTGCGCGCGGTCGTGTCATCGCCTGCGACGAGTTGGAGTTTTTCAGCTTCGGCCATGACCCCTGATGCGATTTTTGCAGGCGATTTAGCAAGGCCAAAGCGGACCAATTTATTTTATTTCCGCCCGCTTGCATTGTGGATAGCGGGGATTGCCAATCGAAGTGCTTGAAGTGTGGCCCATCTATCTGCGAAGGCGATGGCGACATGGCTGATTTGCCCCCCGATTCCGCGACAGTGCCCGGCGGCACTCATCGCATTGCCCACATCGCTCTTGATGAAGAGACGATTCTTTGGCGCAATGCCGATGTCGAGCAGGAACGCCGCGTTGCGATCTATGACCTGATCGAAGAAAACACGTTCAAACCTGTCCGTAGCGCAGAACGCGGTGCGAAAGGGCCATACCGGTTGAATCTGGGTGTTCGCGACGGACGGCTGGTGATGCAGATCAGCGACGAGGCCGAACAGGAACTGGAAACGCTGCTGATCGGGCTCGCGCGGTTTCGCAGGCCAATCCGCGAATATTTCGCCATCTGCGATTCGTATTATCAAGCAATCCGCAAAGCGACCCCGGCCGAAATTGAGACGATCGATATGGCCCGGCGCGGAATTCACAACAACGCGGCCGAGCTGCTGAAAGAACGGCTGGAGGGTAAGGTCGAAACCGATTTTGCCACCGCCCGGCGGCTGTTCACGCTGATCTGCGTCCTGCATATCAAGGGTTGAGCAGCGGCAATGGCACGGTCCCGAAACGCGAAATCCTCGCGCCGCAGAAAAGCGGGCGCTGGGCGCTGGCTGTTCCGAACTGTCGCGCTGCTTGCGCTTACCGCATTGGCGTTCGCGGCGTGGCTCTGGTGGGACATGCGCGAATGGCGTCCCGATACGCAGCTTTATCCCGAACAGGGCGCGGTTATCGCCAGCGGCGCATCGGGAACGCGGTTTGAAACGCTGAAAGCCCTTGGCGGGGACTTTGTCTATCTGGAGCTTGCGCCGGTTGGCGGTGCGCCCGATCCGGGGTTTGCCGCGCGGCTGAACGCGGCCCTCACATCCGGCCTGAAGGTCGGCGTCATTTACCCTTTTGACCCGTGCCTGCGCGCCGACCCGCAAAGCGCCCGGTTCACGCGTATGGTGCCGCGCAGCGATGATCTGCTGCCGCCGGCCGTCGCTTTGGCCGAAATTGCCGATGGCTGCGATCCTTCGGTCAGCGATGCAGCGGTGGAGAGCGAATTGCTGACATTGGTCAACCAGATTGAGATGCACTCTGGCAAACCGGCGATCCTGAAACTGGCCGAGGGATTTCAGGAACGCCACGCGACCGCTCGCAATCTGGGGCGCGATCTGTGGCTGATGCGTGACCGCGCGCGGCCGGACTATGCCGGGCGGCCATGGCTGCTATGGAGTGCCAACAGTCACTTGGTGAGCGAAGCCTCGCCGGAACCGATTGAATGGACGGTGGTGCAGAAATGATGCTCAGTAAATATGCGCGGTCCGATCTGATCGATGCTGCGCGCACGGCGGCCAAACATGCCTATGCGCCCTATTCCGATTATCAGGTTGGTGCGGCCCTGCTGTTTGATGATGGCGCGATCATTACCGGCACCAATGTCGAAAATGCGAGCTATGGCCTCGCCCTGTGTGCTGAAACCGTGGCGATTGCCCAAGCTCTGGGTGAGGGCAGGCGCGGCGGGCTGATCGCAGTTGCGGTTACCGGGCCTGCGGACAAGGGCGACGGCGAGCCGATCACTCCGTGCGGGCGGTGCCGCCAAGTTCTCAATGAACTCGCGCAGCTGGGCGGAACGGATCCGGTGGTGCTGTGCGTCGGCACCAGCGAAGTACGCGAAGTGACGCTATCGGCGCTGTTGCCGCACGCATTCGGCCCCGCGCATCTGGATTAATTGCCCAGCAGGCTGCCAAGCCCTTTTAGCGGGTTCTTGCGAAAACCCTGCTCCTCCGCGCCGATATAGGCGAAGATTCCGTCCAGCCCCTGATCGGTGACGGACCGATTAATGCTTTGCCGGTCAAGTCCAGCACGGCGGATGAAGCTGTGGTTTTCCGCCAGCCCATCAAACGCCGTATAGACACCCAGTTTTTCAAGCGCGCCATCAATCAGCGGCTCCAGCCGCGAATGCAGGCGGTCGTTTGACGATTGGCGCAGATACTGCGTGCCGCCATCGCTTTCGCCGATAATGCCGGGCGCATCGCTGAAAGAAAGGTCGTCAATGGCATCGCGGAAAATAGGCTTTGCCTCCCCCGCCGCGATCCCCGCTGCATCGTTGATGGAGCGCGTGACATCGCCAAGCACGCCTAGCCTGCTGCCAGCGTTCAGGACCGAACCCAGCAGGCCGCCGCCGACATCGCCGACGATTGGCAGGGCAATGCGAATGTCTTCGTCACCGTAAAACGCGCCGGGCCGGGACAGCTTATCAAGCGCGCTGTCAGTCGCCTGACCCAGAATAGAGGATAGGCCCAATCCCTGCGCCCGCGCCGCCGATGGCATCAGTGCGATCGCACCCGCCATGCCGAAACTGCCGAGTAGCAGCCGCCGATTGAGCTCAAGGCTGCGCGTTTTCATCTGTAATCCCCTCTTACGGTGTCTGCAGGAAGGTAACACACATTCGCGCGCGGCACATATTCTCAGGTTTTGGGGTCGCCGGAGCGTTACTCGCTTTCGGTTTCGATCCATTCGAGCAGCGCGGCAAGACAGTCCCGCGCCAGCAGCTTGCACCGCTCAGGGGACCAGCCCTGTTCCGGTTCTGGGAAATCGGCCAGATCTTTGTAAGGCATCTCCAGCGTCATGGCGCATGCGCTGTATCGTTCGGCAACCTGATTGGTGCTGATGCCCAGATTGGCTTTGCCAGCGGGCGTTTTGGGATAGCCTAGCTTGGTTTGGAAATCGGGTGTGCGGCGGTCGAGCATCCGCTGATAGCGGTAGAATTGCTCGCCGTGGTCGTCGGTCCAGCTAGGGATGCCTTCAAATCCGGCGAGGAACACCGCAGGGATTGCTTCGTCACCGTGAACATCCATCGCAAAATCGACACCGGTTTCGTCCATCTTTGCCCGGATCGCGAGAACTTCGGGCGATTTGTCGGCGCTGGGCTCTGACCATTCGCGGTTCAGGTTGGTGCCGGCGGCGTTGGTGCGCAGATGCCCGCGCCGCGACCCGTCCGGGTTGCAATTCGGCACGATGTGCAACCGACAATGCTTGCGTAGCCCGCGCGCAACAGGATCAGCCGGATCAGTGAGGCATTCCAACGCGCCTTCCATCCACCATTCCGCCTGCGTTTCGCCGGGATGCTGTCGCGCGTAAAGCCACACCTGCCGATCGCCGTCACCCATTTGCAACAGGTCGAGCGGCTGACCGTCCAGCGTTGAGGTAAGGCGGGTCAGTTCAACACCTTCACACGCCGCAGCCTCGGCCACCAGATCGTGATGGCGTTCGATCGAATAGGGCGCAAAATAGGCAAACCATGCGGTGCCGGATGCCGGAGTATACCGGATCGTCAGCGTTCCGTTCTCCTCCGCCTTGTCAAAAGAGCTATCCGCTCTCGCCCAGTATTCGCGGTCTTCCGACACACAGGCGTCGTAATCGGGCCAGCCGCCAGGATAGGCACTGTCATTGAGGCCGGTGATTTTCAGCTCAATTTCTTCGCCTGCTGCGCCGGTCACGCGAAAGTGGAACCATTGTGCAAAATCGGAATTGTGATCGCGCCGGATGGCGAGCCGAGCCGATGTACCGTCTGCTGAAAGTGTTTCGATATTCCCGCTGTCAAAGGCGGTGTCGATGAAGATTGAGGTCATGGGGTCCTTTCGATTTCATCGACCGATACTTGGACCGTTTCGCCATTGCCACCCGGAAAATCCTGAAACAGGGCCGCAGCCAAGGTGCGGGCGCTGGCATCCAGTTCGGAATAGGGTGATTTGATCGAAGTGGGCAGCTGCGCGCGCCCCTCCCACAGGGTTTCGCCGTCAGCCGCCCTTATTCTCACCTCCAGCTGGCTGGTGATTTCAGGTCCGTTGCGCCCTCCGCCCAGATTGATGCCGACACCCAGGCCCACGCCTGAGCCGAATGTGCCCGTGGATGCGCCGCCGCCTACGGTGACGGGGCTGTCTGATCCCGACCCCTCAATCGCGGTGCGCTGGGTGCGGATGGTGGCGGTCTGCGATACCGCAGCGGCTCCATCGCTTAGTGTGTAACCCAGCCGTTCCAGCTCGGCTCCGACCGCAGTGGCAAACGCAGCCTGCGCATTCGCACTCGACATCTCTTCGGGGAATTCAAGGACGATCATGCCCGATCCCAGTCCAAGAGGATTTTCAGCGACAAAGCGCGTGACCTCAACCGGCCCGGTATAGGCGCTGGTGCATGCGCCCAGCACAGGGCAAAAAAGCAGCGCGGCCGCAGCGAAACGGGTGCGAGAGATGCGGGTGATAAACATGGTGCGATCCTTATATCGGCAATATCGGCTTACCGCTTTTTAAGCGATCATGGCTAATCGGACATACTTCCAATTTCAGTACGTCCCGCTAAGCATCGCGGTTCCGTACATCTGCGGCGTGTGCATCGGTAAGGACTTCATATGAATACAACCCGAAAGCCATCGGTGCTGGTGACCGGCGGGGCCGGTTACATCGGCAGTCACGCTGTGCTGGCGCTCAAAGACAATGGCTGGGACGTGGCGGTAATCGACAACCTGACGACAGGGTTCCGGTTTGCGGTCCCCGATGATGTGCCGCTGTATGAAGGCGATATCGAGGATGCGGATTTGCTGGCGAGGATTTTTGCCGAGCAGCAAATCGGCGCGGTCATGCATTTTGCAGGCTCGATCATCGTCCCCGAAAGCGTCGAAGACCCGCTCAAATATTATCACAACAACACCGTCAAAAGCCGCGCGTTGATAGACAGCACGGTGAAGGCGGGCGTGCCGCATTTCATCTTTTCATCGACAGCAGCAACGTACGGGATGCCCGAAACCTCGCCTGTGACGGAAGGATCGGCGCGCGTGCCGATCAACCCGTATGGCTGGTCGAAATTGATGACCGAACAAATGCTGTCCGACACAGCGGCAGTGCATGGGCTGAATTATTGCGCGCTGCGATATTTCAACGTTGCAGGGGCCGATCCGCAGGCCCGCTCCGGGCAATCGACGGCGGGCGCGACGCACCTGATCAAGGTCGCGGTCGAGGCCGCTTTGGGTAAGCGTGACAGCGTGGCCGTGTTTGGCACCGATTATGACACCCCCGATGGCACCGGCGTTCGCGACTATATCCACGTTAGCGATCTGGCAGCGGCGCATGTGCTGGCGCTGGAGGCGCTGATCGATCAGCCTGACCGGTCATTGACGATGAACTGCGGCTATGGCCGGGGCTTTTCGGTGCTGGAGGTGCTGGATGCCGTAGACCGTGTGACCAATCTCCAGATCGAACGCCGGATCGAGGGGCGCAGGGCGGGCGATCCGGGATCGCTGGTGGCCGATCCCTCGCTCATCCGCAAACAGCTCCCTTGGAAGCCGCGATTTGATGATCTGGATGTTATCATCGACCATGCACTTTCGTGGGAGCGAAAACTCACGCAAATCAGGGAAGATGATTGACTTCGCCTGATTCGCCGCTTAGGCGCGCGGCTTGAATTTCCGGCGTCCGAACACCATTTGCGATGCCAGCATTATTTTCGGGAAAAGATCATGAAAGTTCGCAACAGCCTCAAGTCGCTGAAAAACCGCCACCGTGACTGCCGCGTGATCCGTCGCCGCGGCCGGACCTATGTCATCAACAAGACCAATCGCCGTTTCAAAGCCCGTCAGGGTTAATCTGGCATGATTGGCAGGTCGTCCTTTCGGGCGACCGGCAAACCGCAGCGGCCCGCCTCCTTACCGGAGAGCGGGCCGCCGCTGTTTGTGGCTTCAGGCGATAGCGGGGCAGACAGAATATGAGCGGGCATGACAAAGCGGTTGTCTTCGATGTGGGGCGCGTCTTGTTTGAATGGCAGCTGCGTTCGTTGTTTGAAAAACTGATATCCGATCGCCAGGAACTCGACTGGTTTCTGTCAAACGTCGTCACCGAAGAATGGCATTTTCAGCATGACCGGGGCGTCACCCTTGGCGAGATGCTGCCCGCGCGCATCGCCCGGTTTCCCGATCACAACCTTTTGATCGCGGCGTATGCAGCACGCTTCAATGAAACCGCCGACGTGCCGGTCGCGGGGGTTCATGCGATTGTCCGCCGACTGCACGATGCAGGGGTGCCGCTTTATTGCCTCACCAATTTCGGTGATGAACTGTTCGCGCAGTTTCGCGCTGTGCATCCGATCTTTGACCTGTTTGAAGACATCGTGGTGTCGGGCGCCGAGAAGGTCGCCAAGCCGGAGCCGCGCATCTATGAAATCACGGAGCGCCGCAGCGGGCGGGCGGGCGGTGATCTGTTTTTCACCGATGATAATCCTGCCAATATCGAGGCAGCGCGATCACGCGGCTGGGATGCGCATCTGTTCACCGACGCCGCCTCTCTCGAAGCGCAGCTGACGTCCTCGGGCTTTCTGTGATCCATAAAAATACCCCGGCGCAGCCTGTTGGGGGACGGCTGCACCGGGGCGTTTAGTGTGCGCCCGGCGTGGAGAGATACCGGGCAGCAAAACGCGGGGGATTGGCCGCGTAAAGTATGTGACGCGTGCGCCTCAGTTACCGTTGCACTTTGCCAATTCGTCGTCCGCCAGCACTTTGCCCTTTGCGGTGAAGCTGGTGATCTCGCCAAATTCACGGGCAAGGCCGCGGCAGATGCGCAGCGGGCGCGACGGACCTTTGTTTGCGACACAGGTCGTACCTTTGCAGACCCATGCGACACCGGCGGCAACCGGACGCGTATCGGTAGCGGTCTCTGCAAGAGTGGCGACGTAATACGGGCCGTCTTGCGCAGCAGCAGGTGCGGGCGTGATTGCCGCGCCAAAGCCTGCGCCAGTCACGCCAAGAGCGAGTGCAAGAACGGGAAGACGGATGTTACGGATGAGGGGGAGGGACATCTTCGCAAACCTTTTTAACAAGGGGATGAAACAAAATTGTGCAATGCAACGTTTTAGATTGAAACTGGTTGCGAATCACCACCTATGCGATTAGGTTTCTTCTTGCAACTAAAAAATTCGCAGTGCTTACATCCCATGTTGCTGGCTGAATCGGTTGGGATTCCAGCCGATTTTGCGATTGCCGCGAAACGCGCTAGATAGGTTGCAGGGAAAGGACTGATATGGGCGATATGAGAGAACCACTTCGCGAATTGATCGAATGCGGTCTGCCGCAGGCCTTGGAAGTGATGGGCGAACGCTGGTCTTTCATGATCCTGCGCGCGAGCTTCAACGGGCTGAAGCATTTCGAAGAGTTCCTGAGCGAGCTCGGCATTGCCCGCAACATCCTTTCAAACCGCCTCGCCAAGTTGGTTGAGAACGGCATCCTTAAACGTGAACCGTGCAGCGATGACCGCCGGAAAATCGAATATCGACTCACTGAAAAGGGATTTGACCTCCTGCCCGCGATGCTGGCCTTGCGCCAATGGGGCCAGAAATACGGCGCTGAAATGGTCGAAAATCCGGTCCTCGTCGATGAACAGGACCGCCTCCCAATCGGCCCTGTGTCGATCCTTGCGCATGACGGACGCATTCTCTCACACGAAGACCTGTGGCTGGTGAAACGCGAAGATCTGGGCAAACGGGCAGATGGCTCCATGGCCAGTTCGGGCGCGGGTCTGGGCGCGGGCGATGTCGTGAACCTCGATACCGCCAAACGAGCCGCCGCTGGCTGATAAGGCACAGGCGCCGCTGCGCACACCCGACGGCCGGTATATCATCGTCCGCGGCCAGCTGTGGCGGGCATCGAACCCGGCGCTTGACGAAAGCGAGCGCCAGCAAATCGTCAACCAACTGATGGACGCGCGCCGCGCTGTCGGCGCGGCAAAGCGTGCAGCCAGCACGCCGGACGAAAAAGCCGCCCGCGTTAAAGTTCACGCTGCGAAGGTTGCGCTGGGCGAACGCGGTCCGGTTTGGTGGGATGACGGCGCGCCAGACGAAAATCGCAAGCTGGTGCATAACTCGTCCTATGCGGACTGGTGGCGAGAGGCCGGACACGCTAGCCCCGGCTGACTTTCAAACACCTAAGCAGGGCTTTCAATCCGATGAGTACCGCCGCGGGCACAGACCTCGACGATATTCTGCGCACGACTTTCGGTTTCAGCGGTTTTCGCGGGAAACAGGAATCGGTCGTGAACCGCATCATGGCGGGCGAGCACACCTGCGCTCTGATGCCTACGGGCGCTGGCAAATCGCTGTGCTATCAATTGCCTGCCATGGCCCGGCGCGGAACCGCCATCGTCGTCTCCCCCCTGATCGCGTTGATGCACGACCAGATCAGGGCGGCTGGTGCAGTGGGCATTTCGGCCGCGTCGATGACCTCTGCCGATCACGACAACGTCGCCACCGCGCAGCGTCTGCGTCAGGGCGATCTCGATCTGCTGTATGTGGCCCCTGAACGCGCGAATACCTCTTCGTTTCGTTCATTACTGGACGCCGCCGATATCTCGCTGTTTGCGATTGATGAGGCGCATTGCGTTTCTGAATGGGGGCATGACTTTCGGCCCGATTACCGCCAGCTCAGGCCGCTGCTCGATCAGTTTCCGCAGGTCCCGCGCCTGGCGCTGACAGCGACTGCGGATGAAACCACGCGCAAGGATATTCTGGTCCAGCTCGGCATTCCCGATGATGGCCTGATCGTTGCGGGGTTTGACCGCCCGAATATCCGCTATGCGATCTCTCCCAAGGCGGGCGGGGCAAAGCAGATCGCCGATTTTCTCGCCCGCAATTCCGGCCCGGGCATCATTTACGCCCAAAGCCGTAGGGGTGTTGAGGAGTTGGCAGACAAGATCGCGGCGACGGGTCGCAGCGTCGGCGCGTATCACGCGGGCCTCCCGCCAGAGCAGCGCGCAGCCGTTCAGGCGGAATTCGTGCGATCCGATGATATGGTGATGGTCGCGACAATCGCGTTCGGCATGGGCATTGATAAGCCCGACGTCCGCTTTGTCATCCATGCCGGTCTGCCCAAATCGCTTGAGGCGTATTACCAGGAAACAGGCCGCGCAGGCCGTGACGGCGATCCCGCCGCGGCGCAATTGTTCTGGAGCGCGAATGATTTTGCCAAGGCGCGCCAGTGGCTGGGCGATGTCGAGGAAGACCGCATGGCGAATGAGCGGGCCCGGCTGAATGCACTCGCCGGACTGGTCGAAGCGGCGGGATGCAGGCGCGCTATCCTGCTGCGTCATTTCGGAGAGACGCCGCCGCCAAACTGCGGCAATTGCGACAATTGCGAAAACCCGCCCAGCGTGATCGACGTCACCGAGACTTCGCGGAAACTGCTCAGCGCAGTGTACCGCACCGGCCAAAGCTACGGCATCGGTCATATCGAAAAGGTGCTGCTGGGACGCGATGATGACCGCGTGACCCAGCGGGGACATGACAAATTATCCGTTTTCGGCATCCTTGATGATCAGGACGCCCCTTTATTAAGGCCGGTGATGCGGCACCTGATGGCGCACGAAATGCTGGTCACCACCGATCACGGCGGTCTCGCGCTTGGTGAGGGCGCGCTGCCAGTGCTTCGCGGCGAACGGGCCGTGATGATCGGAGAGCCGCCGAAAAAGGCGCGGCGTCAGCGCGCAGGGCGTGGTGGGCAGGAGGCGAATCCGGTGGGCGACCCGCTGTTCGATGCGCTGCGCGAAAAGCGCAAGGAACTGGCCAGCGCCAACGGCATCCCCGCCTATATCATCTTCCATGACAGCGTGCTGCGCGCGATGGCGAATGAAAAGCCTGAGACGCTGGGCGCGATGGGATCAATCCAGGGGATCGGCGCGAAAAAACTGGACACCTACGGGGCAGAATTCTGCAATGTGATCCGCGAATTTGCGAGCGCCTGAACGCTTATCGCCGTGCTGGCCTGCGAATATAATCGATCCTGATCCGCACCCATGATCCGACTTGCGATCGTCCACCGATGCGGGCGGGCCTGACCCGAAATTGCCAAGCCGCCGCCAGAACCGCACGGCCGATTTGCGACCCCTGCGGGCTTTCCCCGACAAGCTCGCAATCCTCGACATAGTAATTCGGGACAGTCCGGCACGCGATCAATGCAGAGCCCGGCCCGCTGGCCGTCGAAAGGTATCCGGCAAGTTCCTGATCGGTCGGCTCCCGATACCATTGCGCTGCGTAAAGCGGCTGTCCATTGGACGCTGTGCCGACACGCTGGCTTTCATAGCCGCCCTGCGGGCCGGTATCGACTGGCCCGTAATTGCGCGGCGGGCCCTGCATTGGAGGAGGATCGGCAGGTGGCTGGGGCTCGGCTGGCGGTGCAATCGAAGGGGCGGGCACCGGGATATTGGTCAGAGGCCGGGGCGCAGGCAGGGCAGGTTCGCTGGGCACTTCGGGCCGTGGCGCCGGCTCCTGCTCGGCGGGCTGGATCACCGGCTGGCTTACGGGTTCGGCGCTTTCCTCAGGCGCGCTCTGCGGCTCTGGCGAATTATCGGTAAAGTCCGACGCCTGAAATACGGCCACGCTTTCGGCCATGTCGGTTTCTTCCCGCGTGCTCAAACCGATCAGGAAAAGCAGCCCGATAATAACCGCCTCCAGCAAGAGCGCGATGCCCATGCTGACCGCGCGGGTGCGGGAATTTTCTGAGCGAAATTTCTGCAACACCCGTTGCAAACGCCCCTGCTCGCGGCGAGCCTCATCGGGCGGGATTGGGGCGGCTCTGAACATGAAATTTCCGGTGCAGCACGATTGCGATCCAATTGTGGGCTGCAAAAAAATTCAGCTCCGCAATTACCGCGTTCCCACCGTCTGCCTGTAAGACAGCGCCTCTGCAATATGCACGCGGCCCACTTCGTCAGATCCTGCCAGATCGGCGATGGTCCGGGCGACCCGTAACATGCGGGTATAGCTGCGCGCGGAGAGCCGCAATTTCTCGGCAGCCTGCATCAGCAGATGCTTGCCAGCATCGTCCGGGGCGGCGAATTGCTCCAATTTTTCTCCGTCCAGTTCGGCGTTGGACCTCACGCCGCGCTGCGACTGCAGCGCGCGAGCGGCGGCCACGCGGCGGGCGACATCCGCGCTTCCTTCTGCCGGGGGCGGCAGGGCCAGGTCCATCGCGCTGACGGCGGCAACTTCGACATGCAGGTCGATGCGGTCGAGCAGTGGGCCGGAAAGCCTCGCCTGATATTCGCCCGCACAGCGCGGCCCGCGCGCGCAGGTGTGGCCTGGCTCCCCCGCATGGCCGCAGCGGCACGGATTCATCGCCGCGATCAACTGTACATTCGCCGGAAAACTGACATGCGCGTTCGCCCGCGCCACATCGACTTTGCCGGTTTCCAGCGGCTGACGCAGCGAATCGAGCACCGACCGTTGGAATTCGGGCAGCTCATCCAGAAACAGCACCCCAAGATGCGCGAGGCTGACTTCGCCGGGGCGCACTTTCAGTCCGCCGCCCGTCATCGCGGCCATGCTCGCGGAATGATGCGGCGCCCTGAATGGACGCGCGCGGCTGATCCGGCCCGCATCCAGCATTCCGGCGACCGATTGCACCATCGACACCTCCAGCGCCTCGGTCGGATCGAGCGGCGGGAGGATGCCGGGCAGGCAGCTCGCCATCAGGCTCTTGCCCGATCCCGGAGGCCCGACCATCAGCAAATTGTGCCCTCCGGCGGCGGCGATTTCCAATGCGCGTTTGGCGGTTTCCTGACCTTTCACCTGTTTGAGGTCCGTGACGGCTGGCGGTTCGGCAACGTCGCCGCGTGCAGGCTCGTCCAACAGCTTTGAGCCTTTCAGATGCGCGAGCAGATCGGAAAGGCTGCGCGGGGCAAGCACCGGCACGCCGCTCGCCCATTTTGCCTCCGATCCCTGACCGGCAGGACATATCAGTCCGGCATCCGCCTCGCTCGCATGAAGCGCCGCGATCAGCACGCCGGGGCTGGCGACAATGCGGCCATCCAGCGCCAGCTCCCCGACTGCGATCCAGTCTTCCAGCTGCTCAGCATCGGTCACCCCCATTGCGGCGAGCAGGGCAAGCGCGATGGGCAGGTCGTAATGCGATCCGTCCTTGGGCAGGTCGGCAGGCGACAGGTTGATTGTGATCCGTTTGGGCGGCAGCGCCAATCCCATTGCGGAAAGCGCCGCCTGCACCCGTTCGCGGCTTTCGCTCACCGCTTTATCGGGCAGGCCCACGATCGAGAACCGCGGCAGCCCTGATGCGACCTGACATTGCACCTCTACGCGCCGCGCATCGAGGCCCAGATAGGCCACAGTTTTTACCAACGCTACCAAGGGTGTTCCCCGCCAATCCCCGCTTCTAAGTCACAGATATTGAAGCGTTAAGCAGCCCTTGTCGAGCGATTAGGCGTAATTTCTAAAGGAAACTGCAAGGATAAATCTTGGCGAATTCTCAAGTGCCCGGGGCATATTTGCCAGAGGGTGAAAAACCTCGCCGCTCTGTTTGTTGTGCTCCAACTGTTGCTTGCCCCTGCAAGCGTTGCCGCGCAGGTGCATTCGGGCGCGCGGATCGTTTCGACCGAGACATGGGTCGAGGAGTGGGACCCGGCCACGCGCCGCTGGGTCCGCGTCGAGGATACAGCTGCAGATACAATTTCGCAGATGGGCGCAAACACGGGCAGCGGCGCGCACGGCCTAACCAGTGTAACGACCATCACCACCCGCATATATGGCGGCCGCGTGGTCGCCTCTTCAACGAACACGCAGCCGGTTCATGCGCGTCCGCCTGATCCATCGGCAATTGCCCGGTACGGACCTTTCACGGTTGTCGATGAAGCGCGCGCGCAGCTTGTCGGGTCGACCGGCGGCCGGTCGCCCGCATTTTTCGCCGCGATGATGCGTGACTTTCCCGAATTGGAAGTGCTTGAACTGATCGAAGCTCCCGGGACTAGCAACGATATCGCCAATCTCGCGATTGGCCGCGCAATCCGCGCCGCTGGATTGCGGACGCACGTGCCCAACAGGGGATCGGTCCGTTCTGGCGCGGTGGAACTGTTCCTCGCCGGAAAAACGCAAACGATGGAGCCGGGCGCGCAATTTGCGGTGCATTCATGGATCGACGAGCGCGGGCGAGAGCCGGAAGATTTTGCGCCCGACGCGCCGGAAAATCGCCTCTACCTCGATTACTATGTCGAAATGGGCATGTCGCAGCAGCGCGCCCGTGAATTTTACGCGATGACCAATTCTGTGCCGCACGCAGGCGCGCTGTGGCTGCGCGCTGATGATATGGCCCCGTGGGTTGTGCCCTCGCGGCCGGCCGCGCGGGTGAAGCGATTCGCAAAACTGGATTTTCTGGATAATGCGAAGCCGATGTCTCTTGCCGCGGTCGTCCCGCTTACCGCGTGGTCAAATGTGAGCGCACCCCATAAACCCGCATTTCCCCTTGCCATGCTGAGCGATACCGCCCTGAAAACGTTTCAGCATGCACCACTTGTTTTGCGCGATGCATCTTGACTCGCACCATTCTATCCCATAGTTGCGCGCCCCTGCCCGGCCGCCCTTTTCGGTGGCCCATTTTTTATTGGTAGGCTGCAATCGCATATCTATATGCGGCGCAGTTGACCAAACCAGTTTATCGAGGACGATATGAAGCGGACTTTTCAGCCCAGCAATCTCGTTCGTGCCCGCCGGCACGGATTTTTCGCACGCAAAGCGACCCCTGGTGGCCGCAAGGTCATCCGTGCCCGCCGCAAGCGTGGCCGTAAAAGCCTTTCTGCATAATTCGTGTGCACGCAATACTGCGTGCATGAATGAGCGGGCGGTCCGGTGGTGCGATCACCATGGTGAGCACCATGCCGCTTCGAATGGCCGACCGGCCTTACGGGTCCCTTTGGGGGCCCGTTTCGCGTATGAGGGCCATTCATGATTTCGGTCCTTACCAAACGCGCTGACTTCATCGCTGCCAATAAAGGGCTGCGCAATGCCCGTGCTGGTTTCGTCCTGTTGACGCGGCCCAATGGCGGTGCGGGGATCCGGTATGGCATCACGGTGACAAAGAAGATCGGCAATGCGGTAGTGCGAAATCGCATGAAACGCCGTTTTCGCGAGCTTTTGCGAGACGCGCTTCCGCAAAAAGGGCTTCCCGATCACGATCATGTGCTGATCGGCCGCGCTGGCGGTGTCGAGCGGGATTTTGAAACGATGGCAGATGAGCTAGACATCGTTCTGACGCGCGCACGGGAAGGCAAAACCGATCCCAGCCGGGGCCGCCGCCCGCGCCGGGGAAACAAGCGGAACGCGGGCCGATGAAATACGTCTTCATCGCAATAGCGCGGGCATGGCAGCTTGGCCCGTCGCTGATCCTGCCGCCATCGTGCCGTTTCTCTCCGTCTTGCAGCGAATATGCGATCCAGGCCTTGCGCAAATATGGCGCTCTCAAGGGTGGATGGCTGGCTATAAAACGGCTAGGGCGCTGCCATCCATGGGGAGGGCATGGCCACGACCCGGTGCCGTAAGGGGCGGGAAGTGGCAATCTCTACTGTAGTATCTATATAACACACCACTAGACGACTAAACGGGATCTTATCTTGGACAACCAGCGCAATCTCCTGCTCGCTGTCGCGCTTTCCGGCCTCCTTATCCTTGGCTGGGATTTCGCTATGCGGACTTTTTATCCGGAGGCTTCGGTCACGGCGCCCACGCAGCAGGTCGATCCTGCGGCGCAGGCAAGTGCGGGCGGCGTGCCGGGCACAGCCACCGTTGCTGCCGACCTGCCCGAAGGTGCCCAGATGCCGAGTGGTCCCATCGACCTGTCGGATGCGCTCGCCAGCCCGACCCGCGTCGTCATCGACACGCCCAGGCTAGCCGGTTCGATCAATCTGATCGGTGCGCGGATCGACGACATCGTGCTTAAGGATTACCGCCAGTCCGTCAACAAGGACAGCGGACCAGTTCGCCTGTTCGCGCCAGACCGCACCGACGACCAGTACTTTGCCGAGTTCGGTTTCGTGGTTGGCGGACAGCGAATGCCGTCAAGCGCGCTTTGGGAAGCCGATGGCGAGCGCCTGACCCCGCAAACCCCCGTGACGCTCTCTCGTGAAGGCGATAACGGCATCACCTATTCGATCCGTCTCGCGATTGACGATCAGTACATGATCACGGCTGAGCAAGTGGCCGAAAACAGCAGCGGCAATGCCGCGATTGTCCAGCCGTTTGCGCTCATCAAACGGACTAGCCTGAATGCATCGCCGGACCAGTTCATCATTCACTCCGGTCCGCTGGGTGTTTTTGATGACACGCTATACGATCCGAACAATTACGAAGAACTGGCCGAAATCGGCCGCGACACTCCGGCAGGCAGCCTCGAATGGCTGGGCTTTACCGATCAGTATTGGCTCACCGCGCTCGTGCCGGGAGACGGCGCGGCGGACACGGCTGAGTTCCGGTCACTTGGCAATGATCTGTTCCGGGCGGACCTGATCTACGACGCGCAGACACTGCCCGCAGGCGGCACGCTGACCCAATCGACGATGCTGTTTGCAGGAGCCAAGGAAAGCACCGTTCTGGACGCGTATGAAGACACCGGCATCACGCTGTTCGGAAAAGCCATTTCGTGGGGCTGGTTCGAGATCATCGAAAAGCCATTCCTGTGGCTGCTGCGCACGCTCAACGGTCTTGTCGGTAATTTCGGCGTCGCGATCATCCTGCTGACTGTCATCGTGCGCGCTCTGATGTTCCCGATCGCGCAAAAAGGCTTTGCCTCAATGGCGTCGATGAAAGCGATCCAGCCCAAGATGAAGGCGCTGCAGGAACGCTATAAAGACGATAAACAGCAGCAGCAGCAAGAGATCATGAAGCTGTACAAGGAAGAGAAGGTCAATCCGCTGGCCGGCTGTCTTCCGATGATCATCCAGATCCCGATTTTCTTCGCGCTGTACAAGGTTCTGATGCTCGCCATCGAGATGCGGCATGAACCGTTCCTCTATATCCGCGACCTGTCCGCTCCCGATCCGGCGACGATCCTGAACATGTTTGGCCTGCTGCCGTTCGAGGTTCCCGGTTTCCTCGGCATCGGTGTGCTCGCGGTGCTGCTGGGGATTACGATGTGGCTCACGTTCAAGCTGAACCCGTCGGCTATGGACCCGATGCAGCAGCAGATTTTCAACTTCATGCCATGGATCCTGATGTTTGTCATGGCGCCGTTCGCGGCCGGATTGCTAATCTACTGGGTAACTTCCAACATTCTCACCCTTGCTCAGCAAAGCTATCTCTATTCGAAGCATCCGGGGCTAAAGGCTCAGGCGAAGAAAGATAAAGCCGACATGGCCGCCAAAAAGGCAGCCGAGGACAAAGCAAAGGGCAAGGCGTGACGACGCCCGAACTTTCCCCGGCTGAAATAGAGGAGCGCGATCAGCAGCGGCGTGAGAAACGCGCGGCCAAGCTGTTCTCCGGCCATGTCGAATTTCTGCTGTCGGCACCGCAGCTGAAATTTCTGCCTGATCCGACCGTGCCCGAAATCGCTTTTTGCGGGCGAAGCAATGTTGGCAAAAGCTCGCTGCTGAACGCGCTGACCGGGCGTAAATCGATTGCGCGTGCATCGGTAACGCCGGGCCGCACGCAAGAGCTGAACTTTTTCGAAGTGGGCGATCCGTTGCAGTTTCGTCTGGTTGATATGCCCGGATACGGATTTGCCAAGGCGCCGGTATCAGTCGTCGATAAATGGAAGAAACTGGTGCGCAGCTATCTGCGCGGTCGCCCCGTTCTGGCGCGTAACCTTGTGCTGGTTGATAGCCGGCATGGGCTGAAAGACGTCGATCGCGAGATGATGAAAATGCTTGACGAAGCCGCGGTCGGTTATCGGATCGTGCTGACAAAGACGGACAAGATCAAGGCGAGCCATCTGGACAAGGTCGCAAATCAGGTCGCCGAAGAGGCAAAGAAACACGTTGCCGCTTACCCCGAACTGCACCTGACCAGCGCGGAAAAAGGCATGGGCATCGACGCGCTGAGAGCCGCTCTTGTCCAGGACGCTTTGGGGCAAGACGCGCTAGGTTAGACCGCCGCAACGAAGCCGCGATTTTCATGCTTCGAACAATTGCCCGATATCGGCGAACGCTTTGAACTCCAGCGCATTGCCCGCCGGATCGCGCAGAAACATGGTGGCCTGCTCTCCGGGACGGTCCCGGAACCGGACTGTCGGCTCAATTATGAATTCGGTGCCCGCCGATTTCAGCTTTTCGGCAAGAGCGTTCCAGTCGTCCATGTCCAACACGAGGCCGAAATGCGGGACTGGAACTCCGTGGCCGTCAACATGATTGCTGGCGGCATCGCCTGACCGTTCAGGAGCAAGATGCGCGACGATCTGGTGCCCGTGAAAATCAAAGTCGATCCATTCATCGGATGAGCGGCCTTCGCTGCACCCCAGCATCCCGCCATAGAATGCGCGCGCCGCAGCAAGATCATCGACCGGAAAGGCAAGGTGGAAAGGTGGCAGTTTCATCTCGGGCACTCCGTCATTACTCTCTGCACGCCGTAACCCGTTCAGGCTCGACAGCGAAACACTGAATATCTAGGGCAGCGGGCGAGGCAACAGCCAGCAAGGTGGAGCAGGCGGCATATGAAGCTGATTATCGGCAACAAGAATTATTCGAGCTGGTCGATGCGCGGCTGGCTCGCTGCCAAGCAATCGGGACTGCATTTCGAGGAGATAATTGTCCCGATCCTGGGCGAGCACTGGGACCAGACCAAGCAGGAAATGGGCGACATGCAGCCCTCCAGCGGGAAGGTTCCGATCCTGTGGGACGGGGAAAATGTCATCTGGGACAGCCTTGCCATCATGGAATATCTTTCTGACAAGGTCGGGCGTGACCGGTTCTGGCCGAAAGATGACGCGCCGCGCGGCATGGCGCGCGCGATGGTCGCTGAAATGCATTCATCCTACGCCTCGCTTCGTGACGAACTGCCTATGAACGTGCGGCGCCGCGCGCAGTTGCAGGACGTATCGGACCAAACCCGCGCAGACATCGTGCGCATCCTGCAATTATGGGCAGAGGCACGCGCGCGTCATGGCACGGCCGGACCGTTTCTGTTCGGCACATACGGTGCGGCCGATATTTTCTTCGCGCCGGTCGTCTCGCGCTTTATGACGTACGGCATTGGTGTGCCCGGATTCGCACAAAGCTATATGGAAGCAATGTGGGATCATGCCTGGACACAGGAATGGATTGCTGCGGCAGAGGACGAACAATGGGTCATCGAACAATACGAGAGCGTCGGCTCTCAATAATCCTGGGCGCGTTTGCTGCGCTGCTCGCTGCGCTGCCGGCCCCGCTACAGGCTTGGGGATTTTACGCCCACCAGAAAACCGCCGAGATTGCAGAGGCGAATGTGTCGCCCGAAACGCGTGCCAAAATCCGCGCGTTGATGCGATCGGAAGACCTGCTCGGCACCCCCGAATGCGATCTTGCGACCTTGCAAGATGCGAGCGTGTGGCCCGATTGCGTGCGCCGGACACGCTGGCGGTGGGGCTACACCGCTGCATGGCATTACCGGACAGCGCCGATCTGCGAGGTGTATAACGCCCGGAGCAATTGTTCGGGCGGCAACTGTGTCACCGGGCAAATCGAACGCAACCACCGCATCCTCGCCGATGAAAGCCTGCCCGATCAGCTTCGGTTGGAAGCGCTGGCATTCCTCGTCCACTTCGCCGGCGATGTGCATATGCCGCTGCATTCGGGCGACCGGGGTGATCGCGGCGGCAATGACCGTGAGACTGATTACGGCATCGTGCCCGGCCTTAATTTGCACCGGATCTGGGACGGCCCGTTGGCAGAGCGCGCCATTACGACCGGTGATAGACCGATCGTAAGGCGTTACTCAGCAGAGGAGCGCGCAGAGCTAGGCGGCGGAAACGCTGCGGATTGGGGCGAGGAAAGCTGGTCGATCAGCCGCAGTTTTGTCTATCCGACAGCCTTCGATACCGATGACGTGTGCGGCGCCGATTTGCCTGACAAAACGGCGCTGAGCCAAGAGGATATCGTGCGCGGTGTCCCGATCGCCCGCCAGCGTGTTCAGCAGGCCGGGATCAGGATTGCCGAACTGCTGGAAAGCGCATTTGCGCCCGGCCCGCTGCCGCAAGAAGAACAGCGGTAACGCCCGCCTTGCGCCGCTGAGCGAGCCTGCTACCCCGTCAGATATGCCAACTGCACTCGATTACGCCAAAGCACTGATTTCCGCGCCCAGCGTCACTCCGGCCACCGGAGCGGTTTTTGAAGTGATGGAGGCGCTGCTGAAACCGCTTGGCTTTGATGTGCACCGGTTCCAGCGCGGCAGCGGGGAGGCGGGTACTGAACAAGAGACGGTGGAGAACCTGTTTGCCATCCGCCGGGGGCCGGAAGGGTCGAGCCATTTTGCATTTGCCGGGCACCTAGACGTCGTCCCGCCGGGGCAAGGCTGGAGCAGCGCGCCGTTTGAACCGGAAGAGCGCGGCGACCTGCTGTATGGCCGCGGTGCGGTCGATATGAAGGGATCCATCGCCTCCATGGTGGCGGCCGTTGCGGACGTGCCCCGCGACGCCGGCACGATCAGCTTCATCATCACCGGCGACGAGGAAGGGCCGGCCCTGCACGGCACGCGCGCCCTTATCGATTACATGGAAGCAGAAGGCATCCGGCCCGATCTGTGCCTTGTCGGCGAACCGACCAGCGTCAATCGGCTGGGCGACATGATGAAAATCGGGCGGCGCGGTTCGGTCAATATCTGGCTGGAAGTTGACGGCACACAGGGCCACGTCGCCTATCCGCACCTGGCCGACAATCCGATGCCGAAAATGGTCGCGATGCTGGCGGAACTGGACGCGCTTTCGCTGGATGAAGGCACCGACTGGTTCCAGCCGAGCAATCTGGAAATCACCGAATTCAACGTCGCGAACAAGGCGCATAATGTCATCCCGGCCAAGGCGACAGCGCGCATTTCGATCCGTTTTAACGATACGCATTCGGGCGCCAGCCTCTCGGAAAAAGTCATCGCCATCGCCGAAAAATACGGCGGCACTGCGCGGCCGGTTATATCTGGCGAACCTTTCCTCACCGCGCCGGGGCCGTTTTCCGAAATGCTGGCGAATGCCATCGAAGCGGAAACGGGCACCCAGCCAGAGGCTTCGACCACCGGCGGCACATCGGACGCGCGTTTCTTACGCATCGTCTGCCCGGTGATCGAATTCGGTCTTTGCAACGCGACCATGCATAAGCGTGACGAGGCGGTGGCCATCGCCGACCTCGATACGCTAGCCAGGATTTACACACGGGCCGCGCTCGGCGCATTGGCGCTCGGCAAATAACACCGCCGAAAGGGATTTGACGCACATGAAAACCTGGTTTGCAATTCCGCTATGGCAGCGGGTGATCGGTGCGCTGATCCTTGGCGTGATCGCCGGGTATTTCTGGGGGCCAGAGGCGGAAAGCATCAAGATTATCGGCGATGTGTTCATCGGCTTTATCAAAATGCTGGTCGTGCCGCTCATCTTTTTCAGCCTTGTCGCGGGCGTTGCGAGTATTGGCGATATCCGGAAGCTGGGCGCTGTTGGCGGGCGCGCATTACTGCTGTTTGTGGTCAGCGGACAGATTGCCGTCTGGCTGGGCCTTGGCCTTGGCACGCTGCTGCAACCGGGTGCCGGGGTCGATACAAGCGCAATCGAGATGGGCGCCGTGCCGGAGCCGAATGAAACGACGTTCAACGACATGATCCTGGGTATGATCCCGCAAAGCCCGGTTCAGGTGATGGCCGACGTAAACGTCCTCCCCCTGATCGTGTTTTCGCTGCTGATCGGGATCGGCATCCTGATGGCGAAAGAGGAGGGCGAGCCTGTCCTCAAAATCTTCGATTCCGGTTCGGTCGTGATGCAGAAAGTCACGATGGTTGTGATGGAGCTGACCCCGTTCGGAGTGTTTGCGCTGATGGCATGGGTCGCCGGCACGCTGGGGCTGGATGCGCTCGCCGCGCTCGGCAAGCTGGTGTTCCTCAATTACCTCGGATGCCTGCTGATCATCGCGCTGATCTATGGCGGGATGATAAAATTCATTGCGAAGCTGCCGGTGATCGATTTCTTTCGCGGGATCATCGATGCAATCGCGGTGAGTTATTCCACGGCCAGCTCCAACGCGACCCTGCCTGTGACGCTGCGCTGTGCACAGCGCAATCTGGGTGTGTCCAACTCTGTGGCGAGTTTCGTCATCAGCCTGGGCGCGACGATCAATATGAATGGCACGGCCATGTATCTTGGCCTCGCGACACTGTTTGGCGCGCAAATTTTCGGCGTAGACCTGAGCTGGGGCGATTATTTCCTGATCTCGATCCTAGGCACGCTGGGAGCGGTGGGCGCTGCGGGTATTCCGGGCGCGGGCCTTATCATGATGGCGCTGGTATTCGGCGCGGTCGGAGTGCCGCTGGAAACGATTGCCTTCGTGGCGGGCGTTGACCGGATCATGGATATGATGCGCACCACCACCAACGTTTCAGGCGACGCGGCTGTTGCGACTACGGTCGCGGCGATGACGGGCGAAATCGACAGGGCCGAGATGATCTCGGCCGATGATGTTTGAGAGCGCAGGCGCGGTGAGAAACAAATTAATTCAGAACGGTTTCATCCTCGCTGGCCTCAGCAACATCCTTGGCGTTTTGGTGTGCTCCAAAGCGCTCACTAACGAAGTGATGATGAACGCTCAGCCAAATGTCATGGGCTTATTTGGCTTGGTGTCGATCCTTTTATGGGGGCTTGGCTATATTGCGGTCTACAAAAGTTATGCGCAGGTACGCTGGCTGATTGCTGTTTTCGTGATTGAGAAGCTAGCCTACGTGATCGCGTGGCTCTCTTTCATCACCACCGAGTCCTTGAGCCAGGTCTACGATCAGGACCTTCTCGCCGGTATTTTTTATACCATTTATGGCGCTAACGATTTTCTGTTTATGATTTTCTTCGCGTTTGTATTTCTGAGGACGCAACCAGCGTCACTCTAGACTGCCATGAATTTGCCGGCCTGCGCCGCGCGCCATTAACGCCCCTTAGGCTTTTCCGTCACCTTTTTCCTGAAGCTGCACAGGTCCGCCAGATCGCAGCGCCAGCATTCCGGCGTGCGGGCTTTGCAAACATAGCGGCCATGAAGGATCAGCCAGTGATGGGCGTGTAGGCGAAACGGCTGTGGCACGCGCTTTTCCAGTTTTGCCTCAACCGCTTCGGGCGTTTTGCCTTTGGCTAAACCCGTGCGGTTGCCGACGCGCAGGATGTGGGTGTCGACTGCAAACGTCTCTTGTTTGAACCAGCAATTGAGCACCACATTCGCTGTTTTGCGCCCGACGCCGGGTAGCCGCACGAGATCATCGCGCGTGTCAGGAACCTCTCCGCCATAATCGTCGATCAGCAATTGCGAGAGCGCGATGACGTTCTTTGCCTTTGAGTTGAACAGGCCGATTGTCTTGATGTGCCCGATCAGCCCTTCCAGCCCCAGATCGAGCATTTGCTGCGGCGTTTCCACCTTTGCAAACAGCGGCCGGGTCGCCTTGTTCACACCGACATCGGTGGCCTGCGCCGACAAAGCGACCGCGACGACTAGCTGGTAGGCATTGCCATATTCCAGCTCGGTTTCAGGCTCAGGATTATCCTCCGCAAGGCGGCGGAAAAACTCGAAAATCTGGTCTTTGGTCATGCGAGGCTTAGCACGTCTTCCATCGCGTATCGCCCGGCTGGTTTGCCTGTAAGCCATTCGGCCCCGCGCACCGCGCCGCGTGCAAAGATCATGCGGTTTTCTGCTGAATGCGACAGCGTGATCCGCTCTTCTTTTCCTGCAAAAATGACGCTGTGTTCGCCCGCGACTGTGCCGCCGCGCAGGGTTGCAAAGCCAATGTCGCCTTCGCGCCGCTCCCCAGTCTGCCCGTGACGGCCGCTATCCATCGCGTCCGCCAGATCAACGCCGCGCGCGCTGGCAGCCGCCTCTCCCAGCAGTTTTGCGGTTCCTGACGGAGCATCGACTTTCATGCGGTGGTGCATTTCGAGCACTTCGATATCCCAGTCCGGACCCAGTTTCGCAGCGGCCTCCTTCACCAGATGCGCGAGCAGAGTCACTCCCAGCGACGTGTTGCCGGTCTGCAAGACGGGTATTTCCTTCGAAGCTTCGGCAAGCAGGACGAAATGCTCCTCTTCAAGGCCGGTGGTCCCGATCAGGATCGGAATGCCGGCAGAACGAGCCGCGCGAAGATTGGAGCCGAGCGCATCGGGAGAAGAAAAATCAACCACGACATCGCACTGGTTCAAAATTGGCGCAGGGTCGCCGCCAAGATCGACACCGACGCGAAATTCATGGCCAGCCTCGCCAATCGCATCGATGATTGCGCATCCCATGCGGCCCTTATGTCCGATTACGCCAAATTGTATCATTGATCTTCAAGCCCTTGCCGTGTTCATGAACAGCATGGCAGAGATCAAGCGCATCGTCATCCTTACAGGGGCCGGAATTTCGGCAGAAAGCGGCATCGACACATTCCGATCCGCGGGCGGATTGTGGGAACAGCACCGGGTCGAGGATGTCGCGACGCCCGAAGGGTTCGCTCGCAATCCTGATCTTGTGCTTGGCTTTTACGATGCACGGCGGGAGGCGCTGGCATCGGTTGAACCGAATGACGCCCACCGCGCCTTGGCTCGTTTGGAGCGCGAGTTTGCAGGAGATTTACTGCTGGTCACACAGAACGTCGATGATCTGCATGAGCGGGGCGGATCGCGGCGGGTCCTGCACATGCACGGCGAATTGAAAAGCGCGCTTTGCGCCGCGTGCGAAATGCGCAGCGCGTGGGATGCTCCGATGTCGGACAGGCCGCAATGCCCGATCTGTCAGGCGCCTAGCTTGCGCCCCGATGTCGTGTGGTTTGGCGAGATGCCGTATCAGATGGAGCGGATTTACGCGGCGCTGTCGCAGGCCGATCTGTTCGTCAGCATCGGCACGAGCGGGGCGGTGTATCCGGCGGCAGGCTTTGTCCAAGAGGTGCAGCGGACAGGAGCGGACACGCTGGAGCTAAATCTGGATGCAAGCGACGGGACGCCTTTTTTCCGGGAGGCACGGCATGGACCGGCAGGATCGTTGGTCCCGCAATGGGTCGATGAGGTGCTAGCCCGCGCCTGAGCGCGTTCAGGCTTCCGGAAAACGCATGACCCAAATGGCGACGGCCAGAGCGACGCTGCCGAGCGCCATGAAACCAGCGACCAATTTCAGATTGGTGCTTTTGATGGGTTCGGCATGGTGCGCGTGCAGCCGGTCATGGACTTCGCAGCCATTTTTCTGCGCGCTCCAGAAAATGAAAACGCCGATGCAGATGAAGCCGGTGGCGATCAGACGGGGTACCCAGGCCGGCTCCATTGAGTTGAACAGCGCGTTGAAACCGAGGCCGATACCAACCGCGGCAAGTCCGGTCCGCATCCAGCCAGCAAAGGTCCGCTCGTTCGCCATGACCGTGCGATCCTCGGCCCAATCCGTCCGGTCTTCGGCAAGATCGGTGCGTTCTTCTGCCAATTCGTTGGAGCTTGATTTGTCGCTCATCGCGTCAGCTGCATCCTTTGCAAGCACGGTCTTTTGAAAGGTTAAGCGTTTTTAGACCGGGTTTCGTTCCGTCCAGGATGTGCAGCTTGCCATATTGAGGGTCACCGAAACTGCTGACCCCGTGAAGCAGGACGCGCACCGCTTGCATCGCGGCAAAACTTCCGATCCAGCCCGCCATCGCGCCCAGCATTCCGTCCTCGGCGCAGGTGTCGCAGTCTTCTGCGTCGAAGGCGTCACCCACGAAACAGCGGTAGCACGGCTGATCGGCCAAATGCCCTGCAAACGCACCCACCTGACCCTGAAACCGGCCTACAGCGGCAGAGAGCAACGCGGTGCGTTCGGCAACGCAGGCATCGGAGACGGCAAGGCGGGTCGCAAAATTGTCGGTGCCGTCCAGCACCAGATCGGCGCCTGAAATCAGCTCGCCTGCATTTTGCGGTGTGATGCGCGTATCGGAAATCGACACCTCCAGCGCATCATCGAAATTTGCCAGCCAGCGCCGCGCACTTGTCGCTTTGCCGTGACCAACATCGCGCTGGGTAAAAATCGTCTGCCTTTGCAGGTTGCTGACATCGACGGTGTCGTCATCGATCAAAGTGAAGCGGCCAATCCCGCTCGCGGCGAGGTATTGCAGGACCGGCGATCCGATTCCGCCCAGACCGATGATCGCAAGATGAGCGCCCGCCAGCGCAACCTGGCCTGCTCCGCCGATTTCCGGCAGGACGATGTGACGGGCGAAACGATCGAGGCGAGCGGGAGACAGGCTCATAAATCGCGCTTTTCCGGTTCGACTTCACGGGCGGCGCGGCGCTCCTGCGAAAACGCGCCAATCCCGCGCCACCACAGAAACGCAATCACCGCGCCTTTTGTGGGCTGAAGCATCGCGATCAGCATTGCGATGGCGATCGGCAGCAGGATGGCGAGGGTTAGCCATGCCGACATTGCGAAAGTCCCGATCATCGTGATGACAACCGGGGCGAGGAGATGGCCGACCACGAAGATGCCGATATAGGCCGGAAAGTCATCGGCTTGCTGAAGCGACCAGTCCTGATCGCACGCGGCGCAGCGATCCACCGGCTTTAGCCATTTGCGAAACAGCGATGCCTTGTCACAGCGCGGACACCGGCCGCGAATGCCCCGCATTGCGGCGGCAGTCATGCTTTCCGGCAAATCGGATTGCGCATTAAAAGGCTGGGGACCACTCATGTGAAAAGCTGTTTACTGCATGTGCACAGGCTGTCGACAGCCCTGTGTATAGGACTGTCGACAAACTGTTGGCGATGTGTGGACCCGCATATCGGGCGCGGAAGGCGATTTAGCTTTCGAGCTGGCGCAGCAGGCTGCGGACGTCCCCGTCCATATCGGCGTCGCGCTGGCGCAGATCTTCGATCAGGCGGACAGCGTGGATAACCGTGGAATGGTCGCGCCCACCGAACTTGCGGCCAATCTCTGGATAGGAACGCGGCGTCAGCACCTTCGACAGATACATTGCAACCTGCCGCGGACGAACCACGGCGCGCGCGCGCCGCTTTGACGACATTTCGCTGCGGTCGATCCGGTAGAACTGGCAGACCGTGCGCTGAATCTCGTCAATCGTGATCCGGCGGCGATTGGCCGACAGGATATCGGTCAGCTGTTCCTCGGCTAGATTGAGCGAAACCTCCTGACCCGTCAGCTGCGCGTAGGCGATCAGTTTGTTGAGGCCGCCGACCAGTTCGCGAATGTTGCGGGTGATCGTGCGGGCGAGAAAATCAAGCACATCACCCGGCACATTGAGCGGGGCAAAACGTGAAAGCTTCGATTCAAGGATTTTCTTGCGCAGTTCGATATCGGCAGCCTGAATGTCGGCGACCAGACCCATCGAAAGACGGCTGAGCAACCGCGGTTCCACTCCGTCGAGAGCCTGCGGGGCGCGGTCAGCTGCGAATACCAGCCGCTTACCTTCGGCCAGCAGGGCGTCGATGGTGTAAAGCAGCTCTTCCTGAGCCGATGCCTTGCCGATGATGAACTGGATATCGTCAACCAGCAGCAGGTCGAAACTGCGCAGCCGCGCTTTGAACTCGATCATCTGGTTGGCTTTGAGGGCCTGGACGAATTCCACCATGAACCGCTCAGCCGAGCAGTAGAAGATGCGGGCGCGCGGGTGTGCCTGCAAAAATGCGTGGCCGATGGCGTGGAGCAGGTGCGTCTTGCCCTGACCGGTGGCCGCTTTGAGATAGAGCGGCGAGAACTGGGGCTGCTCGGTCGCGGCCATGCGCTGCGCGGCATTGCAGGCCAGCACATTCGCCTCTCCGGTGACAAACGCTGCGAAGGTGAGCGAGGGGTCGAGGCCGACAGAGCTGGTAAAACCGGCATCACCGATTGTGCCTGCGGCGACGGCGATTGCGCTGGCGCCATCATTTGCCGGGCGGCGTCCATCGTCGAGTCGCAGTTCCGGCAATTGCCGGCGGCCCGGGTGCACCTGAATATTGACGGTGCGCACTTCGCTGCGGGCAATCTTCCATGCCAGCTGGAGCCGGTCATGAAAGCGATCCTTCACCCAGTTGGCGGAGAATTCTGTAGGAAGAAACAGATCGAGCCGGCCGGTTGCCTTGTCGATGCCGCCAACCTGGATCGGCTTGATCCACTGGCTGTGCAATTGATGACCCAGATCCTTACGGAGACCCTGACTGATATCGGACCAGTCTGCGGCCAGATTTACGGCTTCTGCATCTTCCATGAGATCGTCGTCTGCTTTCCGGCGCGTTGTCCGCGCCTTATCGGTATTGTGCACTATCGTTCCCCAAATTTTTCCCACTCCCGGAGCCGCATCCGGAGTGCACTTCAAATCTGTAACAGGTATAAGATCCCCCACTCGAAAACCGTGGTTTTCAAGGGCCCCCTGTCACTGGTATCTAGAACCCGAGCTGTCCCGACCCGGATGAGCCATGAATAAAGAGCGCATCGGCTTTCGAAGCAAGAACGGAATTTTCAAAAAACTGAAATATTCCGGTTGACTCGGTGCTAACCCGCAGACCCACGTTCAAGTCTTTGTTTTTATTGAATATGTGTAGTTTTCAGGGTGCGAATCGTTGGGAATCCGTAGGTTGCGTGAATGATCCCAACCCAGTGCCACTGCCATATTACCTAGAAACAAAAAGGGCCGCGCTTTTACAGCGCGGCCCGATAGCCAATTTAAGGCATGTTGTGTCCAGCGTGACCGCGAATCGCGGCCAGCAAAACCGAATCAGAGAGCGGCGACGCGCTTTGACAGGCGCGACATCTTACGCGCCACGGTGTTCTTGTGCATCACGCCGCGTGCAACACCGCGGGCCAGTTCAGGCTGGGCGTTCTTGAGAGCAGCTGCGGCTGCTTCCTTGTCGCCAGCTTCGACGGCAGCTTCGACTTTTTTGACGAAGCCGCGGATGCGGCTGACGCGGGCGGTGTTTACTTCCGTCCGGGTTGCGTTGCGACGAATGCGCTTACGGGCTTGCGGCGAATTGGCCATAATCTTGTCTGTCTCGCGTTTTGTAAGGCCGCCTTGGGGCGACCGATATCTAGAAATCGGTAATGATCGAAAATCGGTGCTGGGGATTCGCCCGAGCTACCGGAAAGCGCGCGACATAGGGCTAAGGGCTGTCGCGGTCAAGGATTCTTGACCAGCGCCGCGCCCCGTATTGCAGGCTGGCAAGCTTATTTCTGGCACTTGGCGCAGTACCAGGTGCTCCGCCCGCCTTGCGCGATGCGCCTGATCAACCCCCCGTCGTCGCGCCTGCACGGCTCTGCGGTGCGCCCGTACACGTCGAAGCGGGTGGCGAAATAACCCAGTTCCCCGTCTGGCTGTGCGTAATCGCGCAGGGATGAACCGCCATCCTTGATCGAGGTTTCCAGGACATCCTTGATCGCAGGGACCAGCCGGGCGAGCTGGGGCTTTGTCACTTTGCCGCCTGCCTTGCGCGGGTGGATGCCCGCCCGCCACAAAGCCTCGCATACGTAGATATTGCCGAGGCCTGCGACGATGCGCTGATCGAGCAGACACAGCTTGATGCTTTGCGTCTTGCCTTTCAAGGCGGATTTGAGGTGTTCGGGCGTCAGGCCGGGGCCAAGCGGTTCTGGACCGAGCGCGGCAAATTGCGGCCAGTTGTCGAGCCTATCGGACGCGAGCAGATCGACCGATCCAAAACGGCGCGGATCGCATAACGCAAACTGGTGGCTGGCGGTTTCCAGTATCAGATGATCATGCGGTTCGGCCTCTTCAGGGTCGATGCGCCAGCGCCCGCTCATGCCCAGATGGAAAATCATCGTCGATCCGCGGTCAAGGTGGATGAGACCGTATTTCGCCCGGCGCGAAAGATGCGTCACACCCGCGCCCGTCATCACCTGCACAAGGTCTGGTGGGAACGGACGGCGCAGGTTGGGGCGGTTGATCTGGACCCGCGTGATCCGCGCACCATCCAGAAAGCGGGCGAGGCCGCGCACTGTCGTTTCGACCTCTGGTAATTCGGGCATCGGGATATCCGCCGGATAGAATTGCATTTGCACGCGAAGAGTGCGCCGCAAACCCTCTAACACCCTTTGCGGATGGGGCAATTCCATCTAAGGCCGACCCTATGAACGAAGCATCGCACAACTCATCCGACGAAACGGTCAGTTTCGGATACGAAAACGTGACCCCGCAGGAAAAGACCCGCCGCGTTGGCGAGGTCTTCACCAGCGTCGCGCGAAAATACGATATCATGAACGATGCAATGTCGATGGGCATGCATCGCGGCTGGAAAGATCGCTTTGTCAAACGGGTGAAACCGCAGGCTGGCGAACAGATCCTCGATATGGCGGGCGGCACGGGCGACATCGCGTTTCGCATGGCGGATCGCGGCGCGGACATCACCGTGGCGGATATCAATCAGGATATGCTGGACGTCGGGGCAGAGCGGGCGATGGACCGCCCCGCAGGCGATGACACCGGCAGCCTGGTATTTACCTGCCAGAATGCCGAGGACGTGAGCTTCGCCTCAGGTAGCTTTGATGCGTATACGATCGTGTTCGGCATCCGCAATGTGACGTTCAAGGACAGGGCGCTGGCAGAGGCATACCGTGTCCTGCGTCCGGGCGGGCGGTTTTACTGCATGGAATTTTCGACCACGGAATGGTCCGGTTTCAAGGAAATCTACGACGTGTATTCGGACAAGCTGCTGCCGCGCATGGGACAGGCGATTGCAGGTGACGCGGATTCGTATCGCTATCTGGTCGAATCGATCCGCAAATTCCCTTCCATGCCCGAATTTGAAAGCATGATCCGCAGCGCAGGCTTTACCAATACGCGGGTGGAATCGATCCTTGGCGGTGCGGTCGCCATTCATTCCGGCTGGAAAGTGTGAGGACGCGCCGCACGGCAACCGCGCAATGACTGCTCCCATCATTCACCTGACCCGCCTTGCCCGATGGGGCGTAACGCTTGCACGGCGCCGCGCTCTTGTCGGTATCGAAGATGACCCCAACGCGCCCGCACAGGTGCGAAGGCTGGTAAAACTGGCGCGCTGGGCGACCCTCACACGGAAAAAGGGTGAGCGCGATTATGGCGGCGCATTCCGGGCAATTGGTCCTGCCGCGATCAAGCTGGGCCAATCGCTGGCGACCCGCCCCGATCTTGTGGGCGAGGAAGCGGCGGAAAACCTGCTCAGCCTGCAAGACAGCCTGCCTCCGGTTCCCTTCACCGAGATCAAGGCAGCGATTGAGGCCAGTTTCGACCGGCCGCTGGAGACGATGTTTGCAGAGGTTGATCCCGACCCGGTTGGGGCGGCTTCCATCGCGCAGGTGCACAAGGCTGTTACGACAGATGGCCGCACCGTCGCGATCAAGGTTCTGCGCCCGGGCATTCGTGAAAAATTCGCGCGCGATATCCAGACCTACGAATGGGCCGCAGCGCATGTGGAGGCTATGGGCGGAGAGGCAACGCGCCTGCGCCCGCGCCTGACGATTGCAAATTTCAAACGCTGGTCCAATTCCGAACTCGATTTGCGGCGCGAGGCGGCCTCGGCATCGGAATTGACTGAGGAGATGTCGGGGGTTGGCGGATACCGCATTCCAGCCATCGACTGGGACCGGACCAATGGCCGCGTATTGACCATCGAATGGATCGACGGGGTCAAGATCAGCAACCGCGATGAACTGATCGCGCGCGGGCATGATCTCGACGCGATTTCCGAGCGGCTGGTGATTTCATTCCTGACGCAGGCCATCAGCGCAGGGTTCTTCCATGCGGATATGCATCAGGGGAACCTGTTCATCGAAGACGACGGTACGATTGTGGCCATCGATTTCGGTATCATGGGCCGGATTGACCGGCGTGCGCGGCAATGGCTTGCGGAAATCCTCTACGGCCTGACCACGGGCAATTACAAACGCGTCTCCGAGATTCACTTCGAGGCGCAATATGTGCCCAGTTATCATTCGGTCGGAGAATTCGCGACGGCACTGCGGGCGGTGGGTGAACCGATGCGCGGAAAGCCGGTGAAAGAGCTGAGCGTCGGCCAGATGCTGGACGGGCTGTTCGCGATCACGCGCGATTTCGACATGCAGACCCAGCCGCATCTGTTGCTGCTGCAAAAAACGATGGTGATGGTCGAAGGGATCGCCACCCAGCTAAATCCTGACATCAATATGTGGGATACCGCCGCGCCCTATGTGCGCAGCTGGATCCGCGACGAATTGGGGCCGGAGGCGGCTGTTGCCGACCGGATCAAGGAAGACACAGAAACGCTGTTCCGCCTTCCAGGATTGATCCGCAGGCTTGAAGAGCAATTCCCGCCAAAAGGCGGCGCACCGGAGGCTCCGCCCTTGCCAGAGATCAAACTGCTGACCGACAGAAAGCCGCGCACAGGCGGATCCCGCCTAGGTTATGTGGCCGCGATCCTGGCAGGTGCAGGCGCGATGTGGGCTGCATCCAGCATGGGCTGGATTGGCTGACGCCTAATTTGCGGCAGGCAGTTTTTTCGCAGCGATCAGCCCGAAAATCCCCAGCAGTGCCTCAACCACCATCGGGGTTATAAATCCGTCGAAACTGCCGTCGATCAAAAGCGCGACCACGCGCGAAACCAGCGTCACCAGCATCAGCGCCGCACCGATAATCAGGGGATCACGGCGCCGCTGCCATGCTCCCCAGATGAAGCAGGCGCCGCCGACTGTGAAGAAAGCGGTAAAGTCCGCGCGAACCGATGTCAGCCCGTGCGCACCTTCCACCGTGATGCCGAAATCAGCTGCGGACACAGCCGGATCAATCAGAAACCCGATCCCCATGAATACGAGTAGCAGCCCGCCCAGTATCAATCCTGCCCTAAGCGCCAAAATCACATCATTCTCCCCCAAACCAAACACCATCTACCGGTAAGGGAGGTCGGGACTCAACAAAAATTAACCATTGCAACGCAAGGGATACACAAGGCGCGCGTTGACACTTGGCTGCGCGCGCCTGCACGGCTAGGCTCGTCTTCGCGCGCTGGTTGGCGCGGATCGCATCGTACAGGAGTAACACGAAGCATGACTGGCTGGTTGAGCCTCTGCCACCTTCACGCGAGGGGACGGGCATCGTGAATACGGCTTCACCCAAGGTGTTGCTGGTTGTGGGCGGCGGGATCGCGGCTTACAAATCATGCGAGCTGGTCCGGTTGATCCGTAAAGGCGGCGGCGATGTGACCTGCGTTGTTACTAAAGGCGGACAGCAATTCGTCACGCCCATGTCGCTTGCCGCGCTCAGTGAAAATCAGGTTTACACCAATCTCTTCGACCTCAAGAACGAGGCGGAGATGGGCCATATCCAGTTGAGCCGCGAGGCCGATCTGGTCGTGGTTTGCCCGGCGACAGCCGACCTGATGGCCAAAATGGCCGCCGGCATTGCCGATGACCTGGCGACCACCCTGATCCTTGCCACGGACAAGCCGGTGATGGCGGTTCCGGCAATGAATGTGCGCATGTGGGAACATGCCTCGACCCAGCGCAATATCGCCTTGCTTGAACAGGCCGGCGTCGAGGTGCTGCATCCCGACGAAGGTCCCATGGCGTGCGGCGAATTTGGTTATGGCAGATTGCCCGAACCCCATGCAATCTGGCGTGAAATCGCCGCACACTTCGATATCGAGGTAGAGGAGGCAGCGCCCGCGCCTGCGCCTGCCAACGATCAGCAAGACCCGGGTCCCGCAAACATCGAATTCGAAGCGCTGGAGCCAGAGGAAGAACGCGGCGGCGGCCTTGGCGGGCTGCTTGCGCGGATTATCCCCCGCTCGACGGCCAAGCGCAGCCACGAAGACATCGAAACCGAATTTGCCGAGCTGGATGAACAGCAAGGCGAAGAGATCGAAGGCGAAGAACCGCTAGAGGAGCTTCCTGAAGAGGAAGAACCGGAATTCAATCCCGACTTTGGCGGGCCGTTGCTTGCGAAGAAAGGCGGGGCTGGCGCAGCGCCGCCAATCGATATCAGCGCGATCAACCACGAAGTCGACGATCGCAAATCCGCTCCCGAGCCGGTGACGGCAGGTGGCGCGCCGGGCGAGATTGAAACCGTGGTAGATGACGTGGTTGGCGCAGGCGGCTTTGACATCGACGCTGGGTATCGCCCGCTTGAGGGACGGCACGTCCTCGTAACGGCGGGACCGACCTGGGAATCGCTCGACCCGGTACGTTACATCGCCAACCGATCCAGCGGTAAACAAGGCTTCGCGATCGCTGCGGCGGCTTCTGCGCTGGGTGCGAAAGTCACTCTGGTCGCAGGGCCCGTATCGCTGAAAACGCCTGCGGGCGTTGACCGTATCGACGTCGAAAGCGCGGACGATATGAACAAGGCGGTGAAGCGCGCTCTTCCCGCCGATGTTGCTGTGATGGTGGCTGCGGTCGCTGATTGGCGGCCAAAAGAATATCTCGACGAAAAGATCAAGAAACGCGGCTCTGCACCGCCTGCATTGATGTTGACCGAAAACCCCGACATTCTGACGAATGTGGCCGGCGGCAAAGAGCGCCCCGAACTGGTTATCGGATTTGCAGCCGAGACGGAAAACGTCCTTGAAAATGCCAAGCGTAAACGCAAGCGGAAGGCCGCCGACTGGATCGTGGCAAACGATGTTTCGGGTGATGTGATGGGCGGCAATGACAACCGCGTCCATATCGTCAAAGGCGACGGGGTCGAAAGCCTTGATGAAATGCCCAAAAGCGCCGTCGCAATGGCGATTGCGGAACGGATTGCAGCCTCTTTTAAGGCTGAGGCAGCGGAATGACCGCCCGGTTGGTTGGCGGGGAAGGGCCCGCGACTGCACCCGGCATCCCAGTAAAGCTGAAACGACTCGCCCACGGCGAAGGGCTATCTCTGCCCGCCTATGCCACTGGCGGCGCGGCTGGGATGGATGTTGTCTCTGCCGAGGATGTGACGATTGCGCCCGGTGCACGTCACGCGGTCGCGACCGGCCTGTCGATGGCTATCCCTCAAGGATATGAAATCCAGGTGCGCCCCCGTTCAGGATTGGCTTTCAAGCACGGCATCACAGTGCCCAATACGCCGGGAACAATCGATTCCGATTACCGGGGCGAGCTAAAGGTCTTGCTGATCAATCACGGAACCGATGCGTTTGTTATTGCACGCGGTGACCGCGTCGCGCAGCTCGTGCTGGCGCCGGTGGTTCATGCGTCATGGCACGAAGTGGATGAGCTGGACGAAACGATGCGCGGTGATGGCGGGTTTGGCTCAACCGGCGGGCATGCTGCGCTTTAGTGCTTGCCTGACTTTGCAAATGAGGGATCGAACCTGATCGCCTCATCCATTGGCATGGTGAGCCAGGGGCGAAATAAACCGCTGCGATCCTTCCAGAAATAGACGACCCAGCGGTCTCCTGCTTGCGGCAGCGCAGGCAGATTCCATTCGCACGCTGACGATCCACATCCGCGCTCAAATTGAAAGGTTTCCGGCAGCGCGCTTCCTTCGACCATCTCTACGATAGCTGCGTGGGCCTGCCACGGATGCGCGTCGGCTTGCCTTTCAGCAATGTGCCGGGCCGTCGTCACCGATACGATGGCTACACCCTCAATCGTCCCTTGTGCTTTGCCATACTCAATCCGTGAGGCGGGCGGAATGTTGACGGCGCATGCGCCCGCCACCGACGCAGTGCCCAATGCGAGTGCGATCCCGGCCAAGAACCATCTAGTGTGCATGAGGCCGGTCTACCGCCTCCCGGATTAACATTCGAGGAATCAAAAAGGGCGGCGCCGATCCCCTGGCGCCGCCCCATCGTCCCATCCAAGGGTTGTTATTTTCGCAACATAGCGGATTAGTCGACGGTGCGCACCCGCTTTCCGTCATCTTTGATCGTAATCCGCAGGGTTTCACCGGAATTCCCAGGGAAATCAGTGAACAAGGCATCGACAAGGTTGGGCACAAGCGTCTGCAAACGGTTCGTCCGTGACGCAGCCTGCGCCTTTCCTTCGAACAGCCGCTGCCCATCTGCAGTCGAATCGATCTTCACATCGATATCGCCGGTGTAGACTGTGTAGCTGCGCACTTCCGGGCCAGCGAGGAACGGGTCATAGAAACCGAACGCGTAACCACGGCGAAAGCCATATCCCCGGCCCCATGGACCAAAGAACGGATCGTTGAAGCCCGCGCCCGCTGTGGTGCGCACGCGTTCGCGGCCATTATCGACCCCGTAATCGAACCGCACCAGCAAAGAGGCTTCCGAAGGTGAGGGGGCCTCGACATAGCCGAGCCGTTCCATTTCATCGCCGACCATGTCCGCATAGAGCGAAAATTCGAGCCCGCCTGCCAATTTAGGATCTTCTGCCACGACTGCGTAGCTTTGACCCTGCGGCGCAGGCAGCGATGTCGCGAAACGCGAAACATCGGCGTTGAATGATGGTGCGCAGGCGGACAGCCCGGCTGCCATCAGGAGAGAAAGCGAGGCCCGCTTGGCGGTGGTTTTGATCGAAAAAGTCATAGCATACCCTGTAAAATCGTCATCCCGGCGTCCCACCGGCAAAAGCCGCTTCAGCCGGAACGATTGTTTCGCGCCGCGATGCAAGCCGGATCAGTAATCTGTCACTGTGCAGCACTAGTGTAAAGCAAAGGTCTGAACCGCGATTGAACGTGGTCTGACTGCGATCAGCCGCGCACCAGACCAAGCGCCTTATATGCCTTGTCTAGGGTTGGGATTCCGTTTTCGCGGGCTTGCGCCGCACCGCGAGCGAGGATCGCGTCGAGCGCCTCCTGATCGTCTTTCAGCTGCATGAAGCGTGAATTGATCGGACCGAGAGTTTCGATGAGCACCTCACCCAAGGCCGGTTTGAACGCGCCGAAACCCTGACCGCCGTGATCCGCCAGCACCTCATCCATGCTTTGCCCGGTCAGCGCACCATAGATGCCGACGAGGTTCTGGGCTTCCGCGCGGCCTTCCAGCCCCTTTTCCTCGCTAGGCAAAGGCTCGGGATCGGTCTTGGCTTTCTTCACCTTCTTCATGATCGTATCGGCGTCATCGGTCAGGCTGATCCGGCTCATTTCAGACGGATCGGACTTGCTCATTTTCGATGACCCGTCGCGCAGGCTCATGATCCGCGCCGCTGCGGGCGGAATATACGGTTCCGGCAGGGTGAAGAGCGGTTCGTTCTCAGGGCAAAAATCGTTGTTGAATTTTTGCGCAATGTCACGCGCCAGCTCAAGGTGCTGTTTCTGGTCTTCTCCGACTGGCACATGCGTCGCCTGATAAAGCAGGACATCCGCCGCCTGCAGCACAGGATAGGTGAACAGCGCGACCGACTGGCCTTCGCGGTTTTTGCCAGCCTTGTCTTTCCACTGCGTCATGCGGTTGAGCCAGCCCATCCGCGCCGTCCCGTTCAGCAGCCATTGTAGTTCTGCGTGGGCAGGAACCTGCGCCTGATTAAACAGCACCGCTTTTGCAGGATCGACCCCGCATGCGACCAGCGTGGCGACCATTTCGCGGGTGTTCTGCTTTAGCTCCGCCGGATTGTGCGGCTGCGAGATTGCATGCAGATCGGCCAGAAAGATGAAGCACTGTCCGCCGCTTGCATGCGCTTCATCCTGAAGCTTTACATAATTGACGATCGCCCCGAGATAATTGCCGAGATGCGGCTTTCCGGTGGGCTGGATGCCAGAGACGACGCGCATGTTAAGGAGCTTTCTTCTTGGTGAGTGCGACGATGCGTTCACGGTCGATCGCTCCGACCGCAAAAGCTACGCCGAAATAGACAATGCCCGCCGCAATGACGAGGGCAAGCAACGCGCCGAGCCGTACAAACAGACCCGCTGCAAACCAATCGGTTAGCAGGTCGCGCGTGTAGAACAAGGCTGCGCCCATGGCGGCGGCCGCCAGCACCTGACGCGCGATGCGAAACAGCAAAGCGCCCGGTACACGGTAGAACCCTCTGCTTGCGAGCACGACCAGCAGGAACGCAACATTGATCCACGCGCCGACGACGCTGGCATAAGCGACGCCGATCACGCCATACACGTCAAGAAACCCGATGGTGAAGGCGATAAATACGCCAAGCGAGATGAAGGCCGCGATCACCGGCGTTTTGGTATCCGCGCGGGCGTAGAAATTCGGAACCAGCACTTTCACCAGCACATAGGCCGGCAATCCCATGACCAGCGCGGCGAGGACATTGCCAGTGACGGCCGCATCGGCAAGGTCGAATCTGCCACCCTGGAAAATCATCGTGACGAATGGTGTGGCGCAAATGGCCAAGGCGACCGCTGCGGGAATCGTCAGCAGCATCGCGAGCTCAATCGCGTCGGATTGGATGCGGTCTGCGCCTTCCTTGTTGTCGCTTCCGACAAATTTGGACAGGGTGGGGAGGATCGCGGTCGATAGCGCGATGCCGATGATACCCAGCGGCAATTGGTTCAGGCGGTCGGCGTAGTTCATATAGCTGACCGATCCATCGTCCAGCTGATTAAGGAAATAGAGCTGGACCAGCGTATTGATCTGATACGCCCCCCCGCCAATCGCTGCGGGAAGGGCAATGATCGAAAGCCGCTTCACCTCCGGCGTGATGCGCGGCCACAGCAGCTTGGGCCGGAACCCCTCGACGCGGGTCCAGTAATACAGCCAGGCCAGCTGGATAATGCCCGCCCCGGTTACCGCCCACGCAATGCCATAAGCGATCTCTTCGACACTGGCGCCTGTGTTTTCTGCGAACCATTCACCCGTCAGCAGCGCGGCGATCAGGACAAGGTTGAGGATAATCGGAAAACTGGCACCCGGCGCAAAGCGGGAGACCGAATTGAGCATCCCTGTGAACAGCGTCACCAGACTGACAAGGATGATGTAGGGAAACATGATCCGCGCAAAATCCACCGCCATCGAATAGGACTGCGGATCGACCGGCTTCTCTGCCAGAAGCCAGATCACGCCCGGCATGGCGATTTCAAACACCGCTACCAGCGCAATCAGCACGGGCAGAAATACGCTTAGAACATCCGCGCTAAAACTGCGGGCTTCCTCCAAACCTTTTGCCGGATCGTCAGAGCCGTGCAGCCGCTTTGAAAACATCGGGACGAATGCGGCGGAGAACGCCCCCTCGGCAAACAAACGCCGAAATACATTGGGGATGATGAACGCCTGAAACCATGCGTCTGTTACCGCATTCGCGCCGAGCACGCGCGAAAATATCATTTCGCGCGCCAATCCGGCAACGCGGCTGAGCATGGTCAGCGACCCAATGGTCCCGACATTTTTAAGCAGGCTCAATGTTCAGGCCCGCGCAGGCACGCGTTTATGCGTTGCCTTCAGCCGGAGGGGCCGTATCGGCGGCACCTTCCTGCTGGCGGCGTTGCTGCAGCTGCTGCACATATAGTCCGTTGAAGTCGATCGGATCGACCATCAGCGGCTGGAACCCGGCATCGCGCACGGCGTCGGCGATGACACGGCGCGCGAACGGGAACAGGATGCGTGGCGCCTCGGCAAACAGGAATGCGTGGGCCTGTTCTTCAGGGACGTTGCGAATGCCGACAAGTCCGCAATAATCCAGTTCGATGAGATAGGAGGTTCCCTGATCGCAGGTCGCCGTGATTTTCACCTTCAGCGTCACTTCGTGCAATTCGTCGCTTTGTGCGTCGGAACCGATGTTGAACTGGACATCGATCTTTGGTTGATCGGGCCACTGGAACGAGGCCGGCGAATTGGGATTCTCGACCGACAGATCTTTCACATATTGCGTGATGATTGCCGCTGCTGGCTGCGTATCTGCGCCGTTCGCCCCGGGGTTTGGGCCGGAATTGGCGTTGTCGAGATTGGTGAGGATATCGCCTTCGTCGGCCATGATATGTCTGTCTTTCGAAAGTGGATCACTGAAATTGCGAGGCGCTGCGCCCGGTTTGCACCGGATCATTGCCATCTGCTGCGGCGCGCGCCTAGCAGGCGGCGCGCGCGCGGGCAAGCGGACGAACGGCGCCAAATTTGCCGCCGGGTGCAACCTATTACCAGTTGGCGAATTGTAATTGATGCCTATTTAAGGCAGGAAACGTTCTTTGAGAGATTCTTGGGGTTTTCCTGCGAATGTGGACATCCGGCTTTCAAACCGGGTCGTAACTCTTGAAAACATACACATTGGCCGTGTTAGCGGCCGCAAGGCAATCGGACCAAACATCGTGCTACCAGAAATTATCATTCTCGCCATGATCGCCGCCTTTTTGGGGTTCCGGCTCTATTCCGTGCTGGGCCAGCGGGCCGAGCATGAGGAGGAATCGATCCCGCAGCGTTTCGATGCCGGTGAGAATGCGCAGCCGAGCGCACAGCCAGCGCAAAGCGCGGCGCCCAACACACCGCCGCGCGTGGTTGAGCTCGAAGGGGTCATGCCCGCTGTCGAGCGCGGCATTCGAGAGATTGCCAGTGCGGACCGCAAATTTGACCTGCCCAGCTTTATCGAAGGCGCCAAAGGCGCATATGAAATGGTCCTCGAAGCGTTCTGGAACGGCGACCGCGAAACACTTCGCGAATTGTGCGATGATGATGTTTACGCCGGTTTCAGCGCCGCAATCGACGCGCGCGAAGAAGCAGGGCACACCCTGTCGAACAAGCTGATCCGCGTTGAGGAAACGCGCATCCATTCCGCTTCGATGGACAGCCGGATGGCTCGCATTGCGATGCTGTTTGTTGCCGATATCGCTTCAGTTACGCGCGACAAGGACGGCAATGTGGTTGCCGGGTCGCTGGACGATGCGATTGAAAGCCGCGACGTCTGGACATTCTCGCGCAATGTCGGCGCGCGTGACCCCAACTGGGTGCTCGACGAAACCGACGAGGGCTGATCTGGTCCGGCCCGCGTGGCCGCCATTAACGGGACACTGTGATGCGTATCTGGCCAGCATTGGCAATCATGCTTTTGCTGGCAGCTTGCGGGCGCGTGGTTCCGGCTCCGTCGCCTGCACCGCCTCCAGATGCGACCAGCGCCATCATGGCAGGCGCAATCTTGGGCCAGGCATTTTCCCGATTGGAAATTGACCAGGTCGATGCACGCGGGGCGTTATCCAGCTTCATCGAATCTTGCCCAAAAGTGCTTGCGCGCGATGATGTAAGCGGCCTCACCCAGAATGCCGACTGGCGGCCCGCCTGTGATGCGGCCAGCAATTGGCCGGCATCCGATGCGCGCACATTCTTCAGCACATATTTCCAGCCCGTTGAAATTGGCGGCGGTGACGCTTTTGCGACCGGGTATTTCGAACCGGAAATCGCCGGAAGCCGCACCCGCAGCGCGGATTTCACCGTGCCCGTCTACGCCATGCCGAGCGACCTGGAGCGCGCATGGCCAGCAGAGGTGCCAGAGGCAGAGCGAACCGCACGCGCGCCATTAGGCCGCTATGATGAAAGCGGCGAATTCGTGCTCTATCATGAACGAGCCGAGATCGAGGAAGGCGCGCTGGTAGGCAAAGCGCCGGTGATCGCATGGGCGGCCGATCCCGTGGAGTTCTTCTTCCTGCAAATACAGGGCTCGGGCCGGTTGAGGACACCCGATGGCGAGATCATCCGCATCGGCTATGCGGGGCAAAACGGTCGCGGATATACCGGCATCGGGCGCGTGATGCGCGATCGCGGATTGCTGGGCGATGGACCGGGCCAATATGCCGGATCAATGCAGGGCATCATGGCCTATATTCGCGAAAACCCCGCTGAAGGCCGCGATCTGATGCGCCTCAACAAAAGCTGGATATTCTTTACCGAGCTTACCGGCGATGGCCCCTTGGGCGCGCTGGGTGTGCCTGTCCGTCCAGAAAGCTCGGTTGCGGCTGATCCGCGTTTTGTGCCGCTGGGCGCACCGGTATGGCTCGACCTTGACCGCGATGAGGCGGATGGTTTGTGGATTGCGCAGGATATTGGCGGCGCGATCAAGGGCGCGAACCGGTTTGACACTTTTTGGGGAGCAGGCGCGCAGGCCCGCGAAACTGCAGGCGGAATGAGCGGGCGCGGCAAAGCATTGCTTCTGCTTCCCATTGCGAGCGCCGCGCGCCTCCGCATTGCGCGATGAGCTATCCACGCGGGCTTAGCGGGGAGGAACAGGCTGCATGGGCGAGGCTCGCTGAAAGCGTGACGCCGCTCGCCGGGCGAAAAATGCCTGCTGCGCCAAAACCCGATGCCAAGACCGGAACGGTCAAGCCGCCGTCGCCGCCGGTCCAGCCAAAGCGGCCGCGTCCAGCACCGGTCGCCCAGCGTAGCAAAAACGTTGCGCCCCCGCCGCCGCGCCGGATGTTCTCATCCGAACTGGATTCGCATTGGAACCGCAAGCTGAAAGCCGGACAGGTTGCGCCCGATTATACGCTCGACCTGCACGGCCACACGCTCGACACCGCCTATGACCGGATTGTCAGCGGCCTGGACCAAGCACGCGCCATGGACGCCCGGCTGGTGCTCGTGATTGCAGGCAGGGAGCGGCCCGTCGATCCTGCTGACCGCGGCAACAGGCGGGGCGCTATCCGCGCCAAACTGCTCGATTGGCTCGCGGCGAGCCATCATGCTGACAGCATTGCAGCTGTTCGGCGGGCACATATTCGCCACGGCGGAGACGGTGCGCTTTATCTCGTCCTCAAACGGCGGCGCTGATCGGGGCGTGGCGCTGGAAAGCGTGTTACTCGACCAGCGCGACCCGCGCATACCTGTTTAAACAAAAGCCCCCGACATTTCTGCCGAGGGCTTCTTGCGACCATGATCCAATTGGGGGAGCTGGATCAGGGCTATGTGGTTCGGCGTAATCAGCCGTGATATTTCGCGTAGCTCACATCGAAACGGTCGGCGTTCATCACCTTGTTCCATGCAGCGATGAAGTCTTTCACGAACTTTTCTTCGCTGCCGGACTGGGCGTATACCTCTGCCTGCGCGCGAAGCTGCGAGTTCGAACCGAACACGAGGTCGGTGCGGGTTGCGCGGAATTTCTCTGCGCCAGTGCTGCGATCTGTGCCGACATATTCTTCATCGCCGCTGGCATCGACCGGCGTCCACTTGGTGCCCATGTCGAGTAGGTTTGTGAAAAAATCAGGCGTTAATTGCCCGACACGGTCTGTGAAAACGCCGTGGCTGGTATTGCCGGTGTTTGCGCCAAGTGCGCGCATCCCGCCGATCAGCACCGTCAGTTCCGGTATCGAAAGGCCGAGCAGATGCGCCTTGTCGATCAGCATCTCTTCGGTCCGCACGCTGGCTTTCGTCTTGAGATAGTTGCGGAAGCCGTCAGCAAACGGCTCCATCGGCTCAAAGCTTTCCGCATCGGTCATTTCTTCGGTCGCATCGCCGCGTCCGCCCATGAACGGTACGTCCACGTCAAACCCTGCATCCTTCGCAGCCTTTTCAACCGCAGCAGACCCGGCAAGCACAATGGCATCGGCCATCGACATGTCGCCGCGCAGGCCATCAATTGTGGAAAGAACCTTCGCCAGCTCGTCAGGATCGTTGGCCTCCCAGCTACTTTGCGGTTCCAAGCGCACACGGGCACCATTCGCGCCGCCGCGGTGGTCTGAATTGCGATAGGTGGAGGCAGACGCCCAGGCCGCTTTCACCAGCTCGCTGACAGAGTGACCGGATGAAAGGATCGCGTCCTTGAATGCCGAGATCGCGCTATCGGACGGGGCTGTGCCAGCGGGCACTGGGTCTTGCCAGATGAGGTCTTCTTCGGGGACTTCCGGCCCCATATAGCGGACTTTGGGTCCCATATCGCGGTGCAATAGTTTGAACCATGCGCGCGCGAATGCATCATCCAGCTGCTCAGGATTGGCGTGAAAGCGTTCGGAAATCTCGCGATAATCCGGGTCCATTTTGAGCGCCATATCCGCCGTCGTCATCATGGTGCGGACCTTTTTGGACGGATCGCGCGCATCAGGAGCCATATCGGCTTCTTCAGGGTTGATCGGCGTCCACATTTTCGCACCCGCAGGGCTTTCGGTCAGTTCAAAATCATATTTGAACAGGAGACGGAAATAGTCGTGGCTCCACGAAGTCGGGTTGTTCGACCAGCTGCCTTCGATGCCCGAAGTGGTGATGTTGCCATTGGCAATCTCCTCTTCGTCGTTAAGCCAGCCGAAGCCTTGCAGCTCCAGCGTTCCGCTTTCCGGGGCACCGCCGAAAGTATCGGCAGGATGAGCGCCGTGCGCTTTACCAAACGCGTGACCGCCAGCGGTAAGCGCGACGGTTTCTTCGTCGTTCATGGCCATGCGGGCGAAGGTTTCGCGCATATCGCGCGCTGACTGGAGCGGGTCGGGATTGCCGCCCGGACCTTCGGGATTGACGTAAATCAGCCCCATCTGGATCGCAGCCAGCGGATTTTCGAGCGCCTTGCCCTCATCAGGTATGATGCGGGTTTCGACACCTTCATCGACCCATTGTTCTTCGGTGCCCCAATAGACGGTCTCAGGCTCGAACACATCCTTGCGTCCGCCAGCAAAGCCGAAGGTCGGGCCGCCCATGCTTTCGATGGCGACGTTGCCTGCGAGCAGGAACAGATCGGCCCAGCTGATGTGCTTGCCGTATTTCTGCTTAACCGGCCACAGCAGGCGGCGTGCCTTGTCGAGGTTGCCGTTGTCAGGCCAGCTGTTGAGTGGGGCAAACCGCTGCTGCCCGCTGCCGCCGCCGCCGCGGCCATCGCCAGTGCGATAGGTGCCGGCCGCGTGCCAAGCCATGCGGATCATGAAGGGGCCGTAATGGCCGTAATCGGCCGGCCACCATTCCTGATCGTCGGTCATCAGGGCGGTCAAATCATCCTTGAGAGCCTTATAATCGATCGCATTGAACGCTTCGACGTAATCGAAATCCTCGCCCATCGGGTCCGCGTGCTTGCCATCCTGCGTCAGGATATCCAGCGCGGTCGCCTCTGGCCACCAGTCCCGGTTTGTGCGGCCCAGCAGGGTGCGCATCTGGCTGTCGCCGTGGAATGGGCAACCGCCGCTCATTTCGCCTGTCTTCGCGTCCATTGTTCTCTCCTCTGGTTCGTGAGACTCGGTCTTAACCGAGCGCCATGACAGGAGAATGATGGATCGCGTCTGATCAGTCCAATCGATTAATGCGCGTAGTTTGATTGAATAAAGCGATACTTGAGTGGTAGCCCGGCGAAATGCGGTTCATAAAGCAATCGGCCCGCTCTTCAAAAAAGAACGGGCCGAGCCTTTGATTGGATTTGGCTGATCAGGCGGCCTGCGCGATGTCTTCCACCGGCTCATTGCGGATCAGATAGTCGAATGCGCCAAGGCCGGCTTTCGCGCCTTCGCCCATTGCAACGACAATCTGTTTGTCGGGAACGGTCGTCGCATCGCCGGCTGCATAGATGCCGGGCAGGTTCGTCGCGCCGTGTTTGTCGATGACGATCTCGCCATATTGCGACAATTCCAGACCCGTGTCTTTGAGCCATTCGGTGTTCGGGACAAGGCCGATCTGGATAAATACACCTTCAAGCTCGATGGTGCGCTCATCGCCGCTGGTACGGTCTTTCAGGACCAGTCCGTTTACGCGGTTGCCATCGCCTGTCACTTCGGTGGTCTGCCCGCTGGTGATGATTTCAACGTTGCCGAGGGAGCGCAGCTTTCGCTGAAGCACTTCGTCGGCGCGCAATTTATCATCATATTCAATCAGCGTGACATGGCCGACAATTTTCGCCAGGTCGATGGCTGCCTCGACGCCGGAATTGCCTCCGCCGATGACAGCAATACGCTTCCCCTTAAACAGCGGACCATCGCAGTGCGGGCAATAGGCGACGCCTTTGTTGCGATATTCCTCTTCGCCGGGAATGCCGAGATTGCGCCAGCGGGCACCGGTGGAAAGGATGAGGGCGCGCGATTTGAGCACGGCGCCGTTGGCCATCGTCACCTTGTGCATGCCTCCGGCCTCAGAGGCCGCCTCGAGCTGAACTGCACGCGCCAGATCCATGAGATCAATCTCGTTCTCGCCGATCTGCTGTTTGAGATTGTCCGAAAGTTTTGGTCCCTCGGTATAGCTGGTGCCGGGCAGGTTCTCGATGCCCAGAGTGTCTTGCAGCTGGCCGCCAAACCGTTCGGCGGCGATGCCCGTGCGGAACCCTTTGCGCGCCGTGTAAACGCCTGACGCCGTCCCTGCCGGACCGCCTCCGACGATAAGCACCTCGAACGGGTCTTTCGCCGAAAGTTTCTCAGCTGCTTTCTCGTCGGCGCCGCTGTCCAGTTTGGACAGGATTTCGGCGAGCTCCATCTTGCCGTTGTAAAAGCTTTCGCCGTTGAGGAATGTCGCAGGCACCGCGAGCACGCCGCGATCTTCGACTTCCTGCTGGAAAGTGCCGCCTTCGATCAGTGTCGCGGTGATGCGCGGGTTTTCAAGCGCCATCAGCGTAAGAGCCTGCACAACATCGGGGCAATTGTGGCACGAAAGCGAGAAGAACATTTCAAATTCAAAATCACCCTCAAGCGAGCGAACCTGTTCGATCAGATCGGCATCGACTTTCGGCGGATGACCGCCTGCCCACAGCAGGGCGAGGACGAGCGACGTAAACTCGTGGCCCATCGGTAGTCCTGCGAACCGCACCCACTTTTCCGCATCGCTTGCGCGGCGGATGATAAAGCTGGGTTTGCGATCGTGTGTTCCGTCAAACTGCGCGCTGACATCGCTGTGCAGTTCCGCAATCTCCGTCAGAAGCTGGCGCGTTTGTTCGGATTTCTCACTGTCATCCAGCGATGCGACGAGCTCGATCGGCTCGCGCAGATTGGCAAGATATTGCTTGAGCTGGTTTTGCATGTTCGCGTCGAGCATGAATGACCCTTTTCGATGATAAATTGGAAGAAACTGGTGTCCCAGAGCTTGCCAAATTGCAGGCAAGGTTAGCGGCAAATCGGGCCCGGACAGTGTCTCGCCCCCGGAAAGGGAGAGGGGTGGGAGCGAGTGTCTATCCGGACCCTTTTTGCTGACCGGGCCTAATCAGGGGACGGCCCGGTCAAGCGAGGAGCGCGCGAAAAATGGAGGAAGCCGCGCGCTCCCCTTTGGCCGTGATAAGCTCAGATCTTGCCGACGAGGTCGAGCGAAGGGGACAGCGTGTCGCTGCCTTCTTCCCAAGCTGCCGGGCAGACCTGGCCGGGATTGTTGCGAACGTACTGTGCCGCTTTGATCTTGCGCGTCAGTTCGTTGGCGTTGCGGCCAACGCCTTCGCAGGTGATTTCCATGATCTGGATAACGCCATCTGGATCGATGACGAAGGTCGCGCGGTCCGCAAGGCCCATTTCTTCACGCAGAACACCGAAATTGTTGCTGAGCGTGTGAAGCTGGTCGCCCAAGAACGGGAACTGGAGCTTGCCGATCTTTTCCGAGGTGTCGTGCCATGCCTTGTGGCTGAAATGCGTGTCAGTCGACACGGCGAACACTTCGACGCCCATGCTTTGCAGCATTTCGTACTTTTCGCCGAGGTCTTCGAGTTCAGTCGGGCAAACGAAAGTCCAGTCGGCTGGATAGAAAAAGAACACGGCCCATTTGCCGTCGATGTCTTCCTGCGTGACATCGTAGAAGTCTTCGCCTGCTTTGAAAGCGGTCGCTTTGAACGGTTTGATGGTGGAGCCGATAATGCCCATAAGTTATTCCCTTTTGGTTTGGTTGAAGTCTCGCAATGCCAAATAGGCGGTGTTGCGCTGCAAAAAAGTTGAATTGTGCGATTGCGAAGATCGCTTTTCTCAATCACCAAAACGGGAACGATTTGGAATGGTTCCAAATCGCGATAGCCTCCGCACCGGTTTGACCATGTGAATGAGAGCGCATGAACCGGGTGAAATGCGGCTGGATGTATCCCGCCGAGCTTCCATCAGCCCGTGCGAATCCCATTTTGAAACACCGGCAGGGCTTCTCCCGATGCCCAATTATGGCAATCTTTAGGCAGTCGATTTCTCATTTCATCGCACATCGCGCTCTTGTTGCCCTAACATGAAAGGGGGCGGCGTTGAATGTTCACCTAAGAGCAAGGTAACCACGAACAGTCACCGCTCCACGTCGATCACCGGCACTTCAAATTTCGATTTTTAACCACCGAGGTTCCGGGAACGCGAGAGCCAGACAGCCTTCCAAAAACGGAAGGGTCCGCTGGGATCGGTCAGCGCAATTGCTGATCCGCTGAGAAGGCCAAAATAAGAGTTAAGGAGATACAGAATGAATTATTTATCGAACGCGCCAAAGGCTTTGATCCTTCCCGCCATGCTGCTTGCAGCCGCACCGACTGCACTGGTGGCACAGGATCAGGATATGGGCGAGGACCGCGTCCTCACCACCGTTACAGGCAGCCCGCCTGCTGACATGTCCGGCCTTACCGAAGGGCCCGAGATTGAAGGTTTGATCACCGCCCGCAACGGTAACCAGATCCAGGTTACCTCGTCGGACGGAACCAGCACGGTTGTCACCGTCGGTGAAGGCACAGTCATTAAATCACGCGGCGGTTTCCTCGGTCTTGGCCGTGATCGTCTCGATATCGATTCGCTCCTGAACGGCCTTCCGGTCAGCGTCGAAACCGTGAATTGGGGCCGTGCGCTGCTCGCCAGCGACATCGATTTGAAGAGCAAGGATCTGCAGACCGCCGCCATGATCCGCGGCGGAACCTCGCAGCAATTCGCGCAGCAGGGCGCAGCGATCGAGCAGAACGCTGCCGCCACCGAGGCTCTGCGCGGACGCTTTGGTGACATCGATAAATACAACATCAAAGGCACCACGAACGTTTATTTCGAAACCGGCAAATATAATCTGTCGCCGGAATCGCGCGCCGAGCTTTGCCAGGCTGCTTCGCAAGCATCGGGCATGGATAATGCGCTCCTCCTCGTGGTGGGTTACACCGATTCGACCGGCACCTATGAAATCAATCAGGAACTGAGCGAACGCCGCGCAGGCCGCGTGGTCAACTACCTCCAGCAGCAATGCGATTGGGAACCATGGCGGATGCTTTCGCCGACCGGCATGGCCGAATCCGATCCGCTCGCAAGCAATGACACACCGGAAGGCAAGGCCCAGAACCGCCGCGTCGCCGTGAACATTCTGGTGAGCAAGAGCGTGGACGGCATTTAATCCGCTGACACCAATGATACTTGACGGGGCGGACCATGCGGTTCGCCCCGTTTTTTATGCGCTATCGCTGTGCTATTTGAGCGCGTCTTATATGCGCTATCGCTTCTCTACTTGAGCGTATCTTTTGTGCGCTATCGCTGTGCTACTTGAGCGCGGTGCAGCATCTTGTGATCGGCCAGAACCAGAGCCATCATCGCCTCGACCACGGGCGTGCCGCGAATGCCCACGCACGGGTCATGGCGTCCCTTTGTGCGAACCTTCGTCGCTTCGCCGTCGGAATTGATTGAATCCACCGGCGTCAGGATTGAACTGGTCGGTTTGAATGCGACCCGGCAAACGACCGGTTGGCCCGTGGAAATGCCGCCTGCGGTGCCTCCGGCATGATTGCTCGCATAGACGGGTTTGCCATCTGCGCCGGGGCTCATCGCATCGGCGTTTTGCTCCCCGGACAGCCTTGCCGCCTCGAAACCATCGCCGATCTCGACGCCTTTCGTCGCATTGATGCTCATCATCGCGCTCGCCAGATCGCTGTCGAGCTTTCCGTAAACCGGCGCGCCCCATCCGGCCGGCACACCGTGAGCCACGCATTCGACTATCGCGCCCAGTGATGATCCGTCCTTGCGAGCTTTTTCGACTTTTTCTTCCCATCGTTTGGCTGCCCAGCTGTCGGGGCAGAAAAACGGATTCTTGCCGATCTCGTCGAAATCGATGGCCTCACGCTCAATTGCGTCGCCGCCCAGCTCGCAGACATAGGCCGTGATCTTAACATCGGGAATGATCAGCCGGGCGACCGCGCCTGCCGCCACACGGGCAGCGGTTTCTCGCGCGCTTGACCGGCCTCCGCCGCGATAATCGCGGATGCCGTATTTCGCATCGTATGTGTAATCCGCATGGCCCGGGCGATAACTTTGCGCGATCTCCGAATAGTCTTTTGATCGCTGATCGGTATTTTCGATCATCAGGTGGATCGGTGTCCCGGTCGTGACCTGCTGACCATCGGCATCATTGAAAACGCCCGACAGGATACGGACCGCATCGGCTTCCTTGCGCTGGGTTGTGTAGCGGCTCTGTCCCGGTTTGCGGGCATCCATGTAAGGCTGAATGTCGCCTTCGTGCAGGGCAAGCCCCGGAGGACACCCATCCAGTACCGCGCCAAGGCCGGGGCCATGGCTCTCGCCCCATGTGGTAAAACGCAAAACGCGCCCGAATGTGTTGAAGCTCATGCGTGTCTCTTGTCGCAACTGTGGGCCGGTGTCCATAATCTCTGGCGAAAACGCCTGCGATGGGTCAAGAACAAAGCATGATTGCAAAGCTATCCGGCAGGCTCGACGAAACGGGCGAGGACTGGGCCATCGTCGACGTGCAAGGCGTGGGCTATCTGGTCCACTGTTCCGCGCGAACCCTTTCTGCTTTGGGAGAGGTGGGAGAGGGCTGCACGGTGCATACCGACCTTCAGGTGAGCGAGAACGATATGCGCCTGCTCGGATTTGCGGAAAGCGGCGAACGCGACTGGTTCCGCCTGCTGACAACGGTTCAGGGTGTGGGCAGCAAGGTGGCGCTGGCTATCCTGTCCGCGCTCTCTACCGGAGAGGTGCGGGATGCCTGCGCCGCTGGCGATGCAGCCAGCGTGGCGCGCGCCAACGGTGTCGGGCCAAAACTGGCGGGACGCATCGTGAATGAACTGAAGGACAAGGCAGGCGCATTGCCGGGCGGCGGAATGGGAAGCGGCGGCGCTCAGGCCATGCTGTCTGGCGGAGCAAGCGCGGATGCGGTGAGCGCGCTGGAAAACCTCGGTTTCAAACCGGCGATTGCCGCGCAGGCTGTGGCCAGGGCGCAGGCTGAATTGGGTGAGGGTGCAAGCGAAAGCGATCTTATTCGCGTTGCGTTGAAAAAGGCGGCAGGATGAGAATGATGAGACTTAAATCAATCGCTATTGCGGCTGCATTGCTGGCCGTACCGGCAGCGGCGCAGGAGCCGGATTTTTCTGCGTTTGACACTGGGCCTGTCTTTGCCGATTTCGGCCCACACGCCGCGGTCGATGGGGCGGGTGCGATAGCTCCCGACGCGGAATTTCGCATCGCATTCGATGTCGCTGATAAAGCGGATGAGGGTGCCAAGAACCGCGGATTTGAAAGCGCGGCCCGCTTCATCAACATGCACGTTGCAGCGGGCGTTCCCGAAGGTAACATCGACATCGCGGTCGTCGTGCATGGCAAGGCTGTTTTAGACCTTGTCACAGAGCAAGCGCGCGAAACCCGCGAAATCGAAGCCAACGCCTCGGGCGCGATGGTGCGCGCGATGGTCGCTCAGGGTGTGCGCTTTATCGTGTGCGGGCAAAGCGCGCAGGTTTGGGGCGTGCAAAGCGATGATCTGATCGAGGGCGTCGAACTCGACCTTTCAGCAATGACGGCCCATGCCCAGCTCCAGCAGAGAGGATATACGGTCAACCCGTTCTGATGAGCGACCTCGACCCGCCCCTTCATTCCGCCGATCGCCAGCCCGGCGACCCTGACAGCGCCCTGCGTCCAAAGAGCCTGTCCGAATTTATCGGTCAGGAGGGCGCGCGGGACAATCTGCGGGTGTTCATCGAAAGCGCGAAATCGCGCGGCGAGGCGATGGACCATACGCTGTTCTTCGGACCGCCCGGCCTTGGTAAAACCACGCTTGCGCAGATCGTGGCCAACGAGCTCGGCGTTGGGTTTCGCGCCACCAGCGGCCCCGTTATAGCAAAGGCGGGCGACCTTGCTGCACTGCTGACCAATCTGGAGCCGCATGACGTCCTGTTCATAGACGAAATTCACCGGCTCAATCCCGTGGTGGAAGAAGTGCTGTATCCTGCCATGGAGGACCGCGCGCTGGATATCATCATCGGCGAGGGGCCTTCTGCGCGCAGCGTGCGGATCGATTTGCCGCCGTTCACGCTAATCGGTGCGACGACCCGGCAGGGCCTGCTTACGACGCCGCTAAGGGACCGTTTCGGCATTCCTGTTAGGTTGCAGTTTTACACACATGACGAGCTTGACCGCGTGGTTTCCCGCGGGGCGAACCTGCTCGGTCTGAATATCGACGCGGAGGGTGCGCGCGAGATTGCCCGGCGGTCCCGCGGCACGCCGCGTGTCGCTGGCCGATTGCTGCGCCGGGTGCGCGATTTTGCCCACGTCGCGGGGCAGGAAACCGTGACGCGATCCGCAGCGGATGATGCGCTGACCCGGCTGGAGATTGACCGGCTGGGGCTGGATGCGATGGATCGCCGATACCTGGCGATGATCGCGACTACATACAAAGGCGGGCCAGTCGGCGTCGAAACCCTGTCAGCCGGTCTGGCTGAGCCGCGAGACACGGTCGAGGAGGTGGTCGAACCCTATCTGATCCAACTCGGCCTGCTTGCCCGCACAGCGCGCGGAAGGGTTTTGAATGATGCGGGATGGGAGCATCTGGAAATGTCTCCGCCGCGTCAGAAACCGCCTCAGGAAAGCCTGTTTCCCGGTAACGGGTAGGCGGGGCAGCGCCGCAGCGCGTTAGTTTCTCCTCTCATAAATGGCCTCACTTTGGTTTCAATTCGGGACACCGCTTCGGAAAAGAGCGCGGTTTTTAGGGGATTTCGCCGTCAGAGCCGGGCCATCATGGTTAACTGACTTGCGATAACAGGGACCTGATCTGCAAGACGCAGGGTGAACAGGTGGAAGTGCGGATTCTCTGCATCGAAGCCATCACATTTCGAGGTTCGGACTTATGTCGCTCAAATTGGCTGCTGCAAAGCTTTCCGCCGCGGTTGCGGGTGTCGCCCTGATCCAGGGCGGTGCAGTCCGCGTTGCCGAACCGCTCAACACGGACGATCCGCAGTATACGACAAACCTTGATGGCAAACTTATCAAGGGCGAGCAGATCGAGATACCCGAACCCAAATATATCAAAACGCGTGAGCGTGAGATTCCGGTGCCCGAGCAGCGCCGCCGCCGCATTATCGAACGCACTATCGAATGCCAGCCAATCGGTGCGGGCCCGGCAGGAACTGTCGCGGAAAATGCGCCGCTGCCGGCGGGCGCTGTTCAGGCCTATATCGATCCGAACGAATGCCCGCCGATTCAACAGATCGCCTATGCACCCGCACCGCTTCCGCCCCTACCGCCCGTTGGCGGCGGCGGTGGTAGCGCGCCGATTGTGCTGGGCGGCTCTGGCGGATTTGGCGGCGGTTTCGGAGGGGGCTTCTTTGGCGGATTTTTCGGAGGCGGTGGTTCATCGTCAGGCGATGTTTCCGTTGTCAGTACTACGACCACCGGCGGAGATCCAGGCACCACAACTTCGGGCGGAACAAGCGGTATCGTAGTTGACGTCGATGTCGATAACTCAACGTCGACCACCTCTTCCAGCGGCACCATCTCCTCGTCGAGCGGCGCAGTCTCCACCTCGACGTCGACCGGCGCAGTATCGTCCAGCACCGGCTCGGTTTCAACTTCGACTGGAGCAGTTTCATCCAGCACTGGCGGCGTATCGAGCAGTTCCGGTGATGTATCGAGTTCGAGCTCGTCGTCATCCAGTTCGTCTTCGAGCTCTTCCTCGAGCAGCTCCTCGTCATCGAGCAGCAGTTCATCGGGCGGCGCGACGTCTACGGGCAGCAGCAGTTCTGGCGGTTCGTCTTCATCGTCTTCTTCCAGTGGTGGCAGCACCTCCAGCGGCGCTACTTCAACTGGCGGATCGTCGTCATCATCGTCGGGTTCTTCATCCAGCTCAAGCTCGTCTTCGGGTGGTTCGACTACAGGCGGCAGCACGTCGGGTGACATGACAAGCAGCACCAGCTCCTCGTCAACCTCGTCTTCATCGAGCTCGGGTTCGTCATCGTCCACCTCAACGGGAAGCAGCAGTTCCAGCTCGTCTTCCTCGACCAGCGGCTCGACCTCTGGCGGGACCACCAGCGGAACCGAAGTTCCGGCTCCGCCAATGATGGTGCTGTTCGGCCTCGCCGCAGCAGCTATCCTTCGCCGGCGCAGGTTCAAGCTTTAAAGAGACATTTGATCGCGCGTTGCGCGATTATCGGACGCAGCCTTGCGCTGCTTCAAAGCGGCGACACCGAAGTCGAATACGCTCAGCCGAGAAACAGCCGCCCGGTCCGTGCCCTCACGCGATTACACAGATGATTGGCAGGCTACCCCCTTCGTTTTGCAAGCAACCGGCAAGGCTGCGTGCTCAAGCGAAGGGGGGTTATTATCCGCGATGCGGGCGCCTATCCCGCAGTTTAGGCTGCCAGTTTGCGCAACACGTAATGGAGGATCCCGCCATTGCGGTAATATTCCATCTCGTTCGCGGTATCGATCCGGCACATAGCGGTGAATTCGAAGGTGGAGCCGTCTTCACGGGTCACTTCGATAGTGACGTCCTGACCCGGGGTAAGATCGCCAAGCCCCTTGATCGAGAAGGTGTCATCGCTTCCAAGGCCCAGCGTTTCGCGCGTGTTGCCTTCTTTAAACTGCAGTGGCAGCACGCCCATGCCGACAAGGTTGGAGCGGTGGATGCGCTCAAAGCTTTCAACGATCACGGCGCGCACGCCGAGCAGGATTGTGCCTTTGGCCGCCCAGTCGCGGCTGGAGCCGGTGCCGTATTCTTTGCCGCCGACCACGATCAGCGGTGTGCCATCGGCTTTGTGCTTCATGGCGGCATCGTAAATCGGCATTTGCTCGCCAGCATAAGTGGTCTCGCCACCTTCGACACCGGGGACCATTTCGTTCTTGATGCGGATGTTGGCAAACGTGCCGCGCATCATCACGTCATGGTTGCCGCGACGCGAACCGTAGGAGTTGAAATCCTTCTTCGCGACCTGATTTTCCTTGAGATAGGAGCCAGCCGGACTGTCCTCTTTGATCGCGCCGGCAGGCGAAATGTGGTCGGTCGTCACGGAATCGCCAAGGATCGCGAGCGGTTTTGCATCGACGATATCGGTGATCGGTGCGGGGGTCATTTCCATGCCGTCGAAATACGGAGGATTGGCAACATATGTCGAACCTGCGCGCCACTGATACGTGTCGGATGGCTCAACCGTAATCGCCTGCCAGTGCTCATCGCCATCATAGACGTTGGCATAACGGTCAACGAACATCGACCGGTCGATATTGGCAGCGCGGTTCTCGGCAATTTCGGCGTTCGTCGGCCACAGATCGGCAAGCATCACGTCATTGCCGTCCTGGTCCTGACCAATCGGTGTAGTGGTGATGTCTTCGGTAACCGTCCCCTTCAATGCGTAGGCGACCACCAGCGGCGGCGACGCGAGGAAGTTTGCAAGGACATCCTGACTGACGCGGCCTTCAAAGTTGCGATTGCCGGAAAGAACCGATGCGGCGACGATATCGTTGTTGTTGATCGCGGCACTGATCGGCGGGGCCAGCGGACCGGAATTGCCGATACAGGTCGTGCAGCCATAGCCGACAAGGTCAAAGCCAAGCGCATCGAGATCGTCCTGCAGGCCCGATTTCACAAGATAGTCGGTCACAACCTGCGATCCCGGTGCGAGCGAAGTTTTCACCCACGGCTTTGGCTTGAGGCCTTTTTCGTTGGCTTTCTTTGCCACCAGACCTGCAGCGATAAGCACATCGGGGTTGGAGGTGTTGGTGCAGCTTGTAATGGCCGCGATCACCACGTCGCCATCGCCAATGTCGTGATCCTTGCCCTCGACCACGGTTCGAACCGGGGCGGATTTGTTGTAAACCTCGGCAAGGTCTTTGTTGAACAGTTCGCCCACTTCGGGAAGGATCACCTTGTCCTGCGGGCGCTTAGGCCCGGCAAGACTGGGGACAACCGTACCCATATCGAGCGAAAGAGTGTTCGAGAATACAGGCTCATTCGCCGGATCGAACCACATGCCCTGCGCCTTGGCATAGGCTTCGACCAGTGCGAGATTTTCCTCGCTGCGGCCTGTCAGGCGCATGTATTCGATAGTCTTGTCATCAATGCCGAAGAAGCCGCAAGTGGCGCCGTATTCCGGTGCCATGTTGGCGATAGTCGCGCGGTCGGCGAGCGTGAGGTTGGCAACGCCGGGTCCGTAAAACTCGACAAAGCTGCCAACCACGCCGACTTCGCGCAGCATCTGCACACAGGTCAGAACCAGGTCGGTTGCAGTCACACCTTCTGCCATGCGGCCATCCAGTTTGAAGCCGACGACTTTCGGGATCAGCATGGAAATCGGCTGTCCGAGCATCGCTGCTTCGGCTTCGATCCCGCCAACACCCCAGCCCAGAACGCCCAGACCGTTGATCATGGTGGTGTGGCTGTCGGTGCCAACGCAGGTGTCGGGATAGGCAACCATGTCGCCGTTTTCATCTTCGCTCGACCAGATGCCCTGCGCGATGTGTTCAAGGTTTACCTGGTGGCAGATGCCGGTTCCCGGAGGGACGGCGGAGAAGTTTTCGAAGCTCTTCGATCCCCACTTGAGGAAGTCATAGCGTTCGGCATTGCGCTCATATTCGAGCGCCATATTCGCTTCCATCGCCTTGGGATGGCCAAATTCGTCCACCATTACAGAGTGGTCGATCACGAGGTTCACAGGCACCTGCGGGTTGATCTTCGCCGTGTCGCCGCCGAGTTCCTTGATCGCATCGCGCATTGCGGCGAGGTCAACCACGCAAGGAACGCCGGTGAAATCCTGCAGCAGAACGCGTGCTGGGCGATACTGGATTTCGCTGCCGGTGGCCGGATTCTTCTGCCAGTCAACGATAGCCTGCGCGTGCTCTTTGCCTACGGTGAAGCCGTCATCTTCAAACCGCAGCATGTTTTCGAGCAGCACTTTCATCGAATTGGGCAGCCTGGATACGTCGCCCAACTGCTCGGCCGCTTTCGAAAGCGAGTAATAGGCGTAATCCTTGCCATTTACCGAAAGGGTCGAGCGGGTGCCTAGCGTGTCTTTGCCGATTGCTGTCATCGGGATATCCCATCCTTGTTGTGGCTTTCCCGCGCCATCATGGGCCTTGCGGGAGCGTGTGGTCGAACCTGCGCGGTTCGATGTGAATTTGCAGGGCTGCACCTGCTAGACCTTTCGCCCTCCGTCAAGGGTGAGAACGGCTGTTGCGAGTCGGTTGCGATTACGCGTTCAAGTTGACGCTGCGGCGGCCGGTTTGCGCGGTTTTTTTGTAGCGATCCAGCAGCCTGTAACGATCAGCGCCGTCCCTGCGAAGGTGGGCAGTGTGACAGGTTCGCGGAAAAACAGCCATCCAAACAGGCTGGCCCACAGAAATCCCGTATATTCAAAGGGTACGAGTGCCTGTGCCTCTGCCCGGGCATAGGCCCAGGCGATGGACATCGACGCGGCAATCGTCAGCACTCCGGCAGCGATAATCGGAGCCAGTGAACCCGCCTGCGGAACAGTGGCAAAGAACGGTGCGAACAGCAAAAGCAGTGCCCCTCCCACGCCGCTGTGAAAGGTGGCGATCTCTACCGGTCCTGCGATCTGGCTTTGCCGCCGGATGACGACGAAATTGTATGCGTAAAGCAAGGCTGAAAAGGCGAGAGAGGCGATGCCAAGCCAGACATCGGCAGACACATCATCGCGGCCCAGTCGCCCGGCAACAATGATCAGTGTTCCGGCAAACCCAAGGACGCTGGCGAAGATCGCTTTGCGCTGGATTTCTTCACCCAAAAGCACACGTGCCAGATAAAGCGTGAGAAGCGGCGCGACAAAGCTGATCGCAATCGCTTCGGCCAGCGGCAGTTTGGTTAGCGCGTAAAAGAAACTCAGCGCCATGGAGGCGGAAATGACGCCGCGCTCCATATGCAATTTCAGCGCATTTCGGCTGGGCCAGCCGCGGCGCCGGATTAGCCAGACCGGCGCAATGATCGCCGCGCCTACCAGCGCCCTGAGCAATGTGGCGGTGTATGTGCCGGTTATCAGCGCCGCCTCTTTCATAAATGCGTCCATCAGCGACAGAAAACCCACGCCGGCCGAAGCTGCGGCGAATGGCAATAAAAGCTTTAGAGGGTTGGGCGGTGCGGACACTCCCGCAGCTTTACAGTCAAGCGCGGCAGAGGTCACGCGCGCAACTCGGTCATAATTGACGTAATTACAACGGCCAATTCATCACAGCGAAAGCGATCTTTGTTGATAGATGAGGTAAGGGTGCGGTATACTCCGCAACAAGGTATTTGAGCCGCTGCGGCGGCGATGTGGGATCATCGAGACGTTTATGCGAAAACTTTCCGGCATTCTAGTTTGCGCAGGGAGCGCCCTTGCACTGCTATCCACCAGCGCTTTTGCGCAGGCTATGGACGCTGAAACCGGTGCGTCCGCTGCCGAGGCAGCGCAAGCAGGTGATGAGGCGAGTTTTGACGAAGCGTTCCCGCAAATTGTGTCAGAACCGCTGGTGCAGGGGGATCTCGCCCCGCCGGGGCCGCTGGTGCAGACGTGGAGCGTCGATGCTGCGCAGGATCTTATCGATTTCGTCTCGAACATTGCCGCAGAAGGGCTGGACCCACGCGATTACGATCTGCAGGCGCTTCGGGTGGCAGCTGCATCGGGCCCGTCCGAAGAACTGAACAGCATAGCGTCGAAGAATTTTGTCTGGCTGGTCGAAGATTTGCGCGACGGACGCACGCCGATGGACGCGCGCGAACAGTGGTTCGTGGTCGATCCTGACAGGGATATGTTCCGTACCGGGGACCTGCTTTCGCAAGCGGTGGCGAGCGGCGATGTAAGCGGCACCCTGTTGCATCTGAACCCGACCCATCCCGATTATGCCCGCCTGCGCGATGAGCTTGCAAAGACGCCCGAAAGCGAGGCGGCAAAGCGCAAATTGATCCGCGCCAACATGGACCGCTGGCGCTGGCTGGCCCGTGATCTGGGCCGCAAATACCTCATCACCAACGTCCCCGAATACCAGCTGCGCCTCACCGTCGGGAACAACATCATAAGCACGTACCGCACTGTCGTGGGTAAGCCAGGACGGACCGCGACGCCGCAGCTCGCCGAGGATGTATCTGGCGTTGTGTTCAACCCGACATGGACTGTGCCGCAGTCGATTGTGAAGGGTGAAGGGTTGGGCAACAAGGTGCTGAACAATCCCGCCTGGGCAAAGCGTAACGGATATAAAGCGACAAAGGGCGAAAATGGCTGGATCACTGTGGTCCAGCAACCGGGGCCGGGAAATTCGCTTGGCCGGATGAAGCTCGAAATGCCGAACCCGCACGCGATTTTCTTCCATGACACTCCGTCGCGCCACCTGTTTGCCAATGACGCGCGCGCGCTAAGCCATGGCTGCATTCGCACAGAGCGTGCGTTAGAGCTGGCAATTACAATGGCCATCCTCGGTAAAGCAGCCAGCAAGGAAGAGGCGGTCGAAATCGCAACGTCTGGTGAATACACCAAGGTGATGATGGAGGATAAGTTGCCGGCCTACATCACCTATTTCACCATGGCATCGGACATCGATGGCGAGATGAAGACGTTCGACGACATTTACGGCCGTGACGCGCCTGTTCTGGCAAGCCTAGACAAGCCGCGCGTCGACAACCGCAGCAATGTGATCGATGATGAAGTTATCGTCATTGAAGACGATCCGCGGGTTGGCGGTTAAGTTTCCACCAGAATGTGGCGGCCGCGCCGAGTGCAAAAGGTGTCGTGGCGTAAAAGTCTCCCGGTTTGAAACTGCCATCCCACCAGAATGATGCCACAAAGCCGATCTGCGTTGCGCTTGCTGTTGCGATGCAAACAATCAATGCCGTGAGCCACGAAAGTCTTGAATGTGCAATCAGTGATTGGCTGATTAGCCCGAACACTAGCGTACACGGGATGACCGCGACCAAACTAAGTACGCCAATCGTCAATGCGACCAATGGCAATGTGCAGAAATTCTCGACAAATCCCCCGGCCCGATGATTGATAATCAGCTGGAACGTTAGCGCGATACCTCCGACGATTGCGCCGCCCCACGTCGCCCAAACGAGTGCAATCAGAACGCGATCAAAAGTCTGCTGCGGGACAGGTTTAAAAAGACCCCGGCGCATATCGCTGGACTGCGTTTGGTGTTTCTGGCTGCAATAATTCCAGCGAGCCATCCGACCAGCCAAGACTGTCCGCATAAAGCAGCCGTCCGCCTGAAAGGTTGAGCAGCGCGATGCGGAACTGTTCTTCGCCCAGCGCAAAGCAACCATTTGAACGGCCCAACCGGCCCCAGCGGTCGATATGGTCTGGCTCGGCATATTTCGCGCGGTGCATCACGATATAGCGGCGCAGCGCGGCATCGTTGGTTTGGTCCAGCCCGCCGAGGCGTACCGACGTGCCGTAACGCCCTACATACCACTCCCACGTAATATAGGCGCCTTTGCTAGTCGCGTTTGAGCCTTCGATATTGGAATATTCGTTGAGCCATCCGTCATGTTCAGGATCGGAACCGGTCCCGTGGCTCACATGGAAGCTTTGCACCTCTTCGCGGTCCAAGTTGACGAAATGAAACCGCTTTTCCGCCGAATGCACGCCGAAATCAGCAATGCCGACGATGTCTTTTTTCCAGATGACATCGCCTGCGCGGTCCAGTTCGCGTTTGGCCAGCTTGAACAACGCTCTATCGCGCTCTGTCCCTTTACGCGCTGTTGCAGCGACGCTGGCGGGCAGCGATAGAGCGGCTCCGGCAGCGATTGAGGTTTTCAGCAGGTCGCGGCGTTTCATAATGACCACCTTAATAGCGCAATTATGCAATTTGCGTGAACAGGAATTTTCACCTCCAAATCCAGATGTCAGCCGGACTGTTCGTGGATAGCCTTGGCTTTCATTCCGAGTTTGATTGTGCCGGGCATATTCGCCTCCACCGCCGCACGAACGTTTTGCAGTCCGGCAAGTTTAGGGCTGCCTTCCTCGATAAGTTTCGCGATTGCAGGGCCGGTTGGATGCAGGCGGCTGCGCGAATTGAAAGCGTTGGTTTTCGGGTTGCCAGACAGGATTGCGGTGCTGAATAGATTGGTCATCACTGCATAGGGGTAAGTGCTGGTCGAATCTGTAAGCGGAGCGGGTGGGCAAAGATTGTTCTTTTCCTCGTCGCTGTCGAAATTCGCCTCCACAAATGCCGCCACCGCAGCACTGTATGGCACGAAGGGTGTTTGAACGAGCTGCAGGGTGATCCGATCGCTTTCGAAAAATGGTCGCGGATTGCCGCGCGCCTCAAACGGCACTGCGGAGGCGGTGCAATCGATAAACAGGGTTTTTTCCGGCACCTCTACGCTCTCATCGGCAAAATGCATCGCGCCCGGCTCAATGCGTTTCACCCGGCCTTGGCGGTAAACCTGTTTTATTGACGAGAGCATGTCGACCTCGCCTGTCGAAATCACGGCGTAGTGAAACATCGAAGGCGTGACGCCCTCGTCAATGCGCAGCATGACGCCGCGCTCTCCCAATTTTTCAAACATTTCATCGCCGGTGTCGGACGCTGCGGCTGTTTCGACGAGCGCCTGCTGGAATTCCATCAACCCTTCGATCTTTGCGCCTGCCGGTTGGAGCAGGCTGCGATTGAACATCCACGAATCGCGTGGGCGCACCCACCCGATCTTGTCTGCGGGCACTCCCGCCTCAAGCAGCCACACGGCGCTATCCATCGCCGTTTTTCCGGCGCCCAGAACAGCGTAGTGATCGGGCAGATTGTCACGGTCCTTCCAAAGGCCGGGCAGGTCGCCGGGAATGGCAAAGCGCGTCCCTTCGGCAATTTCAAAAGATGGCTTGTGAGTGGAAGGGACAGAGGTCTGAAAGAATGTTGCATCGACCAGTTTGCGGCGAACATTGATCGTTTGCTCATCGCCCGACAGGATGCCGCGCACCGAATGCCGGTTGTCTTCGTGGCCAAGATAATCCGTCAGCGGTAGATAGGCGACGCGCCCGGTTGGAAGCATGCGCTCATTCATCAGCTGGGAATAATACGCGAGAATTTCAGCATGCTTTGCCAGCGGATACATACCCGCATTGTGGCCGTGCATGTCTATTTTGTTTGAGCAAAGCTCCATCGAATTGACGCCATAGGTGGCGCTTGGCTGATGCAAGGTCACGAACGAATACGCATCGTTCCAGTGTCCACCGGGCCGGGCATGCCGGTCAACAATCGTAATGTGGCAATCCGGGTCTTCGTCCAGCAGGGTGTCAGCAAAAGCGAGTCCGACGGCTCCTGCTCCAATAATCAGATAATCGGTTTCAGAGACGGACATACAATTCCTTCCAGAAGATCGCGACGCGCCTGTGCTTACCATCAAGCTGGCGGAATCGGGAATGATGAATTCGTGCGTGCCATTTCCAGCATGGAGCGCGCGTGACGGGCGGCCACTTCACGCTGGTCATCGCCATATCCGCCGCCCAGCGCAGACGCGATTGGCAGCCCCCGCGCCCGTGCGGCCTGAACGACATAGCGATCGCGCGTCATCATGCCGGCATCGCTTAATGAAAGGCGGCCTAGCCGGTCATTTTCGTGCGGATCAACACCCGCCTGATACAGGACAAGGTCGGGTTGAAAATCTGCAAGGATGTGCGGCAGGTGTTTGTCCAGAACCGCCATATAACCCTCATCATCAAGCCCGTCCGGCAGCCCAACGTCGAGGGTGGAGCGGGCCTTTCGAACCGGGAAATTCTTTTCGGCGTGGAGTGACAGCGTGAAGATATCTTCACGTCCTGCGGTCAGACTGGCGGTGCCGTCTCCCTGATGCACATCGAGATCGACTATCAGGATACGGCTGGCATCGCCTTCTGTAATCAGGCGGTTGGACGCCACCGCCAGATCGTTGAACACGCAATATCCCGCGCCCGTATTGGAAAGCGCGTGATGGCTGCCCGCTGCGCTGTTTGCCGCATAGCCGTGGGTTTGCGCCAGCTTCGCCGCGAGCCAGGTGCCGCCATTGGTGTGGCGCACACGGTCGCGGATGCGCGTGGTTACTGGAAAGCCGATGCGGCGTTCCTTGTCGCGCGGAACCTCGGCGCGGAACACTTCATCAACGTATTCGGGATCGTGAACAGCCTCCAGCCATTCGCGCGGGCACGGATCGGGCGCGTGCTCGGTCACAGGCTCGCCAGACGCTCTCAGCTCCTCCATGACGAGGTAGTATTTGTCGAATTTGAAAGTCCCGCGCGTGGGTTGCGGGGCCATATAATCGGCATGATGGACGACGTGAAGCAGGGTCAGACCGCCTTTTGCGCGAGCGACACCAGCTCTTCGAAGATCTCGTCTTCGCTGCGACTGGCAGCATTTTTCCACGTGGTTGCTGTTTCACGGTTAACCAGTTCGCCGCCACCGGTGATAACAAGCACGTTTGGCGTCCCCGGCAGATCTTCGATACCATATCGCCTCGCAATGCCGAGATTATGGCCGTCACCCGATTGCGGCCTGCCGACATTGACGAACACAAGCTCGTAATTCGCGGCAATCATTTGTGCGAAGCGATCCGTTTCCAGCCAGCCGGCGAGCGCGCGGCTATCGTGGCACCAGTTCGCGCCCATGACGAGAAGGACGCGCTTTTCATTGGCCGCAGCGCGCTGCAACGCCGCATCCACATCGGCGGCGGCATCGTCTGATACCAGATACGATGCGGCTTCGGGATAATCGTGTCCGCTATCTTCTGGCTCTGCCAACAACCTATGACCCGAGGCGAAGATACAAACCGACAACACAATCGCCGCGGACAGCGTCAGTGCAGGGCGGATCACTCTGCTGCTTCTGCCGTATGCGGATCGAAAGCGGTCGCTTCGCCAGCTTCGATCTTGGCCGCTTTTTCCTCGACGAGCCTCACGATATGGTCGAGCATGTCGTCACTTTGCACAGTGTGATCGGTTACGCCGGAAAGATACACCATGTGTTTGCCGTTGCCGCCGCCGGTCAGCCCGATATCGGTCTCGCGCGCTTCGCCGGGCCCGTTCACGACGCAGCCAAGCACCGATAGGCTCATTGGTGTCTTGATATGCTCAAGCCGTTTTTCCAGCGTTTCGACCGTGCGGATCACGTCGAAACCCTGACGCGAGCAGCTGGGGCATGACACAACGCGGACGCCGCGAGTGCGCAGGCCGAGGCTCTTGAGCATCTCATAGCCGACCTTCACCTCTTCTTCCGGCTCGGCTGAAAGCGATACGCGTATCGTATCGCCGATACCGGCCCAAAGCAGCGAACCCATTCCGATGGAGCTTTTGACGGTTCCGCCAATCAGACCGCCAGCCTCTGTAATGCCGAGGTGCAGCGGGCAATCGACCGTTTCGGCGAGGCCGTGATAGGCAGCAACTGCGAGGAACACGTCGGAGGCTTTTACGGCCACCTTGAATTCGTGGAAGTCGTGATCCTGCAGCAGCTTGATATGGTCCAGCGCGCTTTCGATTAGCGCCTCCGGGCAGGGCTCTCCGTATTTTTCGAGCAGGTCTTTTTCCAGGCTGCCGGCATTCACGCCGATACGGATGGCGCAGCCATTGGCCTTCGCGGCGCGAACCACCTCGGCCACGCGTTTGGACGATCCGATATTGCCGGGATTGATGCGCAAACATGCAGCACCTGCATCGGCAGCCTCGAGCGCGCGTTTATAGTGAAAATGGATATCCGCAACGATCGGGATGCGGGCTGCTTTCGTGATCTTGCCGAAAGCGGCGGTCGATTCCTCGGTCGGGCAGGAGACGCGGATAATATCGCAGCCCACTTCTTCGCAGCGGCGGATCTGGTCGATGGTTGCGCCCGCGTCCTCCGTCGGAGTGTTGGTCATTGTTTGCACAGTGATCGGCGCGTCGCCGCCCACCGGCACATCGCCAACCATGATTTGGCGGCATTGCCGCCGTTCGATATCGCGCCAGGGCCGTACTGAAGACATGACAGCCATATAGTCGCACCGAAGTGAAGGGGCAATGACAGGCCGCAGCAAAAAGGGCGCCGACATGCAGCGCCCTTTCAAACCTTTGCCTTCAGACCCTTACCAGCGGATTATGGGCGGCACGATCAGCCTTCCGATAACAGCCGCGATTGCAACCGGTGCGACATGCCACAGGCCGACATGCGAATAGGTGTCAAACGGGCATGTAATGCCATAGGCCAGCGTGCCGAGCGATCCGGCGGCAAGGCCGGTGAGCCAACCGGCGCGCTCTATCGCGACCGGTGCGCCGCGGCGAAGCCAGAGGACAGCTGTGATCCCGACCAGTGTTGCCGCGGCCAGCGATGCAGACACGCAGTGTGCTGCGAAAGGATCGTTCAAACCGGTATGTGCATGAGGTTCGCTACCCAGGATCAATCCGGTAATCGCACCTGCGGGAAGTATCGCGAGCATCGCCGATCCCCACGCCGGTGCACTGGTGCGCGGTCCGACGCGCGGCATCGCGCTGCCTGTAAGCGCAACTGCGCTCGCCGTGCCTAGGACCAGAAGCAATCCATGCGTGATCATGAAATAGCCCGACGCCTGACCTGTCAGCAGCCCGTCCCACCATTGAAACGCCGAGATTGCGACAATCGCCGCAATCAGGGTGGCAAGCCCGATCAGGGCCAGCCCTTCGCCAGCCTTTACCCGTTTTACCGGCGTCAGGTCTTCAGTCATTGCCGCGATCAGATCGCTGCGATTTGTATGTTTTTCCATTCTAATCAGCTTTCTCTACCAAAGAGGCCAGTTTCCTCAGCCCGCGATGGATATTCACTTTCACCAGACTTTCGCTTTGTCCGGTTTTTTCGGATGCTTCTTTGATCGACAATCCGCCGATCTTTACCAGCTCAATGGCTTCGGCCTGTTTGTCCGTCAGCTGGACGAACAGCCGGTCCAGGCTGACGCGGGCTAGCACGACCTCTTCTTCGCTGTCCTGCGAGGCATCATCGTCCATCAATTCCTGGCTGTCGTGCTTGTAAACCTTGCGCAGGTGATCGACCCAGCGATAGCGCGCAATCGCCGCCAGCCACGGCAGAAACGGACGAGCCGGATCAAAGGTCGCGCGCTTCGTATAAAACGCGATCAGCACCTCCTGAACCAGATCGTCGATCTGGTGCGGCGGAACCCTTCGGCGAAAATACCGCTCCAGCCACATGCCGACTTCGGTAAGCAGCACGTTGGTTGCGGCTTTATCGCCTTCCTGCGCTGATGCCATGAGGCGGGCTAATGTCGGTTCGTCGGCAACCATCTAACTGGCCTTAGACCCGGCGGTCACGCTCAGCAATTTGTCTGCGCTGAAGATGCCGGGGCCGCGGCTGATGATGATCGCTGCAAGAGCGAGGACAGTTATGTCCCAGCCGAAAAAATGATCCCATGTCGGGAAGACGAAAATTTGGATGACCAGCGCCATTACAGCAAGGCCCGCGGCCGAGAACCGGCTGAAAAGGCCAATTGCCAGCAGGATCGGGAACGCAAATTCTGCATAGGTTGCCATCGGCACCGCCAGATCGGTCGGGATCGGAAGACCGGAAAACTGATCTGCAAACAGGAAATACTGCGTCTCGTCGATCTGAAGCCATGTGCCCTCGACCACTTTCGTCTTGTAGGCGCGCCAGAATATCCCGGCGAGAGCGATGCGTGTCATCAGCAAGACGGCGCTTTCGATGAAACTGCCCGACAAGATGCCTGTCAGCCGCTGCCATAATGAATTCATTGCGGTCATATTGCCCTCCACAATCAGACGCTGGCGGCGGGAAATCGGCCTGATCGCCCGCCGCCAGCATCGTTGATCAGCGTTTAATTGGCTTCAGAGAGCCTTTGCCTTTCGGCGTCTCGATGCTGGTGCAGGTGCCCTTGTCGACAAGTTTCCAGGCGTTGCCCTGATAATCCTTGGTCGATGTTCCTGCGCAGCTTGTGCCCGGGCCAGCGGCGCAATCGTTCTTGCCCGCTTTGGCAACGCCGTAACATTTTTCCTTTGCGCCCTGAGCGGCCACCGGGGTAGCGGCGAGACCGGCTGCGATACCGGCAGTAAGGGCGAGACCGGCGACATTCGCGATCGACTTGGCATTCATGATTTCTCTCCAGATTCTGTGTTGCTTGGCTGTTCTGGCGATGTGCCGGAACTGTCATGGTATTCGCGGCAAACACTAGCTTGGTTACACACTGCTAGATTTCATTTGAGCGGGCATTCCGGCGCGCTCTCATCCGGCAAACACACATCCTGCGATGTGTAACCGGCGCCCTCGTCCGCACGTATACCCCTGTATTAAAGCCGCGACGCTGCACGAGGGTCGCCACCTGGATTGGCATAGGCGCGCCCGTCAGCCGGCTTTATACCGATGGTAACTGGGAGACACTTTCATGCCGCAGGACACCAAACCTATCGCGCCCTTTGGCGGCTTTGGCCTTGGCCTTAGAAGCCCGCATTACGACGCATTTCTGTCTGACGAAGTGCCCGTCGATTTTGTTGAAATCATCAGTGAAAATTACATGGTCGACGGCGGGCGGCGGCTGCGCATTCTGGATCAGGTCCGCGAAAAACACCCTGTGATCATGCACGGTGTTTCGATGTCGGTCGGTTCTGCAGGAGGGCTGGATTCGGCTTATCTGGATAGGCTCAAACAGCTTGAACGGCGCGTCAGTCCGCTTTGGGTGTCCGATCACCTTTGCTGGACGCGGACCAGCGCGCACAACAGTCACGACCTTTTGCCGCTGCCGCTGACGCAGGAGGCTTTAGAGGTGGTCTGCGCCAATATAGACAGGGCACAGTCGCATTTGGGACGCGCAATGCTGTTCGAAAATCCGTCGAGCTATCTGACCTTTCCCGAAGACGAAATGACCGAATGGGAATTCCTGACGGAAATGGCCGGTCGGACGGGCTGTCACCTGCTTCTCGACGTGAACAACATTTTTGTCAGCGCAAACAATCACGGATTTTCCGCGGACGATTATCTTCGCGGGTTGCCGCTCGATAGCGTCAGGCAAATCCATCTTGCGGGGCATGATCCGGCAAATGCACAGCGCGATCTCATCATCGATACGCATGACCGCGAAGTTGCAGATGGCGTCTGGCAGCTTTTCGCAAAGGCGATGGAGATGATTCGTCAGCCGGTCGCTATCATGATTGAGCGCGACGAAAACATCCCGCCACTGCCCGAATTGCTGACCGAACTTGACCGCGCGCGGCGCATCGCTGGCAGGGCGGTGGTCAGCGCATGAGCGCCGCCGCGGACCTTCAATCGCGGCAGGATGCATTTCTGCGCGCCGTGCTGAATGAGAACACCTCTCTGCAGCTGGGTTGGGGCAGTGATCAGGCTGCCGGCATGTCCGTCTATCGCGGCAATTACCGCTCCGCTTTACTGGGCGCGCTCGAAGACACGTATGAACGGACCGCGCGATATGTTGGGCAGGACGCGTTCAAGCAGGCTAGTATGCATCATGCCATCTTGCACCCGCCAGGCGGCTGGACAATCGAAGCGGCGGGGGCAGGGTTTGACGTCACGTGCACTGAACTGTTTGGCAGCAATCCCGAAGTGGCCGATCTTGCATGGCTGGAATGGACGATGCTGCAATTGGCAGGCGCGGCCGATACCCCGCCTGTGTCTTCTGAGGCATTCGCAAAGGCGACATCGAATTTTGGCGACATGGAATGGATGCAGCTGCAGATCGAATTGCAACCGCATAGTGCAGCGCGAATTCTCGAAACCAATCTGGGCGAAATCTGGACCTATCTCGGCAATGAGGCAGGCGATGCCAAACCCGAGCCGCGCCTGCGATCCCCGCGCGGGTGCATCGTGTCGCGTGAGGGGGAGCAGCCCGTTTTCCAGATGGTCGATGCTGACAACGCCGCAGCATACGGTGTTGTTCAAGGCGGCGCGAGTTATGGCGAAATGATCGTCATGCTCGCAGGCGATGACGCCAGAGCCGAAGCGATCCAAGGCGCCGCAATGACCGCTGGGCAGATGCTGGTTGGGTGGCTGGGTGATGGTCTGGTGACAGGCCTGCGAACTTGACAGCAAAGCTCGATGCGTCTGGGTTTGACCGCGAGGGAGAACGGGATGCTGACCGATACGACGACCGAATTGCGAACAACGAGGCCAAGCCTGCTGCTGCGCGGCGTAAAATGGGTCATGGCAAGGCGTAAGTCTGTCTTTCCGCATACTGCCACCGAATTCGAGGCGCTCATGGCGACGCGCGATTTGCCACGCGATGCCGCAATGCCCACAAAATTTGAAACCAAATACCGCGTCCATTGGTGGGAGGCTGCTGGTCAGAAAACCGTGACCCTGCACCCTCGCTCCGGTCCGGGCGAATGGCATATGATCTATTTTCATGGCGGAGGGTTCGTCCTGCCGATGTTCAAAGAACATTGGCCGCTGGTTGAGGCGATGATTGAACAGCTTGGCGTTAGCGTCACATTACCGCTTTACGATGTCGTCCCAGAGGCAAGTTACAGTGCTCAGGACGCGCTAGCTGACGAAGTTTTTGCCAAAGTTTCTGCCGAGCACGACCCGGCCAAAATCGTTCTCAATGGCGACAGCGCTGGCGGCCACATGGCGCTCTCGCTCGCGCTTCGTATGGTACGGGCGGGCGGCACGCAGCCAGGCAAACTGGCGCTGTTCGCTCCGTGGCTGGATCTTACCATGGCGGACGAGGCGATGAAGTCGGTCGAACCGCACGACATTATGCTGAAGATCGGGACACTGCGCAGCTGCGGCCAAATGCTTGCCGGGGACGGTGATCCCGCTGATCCGCAATTCAGCCCGCTATACACGCCCGCCAAAGAGCTAGCGTTACTGCCACCAACGCGCATCTGGACCGGGCGGCACGACCTTTTCATCATCGACAGCCGCTCTTTCGCAGGCAGGCTTCGCGATGCGGGTGTTGACGCAAAATTATATGAATACGAGGCGGCACCCCATGTCTTTATGGCAATAACCCCGACAAAGGAATCGCGCGACACGCTGTCCCTGCTGAAGGAATTTCTGCAAAACTAGGCGCGGAACGTGTCGCCGATCATTTGTTCGCTGATCGACCAGAGCCGGTCGGCGCTGGCCTTGGCGAGCGCATAGGTGCGGACGCCTTTTTTTGCAGACACATCGTCAATTTCGGCGACCCCGCAATCCTCGCAATACACTCCGCCGCTTCCTTCAACCTCGCGCGCCGTCGCGGCCCAGCACTGCGTCGCTGCGCCTTGCGGAATCGTCTTCCATTCGAAATCTGGATCGCTGGTTGTGACGCGCTCGATCAGGGCAGCGGATTGCTCTTCGGTCATGTGCCGGCCAAGATTGGTCTGGATTCCGCCTGGATGCACGGCATACGAATGGATGCCCTTCGCCCCAAAGCGTTCCTCCAGCCCCACGCTGAACAACACATTTGCGGTTTTGGCCTGACCATAGCTGAGCCACGGATCATAGGCGGCCTCTTCGAAATTCGGATCGTCAAGATTTGCGGGGGCAATATGATGCGCGCGGCTCGACAGGTTTACGATCCGCTTGTCGGCGCCTTTTTCGATCAGCGGCATCAACTCTTTCGTGAGTGCAAAATGGCCGATGTGATTGGTGCCGAACTGTGTTTCAAAACCATCTGATGTGCGTCCCATCGGACACGCCATCACACCTGCATTGTTGATCAGAATATCGATCTTTGAATAGCGCGAGCGTGCCTCTGCACCGCATTGGCGGATGCTGTCCAGGGAGCCGAGATCGCAGAGAAGCGTTTCGATTTCCCCCTCTCCATTATCCTTGCGAATTTCACCGATGGCTTCGTCCAGTTTTTCCTGATTGCGGCCTAGCAGGATGACGTGCGCGCCTTTCGCTGCCATTGCCCGGCCGGTTTCTTGCCCCAGACCGGAATTGCCGCCAGTTACGAAGACGGTCTTCCCGTTCAGATCGTGACCATCAAGGACATCATCGGTTGTCGATTTGGCGCCAAATTTGCTCACCGTATTTTCTCCCTCACGGCACTGCCGTCTGGCTTTCATCATGCGCAGGTTTGGGTTACGCCTACAACCTATGAAAACGATCATCCTGGCTGCAGCTGCGGCGCTTTTCGCATTCACCTCGCCGCTTCATGCCAAAGCGCCCGCGCCCGAATGGTCGATCGCGATCCATGGCGGTGCGGGCACGCTTGATCCTGATCGCATGACCACCGAACAGCGCGCAGCGTACGAAGCGGCGCTGCAAAACGCGCTCGACGCGGGCAAGGCTGTTCTGGCCGAGGGCGGCAGCGCGATGGACGCCGTAAAAGCGGCCATTTTGCCGCTGGAAGACGATCCGCTGTTCAACGCCGGACGCGGCGCGGTTTTTACATGGGAAGGGCGCAATGAACTTGATGCCTCGATCATGGATGGGCGCGATCGCAGTGCTGGAGCCGTTACCGGCGTCACCACGATCAAGAACCCGATCCTGCTCGCGGAAAAAGTGCGCACCGATAGCCCCCACGTCTTCCTGATGGGCGAAGGGGCAGAGCAATTCGCCAGTGAGCAACAACTGGAAACCGCGCCTCCTGAATGGTTTGCAACCGAACGCCGTCTGGAATCGCTCGAAAGAATGAAAGCAAACGCGTTGTCCGCGATTGATGTTGATTTGAAGTTCGGGACCGTGGGCGCGGTCGCGCTGGATCAGGACGGCAATCTTGCTGCGGGAACTTCTACCGGCGGGATGACTGGCAAACGCTGGGGCCGCATCGGTGACGCGCCGGTGATCGGCGCGGGCACATATGCCGATAACCGGGCCTGCGCCGTATCGGCGACGGGATGGGGGGAATACTTCATCCGCGTGGGCGTGGCTGCTGAGATTTGCTCGCGCATTCGGATGGTGCGCGCCCAGCAGGCCTTTAAATCCGGCGGCGAACATCGCGAATGGCTTGAACGTGAGGGTTACGCGCAGGGCATCGCCGATGCTGTCATGAAAGAGGTCAAAGACCTGGGCGGGGATGGCGGCGTGATCCTTGTTACCCCAGAGGGTCAGGCGCTCTACAGCTTCAACACGACCGGCATGTACCGCGGGCGCGCCACCAGCGACGGCTTGAACGAAGTTGCGATCTTTGGCGAAGGCGCTGCGGAGTAGACCCTAAAACGGCAGCATCCGGTCATCGCGCGCGAAATCGGCGATGATATCACCCACCCGCGCAAACACCTCTTCGGCTGCGGGGGCGATCCCGTCATGCGTTTCGCGGGCGCGGTAATACGCCGCAAACGCAATCGGCGCGTGCTTTTCGGGCTCCACAAAGCCGATATCGACATACAGCGATCCCATGCCGGGCCAGATCGATGTGCCGGTCTTGTCACCGGCGCGCCAATCCTCTGGCAGGCCCGCACGCACCCGGTTGCTGCCGGTCGCCGTGTCCACCATCCATTGGCGCAGCAAGCCGCGCTGCGCCTCCGGCAGGACATCGCCATAGGTCAGCTTCGCGACCGTGCGCGCCATCGCCAGCGGAGTGGTCGTGTCCCGAACCTCAGTCACCGGGACATTGTTGAGCGCGGGCTCCATCCGGTCAAGCCGGCTGACATCGTCGCCAATGCTGCGCCAAAATTCTGTCAGCGCGGCAGGGCCGCCGAGCTCTCTCAGCAGGATGTTTGCCGCGGCATTATCCGAATATTTCTGCGTGAACTCCGCCAATTCCAGCAGCGTCGCCCCTTCTTCAATGCGCTGTGCAGTGAAGGGGGAGACGGACATCAGATCGCTTTCAGTCCAGCGCACTCGGGTGCTTGCATCGATCTTTCCCGCCGCATCGTAGGCCAGCACCATCGCGGCCAGCGACAGTTTGAATGATGAACAATGGCCAAATCGGCGGGTGCGGTTGAGGCCAATCGCCAGACCGGTTTCCATATCGAGAATTTCCGCGCCCAGCGTTCCGCCAGCAGCCGCTTCGATAATGCGCAGCTTGGAGCTCAGCCGCCCGGCCGGGCTCTGGTCAGGCGGAATGCAGGCTGATGCTGCCAGCGCGATACTTCCGCCAAGGAACAAGCGCCGGTCGGCTTTCACAGGTACCTCTCCATACAAAGGCTGAATTCGTCCGAAGTGTAATCGGCAAAGGCCCCGCATTCGGAAAAGCCATGTGCCTTGTACAGCTGTATCGCAGGCTTGAACTGCTCGGTGCGCCCGGTCTCCAGGCCCAGCCAGGTGTAACCGCGATCCTTTGCTATGTGGATAAAGTGCCTCACCAACAGCTTACCAATACCTTTGCCGCGATAGTCCGGGGCTGCGCGCATGGATTTAAGCTCCCCGCGCTTCTCGTCCAGATGTTTGAGAGCGCCGACCCCGGCCAGTCGTTCTCCGTCGCGGACAGCGAAGAATGTCACGTCTTCTTGGCGCAGTCTCTCGGGCGGCAATGAGTGCACCTTACAAGCGGGCGACCATTGGTGCATTTCATCGAGATGATACTGTAGCAGGCCCAGAACATCAGCGCTGGTGAGATCGTCAGATTGAATGACAAACCCAGTCACGAAAACTTGTCCGCTTTGCGTTTGCCAAACCGCATGTCGCCTTCAAGCTTTGCCCGTAATTGGCCGTAGAACGCTTCGAGAAATGCGCGTTCATCGCCTGCGCCCGGATCCCACCCGATCTTATTGCAAATGGTCGCATGGACCGTCGTCAGCGCCTCTGGCTTCGCATCGCGCAGCATCTTTTCAAGCGTCTGCAATTCGCGCTCACCATAAATCGATAGTTCTGCTTCGCCAAATTCGTACCGGGCGCCGGTCACATCGCTCGATCCTTTTGCCGCGGCGCCTTGGGTCGAGAGCGTATCGGCAAGCTTGGTGCGCGGGGAATCGACCACCCACGTCCCTGCGATCACATCGCCAGCGCGCAAGGCGTCCTTGTTGAAGAACGGAAAAAGCGCAAAGATCAGCAACCAGCCAATCGCGGCCCAGATCATATTGCCGGTGTCCATATCCATACTGTTCATGATCAGCGCGACCAGAATGAAGACGAGCGGGAAGAATATTTCGACGTCGCGCAGCAGGTTGCGCGCGATGATCGCTTCGGGCGGCAGCCTGCCTCCACTGCGTGATGCGACACGAATGCCAACCGCACGCTTTCCCAAGGTGGCGCCGCGCGGTCCCAGTTCCTGCACCAGAAAATAGCCATACCAAGCTAGGAATAGCAGGATCAGCTGGACGACCACCAAGAATTCAGCAGCACCGGACACGGCCTCATTCGCTGTATTGACCCCTTCATTCATCGCGCCCGCGCTCGCATATCCGATCAGCATGCGTATCAACGTCATTACTGTGATGATGATGAGCCAATCGATCACCAGCGCGCCGAACCGCGAACCGCGTGAAGCGATGGAAATTGGTATGGCGAGCCCTTCTGGCGTGACCAGCGTTCGTTCGCGTTTCGCGTTGCCTGCGCCCGATTTCGGTTTGCGCGGCTTCATAACGTATCCTCATCGGCGTGATCGGGCCGATAGAGATAGAAATAGGCGAGCCAGAAAGTGAGGAAAACACCGCCGATCAGATAGCGGCTATCGGTTCCGGCAACGAGCTGGCGCGGAAACGCCTCCAGCAGGGCGGCGACAACCATCATCAGGACAACGCCGACCATCACGACCGCACTGCGGCGACCGGCCTCGGACGCCGCTTCAAGAATGGAGCGCGTGCCGGGGAATGCCATCGACCGCCCGATGTGCAAACCTGCTGCACCGGCGAGCAGGATGCCGAACAGCTCCGTTGTTCCATGCACGCTGAGCCATGCCCCGAATTCCCAGCCCAGGTCCTGCCCGGCGAACAGCCACACCATCGCTCCCAACATCGCCATATTGTGGATCAGCAGCATGAGAGAGGGGATGCCAAACGCAAACCCCAGCGCGAATGCGAGGATGCATACCCCGGCATTGTTGCTGAAAAGAAACGCAGCAAACCCGGATAATCCGCCTGCGCTGTCTTCCACCTGAAGTGTCTGCATCAACGTCTCCCGGCTCGCGCCGGGCACGCGGTTATCCGCCATCGAGGTCGAAACCAGCCGGTAATACCAGTCGGTATTCTGCGACACGAGCACCCAGCCGACAATCGCGCCAGTTACCATCACGAACAGCGCGATGCAGACATCCAGCCAGATTTCGCGCACCGCCCGGCTCCAGCCGCCCAGCAGGAATTCCCTGAACCATCCGAAGAAGCCCTTGCGCGGGCCGTAAACCTGAAACCATGCGCGCTGGACTAGACTTTCCAGATAGGTGAGCGTCGCAGAATCCAGCGATGTTTCGCGTGCGACCGAAAGGCTGGATGCAGCCGTCCGGTATAACGCCGGGAGCGCCAGCAGATCCGCATCATCGATGCGGCGCAGGCCGCCGCGCTCCATCTTGGCAACGATGTCTTCGAGCCGACGCCAATCGGCCTCGCGCTCCAGACGGAATTTGTCGGAGCGCAATGCCGCGCTTTCGATGTCGGCAGGAGCAGCGACCGTGCCGCGTCCGAAAAATGATCCGATGCGGCCTGAAACCGCGCTGGTGACTTCGGCGGCCTTCATCCGATCGCCTCGCTGTTCTTGATAAGCAGGTAACGGTCGATCAGCTGATAACCGATCTGATCCCACGGCGCTTCGATCACATCGACGCCCATTCGGCGCAGGCGCTGCAGCACGATCTCGCGTTGGTGGGCTAATGTGTCTGCGGTTACGCTGCGGGCGATGGTGGCGATGTCGCCGGGTTCCTCAGCGATAAAGGTTTCCAGCTCGCTATCGGCAATTGTCACAAACAGGACCACGTGTTTGGTGACGAGCCGTCCGATGCTTTCGACCATCAGTTCCGCTGCCGTCGGGTCGGTAAAATCGGAAAACAGCACAATCAGTGACCGGCGTTTGAGCTTCGACGTGAGGGTTGCCAGCGCAAGCGTAAAGTTCGGCTCCGTCGCGGAGTAATCCAGCGCCGCCGCCGAACTTTGCAACCGGTAGAAAGCGCGCGAGTCCGAAATGAACGGCGTCATCAATTGGGGGCGCTGGGCAAAGCCGAACAGCGAAACACGGTCACCGCCTTTAAGCGCGATGTAAGAGCAGGTCAGCGCCGCCGAAACCGCACGGTCGATGCGGGGCATTCCGTCCACGGGTTCGCACATCGCTTGACCGCAATCGAAAGCGAACACGATCTGGTTGTCCCGTTCGCTTTCATTCTCGCGGGCGTAAAGATGATTGTGCCGAGCGCTCGCTTTCCAGTCGATCCGGCGGCGGTCCATCCCGGGCTCGTATTCCGAAAGCGCCTCGAACTGGGTGCCTTCCCCGCGGATGCGCCGCGCGATGAGGCCGGTTTGCGAGTCCCGCATAAAAGCCTGCAATTCGCGGCTTCGCACTGGCGAGAGATCCGGCCAGATGCGGATTTCCTTATCGGCCAGTTTGCTTTGCTGACGCGCGCCAAGGCCCAGCGGACCGGACCAGCGCAGCCAGATCCGGCGGATGGGCGCAGTACCGCGCCGCACCGGATGAACATCGACTTTGCCGCTGTAAAAATCGCCGTCTTCGTCTGCAACCAGATGAAGCGTTGCGCGGCCTGTCGGGTCCAGGCGAGGATCGAATTCCATCGCCGCTTCGATCTCGCCAGACACACGGCGTGAAAACTTTGCAAAGGCGTTGATCGTGACCGGTTGCCCGACTTCGGCGTCGGCTGGGGGTTGGATCATCCATTCCCGGCATTTGCCGGCCAGCAATCCATCCGCGATGACCATCAGGACGAGCACCAATGCCGCCGCCGGTGCCGTCAACCACAGGGCAGGCGCAGTCGCCGCGATGACCACGGCGATCGGAGCAAGCGCCGCGATAAGCCATGCCGCCCGCGAAGTCGGGACCAGGGGAAAATGGATGCGCGGCAGCTTCATCGGTTCAGCGCGGCGCCTCCGTGCTTTCGATCAGTTCGGCAACCAGCGCCTCTATATCGCGGCCCTCGATCTCGGCGGCCGGGCTTAGTGTGAGGCGGTGGCGCAGGACGGGAACGGCCAGCGCCTTCACATCGTCGGGAATGGCATAGGCGCGGCCCGCCAATGCCGCGCGGGCGCGCGATGCATTGGCCAGCATGACCGCGGCACGCGGCGACGCGCCAACGGCCAGTTCGGCATGTTCGCGGGTCGCCCTGACGAGGCGCACGACGTATTGCGTAATCTCGTCGGCTACGGTCACATGCTCCAAAGCGCCGCTTGCCGCCTGAAGTTTTGCCGCATCGGCAACTGCTGTCACGCCCAGATCGGCCGGGCGCTGTGGGCCTTGCCTCTTGCCGTAATCCGCAACGATCCGCGTTTCTTCGGCTTCGTCGGGATACGGCACCAGCAGCTTGAACAGGAAACGGTCCAGCTGCGCTTCGGGCAGAGGATAGACGCCCTGGTTTTCAATCGGGTTCTGTGTTGCCACCACCATGAAGCGGGAGGCAAGCTGATGCGTTTCGCCGTCCAGCGTAACGCGGCGTTCCTGCATCGCTTCGAGCAGCGCGGCCTGCGTTTTTGGCGGCGTGCGGTTGATCTCATCGGCGAGCAGCAACTCGCAGAAAATCGGGCCGCGTGTCAGGGTGAACTGGCTGGTCTGGAAATTGAACAGGTTCGATCCGAGTATGTCGCCCGGAAGGAGGTCCGGGGTGAACTGGATGCGCCCGAAATCGAGGCCCAGTGCAGTCGCAAAACTGTTGGCAAGAAACGTCTTTGCGGTCCCCGGCGGTCCTTCGAGCAAGACGTGGCCTTCGCTGATCATCGCCACCAAAAGCTGATCGACCATCTCGGTCTGTCCGACAACGGCTTTCGCCACCTCGGCGCGGATTGCGTCTGCCAGCGCGCGCAATTCATCTAGGCTCATGCTCATTTTGCGAGTTTCCCTTCAAGCTCTCTCAGCGCCTGCGCGGCGCGTATAATCTCTGATGCGGTGTCCGCGCTCTGCAACCTTGCAGCGCGCGCCGAAAAAGGTTCTTCTTGCGGAAGGCGGGCGGCGATCGCTTCGTCGATGGCAACCGCATCGGGTCGCGCGATCCCCAGCGCCCGCGCGATCCGCCGCATGGACAGGTTGGCATATGGTTTCGCCAGCAGGCCCAGCCGCTTTGCCCGCACGATCAACGCCGCACCATTGCGCACCAGTCGGTTCTTGCCGAAAGCAATTTCCGACTGGCTGGCCACCGCCGGACCAAAGCGCAGGAATGCACGCCAGCTGATAATCAGCATGGCAAGCAGCAGGCACAGCGTTGCGGCAAGGAATGGCGGCTGAAACGCGAGGGTAAGGAGGTTCATCGCCCCGCCATAGCCATTCAGCGTCATGTCGAATGTTACCGAGGATCCCTCTCCATAACCGGCCTCATCCACCAGCGCGAGCGCCGCCCGCGCGCGCTGTGCGTCGGCCAGACCGTAATTGTTCACCAGATCAGGCTCGACAACAAAGGTCGTCCAGTGCGCGTCGTTATAATATTCGGTACCCTCTTCGCCGAGGACCTGAAATGCGAGCGTGTGGCCGGCACCGTCTGTGACAATCGGACCATGAATATCGCTGTCTTTTGAAAAGGTGATCGATTGTGTCGGCAAGACCCCTTCAAGGTTGAGCCCTGACCAATCAGCCAGTTCATCCTCTTCCAGTTTCTCAAGTTGTTGTTCCAACCGGTAAGGCAGGGGCAACTGCCCAGGCCATGAATGTGACGATGGATCATAGAGGGTGACCCACCCATCCTCAAATTTCTCTGCGACCTCTTCGTCTGTCCCGGGCGGGGGAGGGCCGGCGCTCCATTTCGGCAGTATGACCAACGTTGGCCCGACATATTCGCGGTTTTTCAAAATCTCGCCAAGCGCCTCGGCGTCGGTGTATCGTTCCGGCATGAGGATCAGCAGATCATCGGTTTCAAGCCCGGCTGGAGAGCGTGAGAGCGTGACGTCGTAATCCTCGGCCTCCAGCAGCCGCACCAGCCCGGCATACCCGTTCAATCCGGTTGCAGCTGCTGTGGCAGAGCCATTGTTGCCGCGCCCGCCCGTATCGCCAGCACTGATGAAATACAGCATCGCCAGAAACGTGGCGAACCCTGCAATAAGGATGCCGAACACCGTGCGGCGGCTAAAAGGCGAATTTGCGCTCATGCGCTTTTACCGATCTTGACCAGTGCAAATTCGGCATAGGCGCCGCGCGCCGCCTCCCAGTCGGATGCATCAAGGGCGCGCAATGCAAACAGGCTGCGCTCCACGCGTTCGGTCATCGTTGCAAACGCACCGCGAGCGGCATCAGACAGGGCGGGAAGGGCAGAAAGCTCTCTCGCAGTGCTGGACGGTTCGACCCAATCGGGACGGGAAGACGCGATCTGCGCTACACTGCGTTTAAGCAGGAGGTGAGTCGCCTCGTCATAGCGTCCCTCCGCAGCGAGCCGGTCCGCGTCTTCCAGCAGCGCCAGGCTTTCGGCCTGATCCGGCTGCCAAACCGGCTCTTCATCGGCCTGCTCACGCGACTTGCGCAGAGAAGCAAGCGGGCCAAATGTGCGCGCAACGAGGTAGAGAACCAATGCGGCCAAGAGCGCGAGCAGCACCCATTGCAAGACGGGCCAGATCGATACGATAAATCCGCCGATCGGTGAGAGCACCTCGCCGAGGAAATCAAAGAATGCTTGAAGCATTTTCAAGAACCAGCTGGGTTCCTGAACTTCTGGCGCGGGTATTTCTATTTCTTCAAACTGGATATCGCTGTCGTCACGAAGCTGCTCCCAGCTCTCCAGCGACTGCGTATTCACCGCAGTTGCTGCATCACTTTGATCTGTGTCAGAGGAAATCGGTGCCGCGTTGGTCATTCAGACAGATTGGTGGCACGGACATACAGGCGGCGCAACAGGTGATAGGCGCTTTGCCCCGCGATGTTTTCTAGCCGCGGGCGCGCCCTTGCTCGTATGTTCCCAAAATGCGCAATTCTTTGGAATAGAACGCGCATTCCTCCAGCGCTCGGTCAACTGATGGATTGCCCGGCGCGCCGATTATGTCGGCGTAGAACATGGTCGCGGAAAAGCTGGCGCCTTGCTGATAGCTTTCCAGTTTCGTCATGTTGACGCCATTCGTCGCAAATCCGCCCAGCGCCTTGTAAAGCGCAGCAGGGATGTTCTTCACTTCGAAGATAAAGGTCGTCACCGCCTGTTTGGCCGGATCGTTTGTCAGAAATGCCGGTTTGTCGGCAAGCACGACAAATCGTGTCATGTTGTCATGCGAATCCTCGACATGGGTCTCGAAGATGTTGAGGCCGTACAGCTCGGCCGCAATAGCGGGAGCGATCGCGGCAAGGGACGGATCGTTTTTCTCCGCGACGAAAGCCGCAGCGCCCGCCGTGTCGGCATAGCTTAGCGGCACAATTGCGCGCTCGCGCAGGAATACGCGCGATTGGCCCAGAGCCTGCGGGTGACTGTAGGCCGCTTCTATCGCTTTCTCGTCAGACGGATCGCCTGTTCCCATCAAAGCGTGATGGATTGGCATGAAATATTCGCCCACAATCGACAATCCGCTTTCGGGGAGGAGGAAATGGATGTCTGCAACCCGCCCGTGCTGTGAATTCTCAATCGGGATGATCGCCTGTCCGGCCCGCCCGTCTTTCACTGCATCGAGCGCGTCTTCAAAACTGAAACATGGCAGGGGCAGCGCATCGGGACGGGCTTCGGTCGCGGCGCGGTGTGAATTTGCCCCCGGCGATCCCTGAAACGCAATAGCCCGCAACGGATCACGCTCGGCCGCGGCGCGAAGCTTTTCGACAATGGCGAGGGCTGGGGCTGGAAAACTGCGCATACTTGATTGCCGTGCTAGAGCCGCGAGGCGGACCGGGCAAGCCTGCTTGCAAGCGCCGCAACAAATGATGTTGCGATCTCTCTTGCGCCGGGGCGAAGGCGGCATTATTGGAGCGCCGGGATGACACAAGAAAACTCTACAGAAACGACGCCCGCCGCCGAAAATAGCGGAAGCGACCTGTTCAACACCGCCGCTGGCTGGGTGCTGTTCGCAGCCGGACTTGGCCTTGGTCTTTCGATCCTGAGCGACAAGTATTTTCACGGCTATGATGCTGAAATGCCCGAAGAACCGGGCTATTTCATCGCTGAACCTGAAAGCACCGAAGGCCCAGCCGAGATGAGCTTTGAAGAAGCTTTGACGCTGGTGTCGGCCGATGACGGTGCGAAAGTGTTCGCGAAGTGTCAGGCATGCCACAATGTCGCACAGGGCGGCGCCAATGGCATCGGCCCGAATCTGCACGGCGTCATGGGCGCTCCTTTCGCATCGAAAGCCGGTTTCAACTATTCGTCCGCTCTTTCAGGCGCCGATGGCAATTGGGGCTGGGAAGAGATGAATGCGTGGCTGCTCAATCCGAAAGGCTACATCAACGGCACTTCGATGAGCTTTGCAGGTCTCGGCAAGATCGAAGATCGCGCGGCAATCGCGCTGTATCTGAACGAGAACGGCTCCGGCCTGCCGGTGCCTGAATTCGTGCCGCCTGCCGAAGAGGAAGTGGCAGAGGGCGAAGCTGAGGCAGATGTCGCTGCGGAGGCCGAGGCTGAGCAGGATGCGGCTGCGGAAACCGCTGAAGCAACCGGCGAGTAATCCCCGCCAAGGGACGCGGCTTAACCGCGCCCCTTGAACCCCTGAGCAACGACATACCATTCGGATGAGCCTTTCCGGCTCGCCGGTGGTTTCGCGTGCTTCACGCTCGTAAAGTGTTTCTTGAGCAGGGTGAGTAATTCGGCATCGGTGCCGCCTGCCAGCACTTTGGCCACGAATGCGCCGCCCTTTTCCAGTGTTTCGGTCGCGAACCACGCGCCTGCCTCTACCAACGCCATCGTGCGCAAATGGTCGGTCTGTTTATGACCGACCGTGTTGGCGGCCATATCGGACAGGACAAGGTCGGGCGCCCCTTCCAAGGCATCTTCCAACGCCGCCGGTGCTTCGTCGTCCATGAAATCCATCTCGAAAATCGTGACGCCTTCGATTGGATCGGTCGGCAGCAGGTCAATACCAACTACCTTTGCCTTTGGCGCTTTTGCACGAACAACCTGAGACCAGCCTCCCGGTGCAATGCCCAGATCGACCACCCGCTTTGAACCGCGGATCAGGCCGAACCTGTCGTCCAGCTCAATTAATTTATAGGCCGCGCGGCTGCGATAACCGTCTGCTTTGGCCTGTTTGACGTAAGGATCGTTGAGTTGACGCTCCAGCCACCGGGTTGATGAGGCTGTGCGCTTTTTCGCGGTTCTGACGCGGCGGTCGGGATTCTTTCCTGAGCGGGTCATGCGCCAATCTGGCCTGATCGGGTGTTCTTCAACGCTTCGAGTGCGCGTGCGCTTTGCCGTTCTGCGGCCATCAGGCTGCGCAATATGCCTTCGCGGATGCCTCTGTCTGCCACGCCCAACCGGTCAGCAGGCCACAGGTCGAGGATTGCCTCGAGAATGGCGCAGCCTGCCACCACCAGATCGGCGCGGTCCTGCCCGATGCAAGGCAGTTCGCTGCGCTGCGCAGGTGACATGCCCGAAAGTCTGGTGCTGATCTCTCGCATGGCGTGCGAGGGCACGATCAGCCCGTCCACCGCCTTACGGTCGTAGTGCGGCAATTCGAGATGCAGGCTGGCGAGCGTTGTCACAGTGCCGCTGGTGCCCAACAACCGGATATCATCTTTCATCGCCGCCGATGCGATCCGGTCTGCAAATGGTGCAAAGCTGCCTGATACAATCTCTCGCATTCGCGCATAGCGATTAAGGCGGGCAGACTCGCTATCTTCGCAACTGCCGACTGTATCGGTTAAGGAGACAACACCCCAAGGGACGCTCTGCCAGTCGATGATGCGGGGGATTTTGCCGCCCGGTTCCAGCAGGACAAGCTCTGTTGAGCCGCCGCCAATGTCGAATATGACCGCCGGGCCATTGCCCTGTTCGAGCAGGATGTGACAACCCAGCACGGCGAGGCGCGCCTCTTCTTCGGCGCTGATGATATCAAGCACGATGCCGGTTTCCTCGCGAACCCGTTCGATAAATGCTGGTCCGTTTGCGGCGCGCCGGCACGCCTCGGTTGCGACCGATCTTGCCAGCCGAACATTGCGCCGGCGCAGCTTGTCCGCGCACACGGACAGCGCGCCTAATGCGCGGTCCATCGCCTCGTCCGAAAGCCTGCCTGTCACCGCCAGGTCTTCGCCCAGCTTCACAACGCGGCTGAACGCATCGATCACGGTGAAATCGCGGCCTGAAGGGCGGGCGATCAGCAGTCTGCAATTGTTGGTGCCCAGATCGAGCGCAGCGTAGGCTTCGCCAGGACGCGGCAAACGCGGTCCAGATGGCCGGTTAGTTGGGTTGGAGCCCGCCTGCGTTTGGCAATCCCTTTTGCCACCGCGACCGGATGTCTCGTTTCGCTGGCGGGGCTGCTTGTAGCGAAAATCGGCTACCTTGCCGGACTTGCCGCCCCGATTGTTTCCAGCTTTGCTGTCTTCGTCCGGCGGAATCATGTCCGCCATAATCAACTTCTTTCATCTCACCCGCGTGAATATTACGCGAGCACCTGAAACAAATGCTAACCGAAGCGGGAACAGAGAGCAAGCAGACCGGCACGGGCGGTCCGAATTCGGGATTTCGCCGTGGATCCTGAAATAGCGTGCCTGTTTCAGCCTTGACCTTGGTCTTCGCCAAAACTAGGAGGCGCGCTCGCAAAGCGAGAAGCCGGCAAGCGGACGCTTACGGCCCGCTTGGGATTGCCCCGTCGTCTAATGGTAAGACTGCGGACTCTGACTCCGTCAATTGAGGTTCGAATCCTCACGGGGCATCCAGCACCTTATCCTTTGACAGCAAAGCTTGCCCGCTGTGACAAAATAGTGGGCCGCATTGGCGTGTTGAGGTTTGACGCTCGCTCACAAAGAACTGATTTTCCGTCGTAAACCGCGAAGTGCCATCTTTCTTCGGCTCGCGCGTCAGCACTGTTGAACGAAGTTGTTCCTGATTTCGATAACCGACTTGCCGCCTGATCGATGTTCGGTGAACATGGGTAGATGAGCACGTTGCACGTAGATGTTCCTGATTTCGCAGTGATGACCGACGATGAGGTCGATCAGCACGCATTGACCAAAATGTTCGATGGACGTTGGAGCGCGCAGACCCGCTGGCTGATGGAGCAGTTTGGAGTCCAAAAACTCGACCTCAACAAGGCTTGGGCGCAAACTTGGATTGGCTGGAACTGCCCCTGCTGCGGTCGTAGGAAGAGCGAAATCGCTCGCCTGACAGACAATGGCGTCCTGCTCTGCCAGCTTGATTGGCATCACGATCATTTGGGGGATTGTGCTGGCGATATCATGCGTGCGAAGGCGCTCGCGGGCGCGGATCAGGAAACAGATATCATCCGCAAGCGAGCGTGCGGCGCAGCGATCGCTGTTATCGAAAGATTCGCCCGCGTCGTACTCTGCAATGACTGCAACGCCGCAGACGCGGCAATGAAAGCGCTCATCGGCTCAGAAGTCCCTAAGAGCTTCAGCTTTGCTCCAAGCGAAATTGCCGTTTTCGTCCAGCCTAAGGCAGGGCAGCCGCATGACATCAGTGAGGACCTCGTTCAGACGCTCTGGCCAGCGGCCATGAAAGAATTTCACGAAAGACTGCATTTCGCTGAAATGATGGGCGATCGAATTGCGGCAGGCCTCCATGATCGCGAAATCACAAATTTCTCCGATCCGTCGCTTAACTACGATGACCCTCATTTCCTTTACAGGCTCGCTTGGGAAACTGCGGGTGGCTCCCCCACATGCTGCTTCAGGCGATCGATAGAGCGCCGCGATCCTCAGCTCGTCAAGAATGGCCATGGCACTGGTTTGCGGTGGAAAATCAACCCGTATCGCACTGAATTTCGCCTGCGCCTTGCCAACGAGGAGCGCCCGTTCAGATGGCGTGAGCGAAGCGCTCATGCGTAACCTCCTCTGCCGGCTATGTTCCTGCGGGTTCGCTCAGGAGGTGGAAGCTGCCCTTGGGTAGGGTCGGTTTCCTCGCGACGATGATCTAAAGGGGTCTTTGCCCGTCCCTTTCTGGGAGCTGGGCGCGGCGAGAGAATTTCGTGATCGAGTGAGGTCAGTGCTGCCCGGTCATGCGATATAAAATCGCCCAAACTAATCGCTACGGGTTCTGCGTTTGTCAGATCGACGATGCTACCAGTGATCTGCTTGACCCGAGGGATCTCAAGCAGCTGCGCCACCCGTTTCCGCGACTCCGCAAGCGCTTTGGGAGAGATGTTTCGAATGGCTTGGACGAGCTTTCCCCGCATAGAAAGCCGTTCTTCCTCCGTGTTGAATGCAGCGCCTTCTGACTTAGCTTCGTCCTGGATCTTCTTATGCAGCCAAAGCGGCATGCCATTCGCATAGCGTTCGTCCGCGCACTGCAATTCGATGTATTTGCGGGTTTTACGGTTCCACACATAGATGGTGCCGATGTCGGCAGGATCGTAACGAAAGTGAACTGTCGCAGTCGCGTCGTCGCGACGCTTCCGTCGTGGCTCGAGTGGGACCAGATCATTGAGCAGGGCATCCGCACTGCATGTCGGACGGCAACATACTTCCTAGTCGTATTTCGTTCCGGAAAAGACTGGTCGTCCTCACACTCGAGCCCTTGCCATCCACTAAAAATGACGCTATATGGCGTCAATTATGTTGGAGATGTTGCGATGATGATCGCTGATTATGCAGATAACGGTAAGCTCGCGCCGCGCAAGATCGCCACGGCACTTTTGACGACTGCCGACGAGCTTGCCCGCTCGCTCGGGCTTGGCAAGGACGCGATCCAGCGTAAGGATCGGATTGCGTCCGATAGGACGCAGCGCCGACTTCGCCAGATGGTCGAGATACTCAACAAGACCGAACCGCGGTTCGGATCGCCGTTGTTGGCGTATGCATGGTATCGGTCCGAGCCGCTGGCAGGGTTTTCTGGCCAAACCGCGATGCAACTGGTTCACGACGGTAGGGCGGACGATGTTCTCACCTATATCGATGCGGTGGATGCCGGCGTCTTCGCGTAATCGTTATGAGATATAAAGGAGCGCTTTATCGTGCTCTCAATCCTCGATATGCGAAGGAACCGCTTTCGGGTGCGGGAGCCGAGAAATACGGCGGACGATTCAACAGGATCGGCCGTGCGACGCTTTATACAGCGCTGAAGCCCGAACACGCTTTACGCGAAGCCAATCAGATCGGGGCACTTCAACCGACAACGCTGGTTTCATATCAGGCCAACCTTGATCCTGTTTTCGACGCTACCGATGTGCGCGCGATGAAGAAATACTCGATGTCTCCAAGCCTTCTGTCGAGCGAGGATTGGCGCGACAATATGCTCGTAGGACGAACCGTTCCGACGCATGATTTCGCGGAGTGTCTGATTGCGGATGGCTATGTAGGGATGCTCGTTCCAAGCTATGCCAAAGCGAACGCCGATGGCGTCAACCTTGTTCTTTGGGAATGGTCCGGTCACCTCAGGCTCGTTGACGATGAGGGGCGTCTGACCCGGAGAGGATCGTAGGGCTGTCTTGAACTGACAAGCCGGCATAGTGAAAGATGGCAGTTTCCATCGGCATGTGTGCCAGACCTCTGCAAGCCCGGCACACGTTTCAGTCAAGTCCTATCGGACCGTTGGCGGGCTCCGTGCGAGTTCGCCGCCATTCCCACCGCCGCGCTCGATCCGTCCCACTGTGCGGCGTCTACCGCGGTCCCCGCGCTTATCGGGTCCGGGTCCCCATCATGCTAGGCAGCGCGGCCAGTCGTTGAGGATTGGTCAAGCGAAGTCGCCTGAACAACCGACCTGAAGTTCTCCAGAATTTCAGGATGGCGAGTTTCGAGGAAACGCTCGATCTCGTGTTTACCAAGCAGGCGTTCGAGGAACCCCGATGCCACGACCAGCACAAGCATGTCGTCACCGTAGGACATCTCCAGTTCCTTGTAGTCGGTGCTGAGCTCGGACATTTCTCGTTCAAGCCGCTCCATTTGCTCAGGTGAAAGGCCGGTCGCCTTGCGCTGCTCGTCGGGGTTGAGGAGATCTTCTGGCTTGGTAGTAGCGAGCAGCGCCTTGGCATAGGACGAGGTAAAATTGTTCGCAGAGACCATCAGCTCCGCCACTTCGAGCTGGCGGAGCGGCTTCATCTTGCGCAGCTTCTGGAAGGCGACGTGGCCGACTTGCTTGTCCTTCAGAAGCTCGGCAACGTCATCGCTGATTCCTCGCAACAGATGCCGCCGGTTGCGGATCACCTTGATGTCGACGTTGAGCGCGCGCGCAAGCTTCTCCTCGGAGACACCGCGATCGAGCGCGCGGACGATCATGTAATGCTCCTGGATCACCGCAAGCCGATTGACCCGCTTGTTGTAGGTGAAGGATCCGTCGTCATGCGCGATGATGCAGGGCGCTTCGCTAATCGCCTGCTCACGCAGTGCCGCGAGCCGCACGTGTCCATCGAGGAGGAGATAGGCTCCACCCTTCTGACGCGCTACCGACAGGGGCTCGATGATGCCGACTTCGGCGATCGAAGCGGCAATACGGCTATACTTGACGCTCTGCTGCAGTGTTTTCGGCAGCGTCTTTGTCGGCAGCAGCTTCTCAATCGAAAGCGTGATCACGTCCTGATCGAAAGCGATCTTGATCGGCGTGGTCATTGGGAGACCCCCGTACCTACACGCTCGGCCAGAGCTTCGGGCAACGAGGTTATGCCTTCTGCTCGCATCAGGGTCACGAAATGCTCATCCGCAAGCAGGCGGCGAAGCGCGTTGGACACGAACAACAGGCGGCTGCGCGCCAGCGAGGCGCGCTTGATCAGGAGCTTCTGGCGCTCGGTCTCGCGCTGGTAGGAACGGATAAGGCTTTCCGAACTGACCCGCCGCGTCCGAGCGTCCTTGCCCGAGCCACGATGGACCTGCTTGCCGCTCACCTTGCGCTGCTCGATTATCTGCCGGATTGCGAGGACCTGATTGCCAGGCAGCTTGTTCTGCTCGTATGCCTCGGCCAGTGCCTTCTGAACCTCGCCTTCCTTGGCTCTGGCGATCTCCATCGCGATCGAATGCGGAATGTTGCCGCGCTCGACCGCGTTGATCAGTTTCTCCTCGCCCTGCTCGAGCAGCACACAGATGGCTGCGACATAGTCGATCGAGAACCCGACTTTCTTGGCGATTTCCGCGTGCGAATAGCCGCGCTGTGACAGCTCTCCGATGCCATGAACAAGTTCGAGCGGGCTGTGCTGGCGCCGGGCCAAATTCTCGACGAGGCTCATGACGAAACAGTCTTCTTCATTTGCTTCGACAATCATGGCCGGGATCTCCGATGCACCGAGCGCGATGAATGCTTCGAGCCTGCCCTGACCACAGACCAGATCGTAGCGGTTCTTGCCCGGTCGCTGGCTGACTGTGATCGGCTTCTTGAGGCCAAGAGCGGCGATGGAATCGACCAGTTCCTGAAACACCCGCTTGTTGCCCACACGCGGATTGAGCACGGTGATGAGATCGATCGGAACCTGACGGATTTCGGTGCTCACGTCGCTCATGCCGCCTTCCTCAGCGAGGTGCGGCGGGTCAGTTCGATGAACGCGTCGAGGCTGTCGTAGCGGAAAGCATCGAGCAGGATGCCATTGTCGGGAGCGAGGTGAAGCTTCGGTGTCCGGTTGAGGTCCAACCATGGAAACAAATAGTAGTCGCGCACCGTCTGGTTGTCGTCCTCCATCCGGATGGCGATGGTCAGATCAGGACCAAGGCCACTGTCGAACCGCACCTGCCAGCGCAACCCGCCTGCCGGCGAGACGTGGCATCTGGCGATCACGAGTGCGACGGTGAACTCTTCATTGACCCGGAGCAGGTCGGACAAGGGATCGCGCTCGACAGTGCCGCCCTGCGCCTCGATGTCGCCGATCACCGATGCAACAATCTCGGGGTACATGGCTCGCAGCGCCCGGTTGATCTCGATATAGCTGTAGTCGCGCGATGGTGTGTAGCCGACCAGCTCGTATGCGCGGGTGAGGCTCCCGAAGCGATGCCGGAAGGTCGAGCTCGACGGCATGTCCTCCAATTCGTCGATGATAACGCCCGACAGCCACCCCTTGTCGGCAAACAGCTGTGACAGGCGGTCGAGCAGTTCCTGATCGGTAAAGCGCCGCGAGCGTTCCTGTATGATGCGCTGGGCTGCGTCGAAGAAGTCCTGTTCGACGATCGGCTCGAAAGCGCCATCCTGCCGCACCCACATATCGGGCGGATTGGCGACCCGCTTCGCTTTCAGCTTGTAGGAAATGCGGTTGTAGACATTGTTGCCGATGTATTTCTCGTTGGTCAGGATCTGATGGACAGTCCCGCGTGTCCACTCCCGGCCGAGGTCGGTTCGGAGACCTTCGGCGTTAAGAACGTCGGCGATCTCGCTTTCACTGCGCTGCTGCACCACGAACATGCGATAGAGGCGCCGGACCGTCTCGACTTCTTCAGGCGGCCCCGGTTGCAGGATGACACGGTCAGTTTGCAGGCTCTTGTGCTCGCCGCGAGCGAGCTCGGTCTTCACTCCGCCATGTTCATCGACCAGCACGCGCCTGAGACCGAAACCCGCGGTGCCACCCTGGCGGTAGCCCAGACGTATCAAGCGGCATTGCCCGGTAAATACCTTTGCGGATAGTTCCCGGCTGTACTCACCGGCCATCGCGCGCTTCATGCTCTTGATGATCGTGGCGCTCAGGCTTCCGTCATTCTCGAACTGCTCGGCGCAATAGTGGACGGTGATGCCGCCTTCGCGGCAGATGAACTCGTAATAGGCGCTTTCGTCGGCATCCTGGAAGCGGCCCCAGCGGCTCACATCGTAGACGAGCACAGCCTCGAAGTCGGCTCGCCCAGTTCGAACATCCTCGATCAGCTGCTGTAGTGCCAAGCGACCTTCGAGCTTCAGCCCGCTCTTGCCGGAATCCTCATAGGTTTTGACGATGTCGAAGCCACGCCGGGCAGCGTATTGCGCGATGATCTCGGCCTGATTTTCGGTCGAGTATTTCTGATGCTCGGTCGACATCCGCACATATTGCGCGGCTCGAACTAGCGGCCCTTCATGGTCTTTGTCTTGTCCTTGTTCGGCCGCCTGCATCTGCCCGATACTTTCATTTTCTCACAGAATGACACCCTTCGATTCCATCGAATATTTATTGGGAGTTCGGCGGTATGTCGTTCACGAAGAAGGACCGAAGTTTTCAGTCAAAATCAGGAAAAGCTTTTCCGGAATTGTCGCCATCGGCATTAAGCGAGGCGCTTGCACTTGCGCTCAAACAGGAATTCGGTGCTTTGCCATCGTCGGTCAAGACGGTTGCGAAGCTGACCAACTCCAACGAGCGGGCAGTACGAAACTGGTTTGATGGAAAGAACAGTCCCAGCGCGGACAATCTCGTCATCCTGATGCGGCATTCGGACCAGATCTTGCGGACCGTGCTTGAACTGTCGGATCGGCGCGATCTTATGCTTGCAGTTGGCCTTTCAGGCCTTCGGGCTCAATTGGTGGACGTACTATCTGCCATCGATGAGGTGCAAGGCGGTTGAGGTCGGCAACAGTCCGCCTATGATGGTTGGCAAGAGGCCGACCAGAACAAGGAGCGAGTTGCTCGTGACGCGCAGACGGATTGTTTATGAGACGCTTAGCGTCGAAAGTGCTGCCGAGGATTTAGGCGCGGTGTTGAATAGCGCAATTATCCGACCGGTTGGGCTTTGCGATGACGGCACGAGCGAGCCAACCCACGTCGTATTGTCGCGCGACGAATACCTCGGGCTAGTGCGTATCAGAGACAAATGGCTAAGGGAGATGCTCGCGCAGCCTGAATTTGCGGCAGAATTGATCGGGCCGCACTCTAGCGCTTGATTAGGCTCAGGGCCCATTAAGTCGCTTGTCCGGACGGCCTTTGCTTGATTCCATTGTCGCACTGAAGAGGCGCTGCTGACGCCTGAACTTTGGTTGTTGACCGAGCCAAAGAGACGCAACGCGTAGCGCAGGTGGATTACGAGGGCAGCAAGATGGCGCGGCCGCGCACTTCTTGATTGGGGCGGAAGCTGCCATTAGTAGTCGTGTTGGATGCCGCCGTCGCAGTTGGTGAGCGTTTAGGCTTGAAATTCGCAAGTGAAGCGAATTGTTCCGCAGCAAATCCCTAGCTGCCTAAGCGGTTGATTTTTCGTGATCGGCCATGCCGTCTGTCAAAAATTGCAGGGATCGGTCCAAACCGTTGTCACTCGGTTTTGACAAATCACGATTTGTTCTGGCGCTCTGAGTCCATCTTTGCTGTCAAAGGACACACCTCAAATCATAAACGTGCGCCGCCTTGCCGATGTCATGCGCTGCGCCTAGAGCGGCGCCCATGACTGACAAAGACCTAGAAGATCGCAAGTTTTACCGTGCTGGCGAAGAAAGCCGTTTTGCCGAGGAAGCGCCTGATCGCACTCCGCAGACAGAACATCCCGCCTACACGCTGGCGTTTAGGGACCACGATTTCCTGCTGCGCGACGAGCTGCGGCCGGTCCGCTTTCAGCTTGAGCTGCTGAAACCTGAAATGCTTCTAGACGAAGCGCGCGTCGGATCGACGATGGTCATGTATGGCTCTGCCCGAATTCCTTCGCCAGAACAGGCGCAGGCCAAGATTGAAGCCGCACAGAACGGCACTGAATACGAACAGAAGGTCGCTGAAAGGCTCGCAGACAAGGCCAAGTATTACGAAGAGGCCTATAAGCTGGCGCGGTTGGTTTCGGAAAAAGCGATCATCGAAAATGGCAAACGCCAGTTCGTCGTCACGACCGGCGGCGGCCCATCAATCATGGAGGCTGGCAATCGCGGCGCGAGCGATGCGGGCGGCGAATCCATCGGGCTGAATATCGTCCTGCCTCATGAGCAGGCTCCCAACAGCTATGTTACGCCGTATCTTTCGCTGAACTTCCACTATTTTGCGCTGCGCAAGATGCATTTCTTGCTGCGCGCCCGCGCGGTTGCGGTCTTCCCCGGCGGCTTTGGCACTTTCGACGAGTTTTTCGAGCTTCTGACGCTGATCCAGACTGGCAAGATGAAAGCCATTCCGATCCTGCTTTTCGGCAAAGATTTCTGGACGCGCGTGGTCGATTTTGAAGCCATTGCCGAAGAAGGCACGATCTCGAAGAAGGATCTGGACCTGTTCCATTGGTGCGAAACCGCCGAGGAGGCGTGGGCGCACATCGCCGAGTTTTATGATCTTGGCAGCTAGGGTTTAACGCCGCTTACAATTTGCGGACGGCCTGGTGGCCAAGCGGGCCGTTGCCTGCGCCAAATCCAGGCGCTTGCTCGATTGCTCGCAGCACGAAATTACGTCCCAGGCGCACCGCGTGCTCCAGCGGCTGGCCATGTCCAAGCAGCACGGCGATGGCCGATGACAGCGTGCAGCCGGTGCCGTGCGTATGCTTGGTATCGATGCGAGCGTGGTTGAAAGTAACGGCGCGTTCGCCCGGCACATAGAGAATATCGATTATCCGTGCATCACTGGTATGTCCGCCCTTTGCGAGGACGGCGGCGCCGGTTTTGCGGGACAATTCCTCAGCCGCATCCGCCATTTGCGAGCTGTCTGTCAGGTGGCGTTCCAGCAAATGGCCAAGCTCGGGGAGGTTGGGTGTCACCAGCTGCGCCATGGGGAAAAGCTGTTCGCGCATCGCCTCGATAGCCTCTGGTGCGATAAGGGCCGCGCCGCTGGTCGAAATCATCACCGGATCAAGCACAATCGGAGCCTTCACACCGGTCAGTGCGCGGGCCACGTGTGAGATAATGTCGGCATCGTGCAGCATCCCGATCTTGATCGCATCGACGCCGATATCATCAATGCACGAGGAGATTTGCTGGCCCACGACCTCGCCAGACATGGGCGCAATGGCCTGAACGCCGACGGTGTTCTGGGCGGTGATGGTGGTCACTGCGGTCATCGCATAGCCGCCCAGCATCGTGATGGTTTTAATGTCGGCCTGAATGCCTGCGCCACCGGATGAATCCGATCCTGCAATGGCCAGCACGCGCGGCGGTTTGCGGTCGCTCATCCTTTGAATTTCCGCTCTGAAGAAGGGGGGTATTTGGCATGAAGGTCGGCGGAGCGGGTGGGGCGGTCCATCAATTCGCCCCCGCAATTGGGGCAGCGATCATCCAGTTTTTCTGCGCAGGGCGCGCAGTACGTGCATTCAAAACTGCAAATAAACGCGCCCGGCTGTTCTGCGGGAAGGTCCGCGCCGCAGCGTTCGCAATCGGGGCGCATGTCAAGCATCTGGCCTTGCCTCCTTGAATCAGGCGGCGCTGCGCACAGCATCGCACACACGGTCCACGACCGCCTCGACCTGTGCGGCATCGTCGCCTTCCGCCATCACGCGGATGACAGGCTCTGTGCCGGATGGCCGGATGACAAGGCGGCCTTTGCCGATCAGCTCCTTCTCTACCTCGGCGATGGTGCCGCGCACGGTTTCGTTGCCCAGCGGGGAATCGCCGTCATAACGCACATTTTTCAAAAGCTGGGGCACCGGGTCGAACAGGTGCAGAATTTCGCTAGCCGGTTTTTTCGCATGAACAAGACTGGTGAGGACCCTGAGCGCGGCGACGGTGCCATCTCCGGTGGTCGCATGGTCGAGCAGGATCATGTGGCCCGATTGTTCGCCGCCGACATTGAAGCCGCCTTCTTTCATCCGTTCCAGCACATACCGGTCGCCCACTTTCGTGCGCTCCAGCGTCAGCCCGATGCTCTCGAAATATCGCTCCAGGCCGAGGTTCGACATCACGGTCGAAACGACGCCCCCGCCGGTGAGGCTGCCTTTTTCCTGCATACGGGTCGCGATCAGAGCCATGATCTGGTCGCCATCGACAGCCTGCCCTTTTTCATCGACGACGATCAGCCGGTCAGCATCCCCGTCTAAAGCGATGCCGATGTCTGCCTTTTCCTCGACCACGCGCGCCTGCAGCGTCTCAATCGAAGTCGATCCCACTCCGTCATTGATATTGGTCCCGTCGGGAGAAACGCCAAGCGTGATGACCTCCGCCCCCAATTCCCAGATCGCCGACGGAGCGACCTGATAGGCGGCACCGTGTGCGCAATCGACCACGACTTTCAGTGTGTCGAAGCGCACGTTCGATGCGACCGAGTTTTTGACCGCGTGTATGTATCGTCCGCGCGCATCCTCGATCCGGCGGGCACGGCCGATTGCCTCCGGCTCGGCCAGCGCCGGTTCTTCGTCCAGCAGGCGTTCGATTTCAGCTTCTGCCTCGTCGGATAGCTTGAACCCGTCAGGACCGAACAGCTTGATCCCGTTATCGGCGAAAAGGTTGTGGCTGGCGGAGATCATGACGCCCAGATCAGCGCGCATTTCGCGTGTCAGCAGGGCGATTGCAGGGGTCGGCAGCGGGCCTGTCATGATCACGTCCATGCCGACACTGGTAAAACCGGCGACCAGTGCGCTTTCCATCATGTATCCCGACAAGCGCGTATCCTTGCCAATTACAACGCGGTGGCGGTGCGTGCCGCGCACAAAATAATTGCCCGCCGCCTGGCCCACCCGCATCGCGGTTTTCGCCGTCATCACATCGGCATTGGTGCGGCCCCTGATCCCGTCAGTGCCAAAAAACTTGCGCGCCATGGTGGATGCTGCCCCTTCGATTGCCTGCGACCATTTGTCAGGCGCTTCTGGCGCGGTTATCGCCCGAAGGGAAGGGTTGCAGGCATCAAAAGGAGCCGTTTTTTGAGCATTTCATCGGGCGAGGCCAGAGACGGCGGCTTTGAACTGACCGCCATCCGCCTGCCGGTTGCCGCGACATTCGCCGCGCTTGTGATCGGTTTGGGATTGGGCGTTGCCTTTTCCGGGGGAACGCTGGCGCAATGGGTGCAGGACAGTGTCGCCCTGGTCGGGACATTGTGGCTGCGCGCATTGCAGATGACGATCATCCCGCTGGTTGCCAGCCTGCTCGTTCTGGGCATCGCGCAAATGATCGCGGCGGCAAGAGCGGGGGCGGCTGCGATAAGGTTTCTTTCGATTGTATTTGCGGTGCTGATCGCAGGGGGCATCTTCACCGCATTTGCAATGCCGCTGGTCCTGGAGGCTTTTCCAATCCCGGCAGCGGCAAGCGGGTTTCTGGCCGAAGTGCCCGATGGCGATCAGCAAGTGCCCGGCATACTGGATTTTGCCGCATCGCTGATCGCGCCCAACATGGTCGCGGCGGCGGCGGATACCGCGATGCTGCCGCTCACGATCTTCTTCGCGCTGTTTGCCGTGGCGATTGCCAAATTGCCAAAGGGGCAGGGCCAGACGCTACTGGCGTTCTTTCACGCGCTCGCCAATGCCATGCTGATGATTATCGGCTGGGTGCTGTGGGTTGCCCCTGCAGGTGTGCTTGCGCTCGCATTCGGCGTCGGCCTCAGGAGCGGGGGCGGTGCGTTCGCGGCTCTTGCGCATTACATCCTGATCGTATCCGCGATGGGCGGATTTATCCTTGTTCTGGCATATGCGCTTGCCTGGGCGGCGGGCGGGATCAGCCCGCTGCGGTTCGCTTCGGCGGTTTTACCGGCGCAGGCGGTGGCGGTCTCCACTCAAAGCTCGCTCGCCAGCCTGCCGGCCATGCTCGACAGTTCAAACCGGCTTGGTCTGCGCGCGGAAGCGAGTGAATTTGTGCTGCCGCTGGCGGTTGCGATTTTCCGCGCGACGAGTGTCGCGATGAACCTGGCGGTGGCGCTTTATGTCTCCGCTCTGGCTGGGATCGACGTTCCGCCAGCCCTGATGGTCGTAGGTATTCTTATCGCCGTGATCATCAGCATCGGTTCGGTGAGCCTGCCCGGTTCAATCAGCTTCGTCGTGTCAATCGGCCCGATCGCGCTGGCCATGGGCGTGCCGATTGAACCGCTCGCACTGCTGGTGGCGGTCGAAATGCTGCCCGATATCATGCGAACTCTCGCCAACGTGACGATGAATGTGGCGGCGGTTTCCGTAGTTGATCGGTCAGCAAACGAGGCTGAACCGATCTAGGCTTTCGCTGCTGCTTCGCCTCGTCCCGCGGCGACTTCATCCAATTCTTCAAGGATGGCCCGATGTGCGCCCGCATCGCCAATGGCTCGCTGCGGGATATCGCCATCTTCCAGCATGGAATTCAGTGTCGCGCGTGCGCGTCCAACGCGGCTCTTGATGGTTCCGACAGCGCAGCCGCAAATGGTCGCGGCTTCTTCATACGAGAACCCGCCCGCCCCGACGAGAAGCAGAGCTTCGCGGCGTTCCGGGGGAAGCGTAAGCAGGGCGCGGTGCATATCGGAGAGGTGGAGCGGTTCTTCCTGACCGGCAGGTGCCGTCAGGATACGCTCGGCCACGCCCTCATCGTATTCCCCGCGAAAACGATTGCGGCGCATATCTGTGAGATAGGCATTGCGAAGGATCACAAATGTCCATGCCCGCATCGAAGTACCGGGTTCAAACCGGTCCTGCGCGGCCCACGCTTTCAGCATGGTTTCCTGCACCAGATCGTCGGCCATGTCCGGGCGTCCGCAAAGTCCGCGCGCAAAGGCGCGAAGATGCGGGACAACTTCGGTCAGCTCTCGTTTGAACGCCGCTTTTTCCGATGCGGTGCGCACCGGTGTCTCTTTTTTATCGGCCATCAATTATTGCTCCCCGCGCCAGAGGAGGGCGAACCATCGTCGCTCTCGTCAAGCTGGGCGAGCAAATCCTTGAAGCTGTCGGGCAGCGGTTCATCGACCACGGAATCGTAAAGACTCCGCAATCCGTTGGCCCAATCTGGCGGGCGGTCCTTCTTGGCGGATGCCCCGTGGCCGGTATCCAGCGCTGATTTATCGTTTTGATGCGGCATAGTTTGCCTTAATTCCTAAAAATCGGTTTTCAGCGTCTCTCGTCGTCCCGAGTATGTTGCAGAGAGCGCATCAGTGTGCATTGGGAACGATGCGATGCGTGTTTGGTTCCGTCCTTACACCAACGCTGCATAGAGAACGATGGGTAATACTATTTCAACAGAAAAACGGGATGCCGAATACCAAGTGGAACGGCGCAGTGAACCTGCGCGCCGTTCCAACCGGTTTCGTGTGCGCCGCTGGCTACTGAAATACCCGCGCGGAATACCGCTGGGCATCTTCGCACTCATCGCCGCAATCACCGCCCTCAGCGTCTATTCAATTGAAAGAAATGTAGAGCAGCGAGAAACCGCGCAGATGCGCACTTATGCGCAGGCCATCGGGTCGGAGCTGGAACGGCGGGGCAACAGTTCTTCGGCATATCTGCGTGCGGCAGCCGCGCTGTTTTCCAGCGTTGACGAGGTCACGCCGACTGTATTCAACCAATTTGTGAGCGAGCTTCGCCTGAACGTCGATAGCAAAGGTTCGCAGGGCATTGGCTGGATCAGTGCCGTGCCCCGCGCAAGCGAGGCGGAATTTCTCGAGACGATCCGGCTTCAGCAGCCCGGTTTTCCTGCGATCAGGCCAAAATCCGGCACGGCCCTGCCGCGGCTGGCACCTGTGACATTTTTCTATCCCGACACGCCCCGCAACCGCGCTGTGTTGGGGTTGAATATGTATTCCGATCCGGTCCGTGCAGAGGCAATGGACGAGGCCCGCCGCACCGTCAGCCCGATCGCATCGGGCGCGGTCGATCTGGCAGCCAGTCCCTCCGCCGCGCCGGATGCGGCGCACGGGTTCAATATCTTCATGCCTGTCTATGCAGGTGACGCCAGCCTGCGCGATAGCGAGTCCAGCTTGTCAGGTTTCGTATTTACGGCCTTTGACGCGGACGCCTTTCTCCAAGCCGCGATCGAGAGCGCCGCGCCAGCCGACATGAGCGCGCGTCTGTATGACGGGCAGAACCTCCCACGAAACCTGTTGGCGGAAATACCTGGCGAAATCGATCGGGCGAACTTGCTGGAACAGCCTATTTCCATCGCCAACCGGTCGCTAACCTTGGTCATTGGCCGGGATGACCCCATGTTTCTTGATACCCTTTCAATGCTCACCCTGCTGTTCGGCCTTGCGGTGGCCAGCCTTCTCATGCTGCTGGCCCGGCTGCTGACCCGGCAGGCGCATGAGGATGAGACCCGGCTTACATTTTTCGAAGAGCAGCACTCGATCCGAAACTCTCTTAGCAGGGAGCTTAATCACAGGGTCAAAAACACGCTCGCCAATGTGCTTTCTATCATTTCACTGACGCGCCGCCGCAGCAGCAATCTCGATGAATTTGCCGACAGCCTTGAAGGACGGATCAGATCGCTATCCGCAACCCACGACCTGTTGACGGGCACTGATTGGGGAACAACCCCGATCCGCGCGATTGTCGAGGCGGAATTGCAGCATTTCGCAAACGGTGGAATTAATATCATCGATATCAAGGGTGCGCCGGTCGAGATCGCTCCGAATGATGCGTTATCATTCGGGCTGGCAATTCATGAACTGGCGACCAATGCGGCGAAATATGGCGCGTTGAGCGTGCCCGGCGGCGCGGTGCATATAAGCTGGCAAATGGTGGGCGACGGTCTGGCAGAGATCGAATGGCTGGAACGCGGCGGCCCCGCAGTCCCGCATAATCGCCAACGCGGGTTCGGCACCGATCTCATCGAAAAGATCGTTGCGCATGAATTACGGCAGCCGGTTCAACTCGTTTTCGAGCCGGAAGGCGTGCGCTGCACTTTACGAATTCCGGTGCGCCAGCGCGGCGATTTCCAGATCCGCGAAGCCGCTCAATAACAGCGCCGGGTCAATCGATCGGGCTGGTCGATCCAAAGAACAGCGCCTGGCTGATCGCCGCGCGCACGGTCTGTTCCTGAAACGGCTTCGTCACCAAATAGGTCGGCTCTGGCCGGTCGCCGGTAAGCAGGCGCTCTGGATAGGCTGTGATGAAAATGACCGGCACCGTGGCAATCGCCAGAATATCGTCCACCGCATCCAGGCCGGATGACCCATCGGCAAGCTGGATGTCTGCCAGAACAAGGCCGGGCGTATCTTTCTCGACCACTTCGCGGGCCTGGGTGCGCGTCGCTGCGGTGCCGCACACTTCATGACCGAGCGAAGATACGAGATCTTCGAGCTGCATCGAAATCAGCGGCTCGTCCTCAATGATGAGAACCGAGGTGGCCTGTTCGCGGTCAATTTCGGAGATGGCTTCGGACACGAGCGATCCGATGTCGGCGGTTTCCATGCCCATGATCTGGCCCGCTTCGGCAGGCGTGAAATCTTCGAGGGTGGTAAGCAGCAGCGCCTGCCGGTTAAGCGGCGTGATCGCGCCCAGCTTGCCTTGTGCGCCCGCTTCGTGTTCGCCGGCGGCGTTATCGATTTTCTCGATCTCGATATGGGCGCTTTCCCAGACCTTGTTGAACGCGCGGTATAGCGGGATGCGCCCGCCATCGAGAGACGCTTTCAAATCATCATCCGCCAGCGCCGCTTCCAATGTGGCGCGGACGAATGCATCTCCGGTAGACTGCGAACCGCACAGTGCGCGCGCATACCGGCGCAGGAAAGGAAGATTGGTTGCAACTTGCTGACCCAGTGACATCGTGAACTCGCTTTCTTCGGTTGACTCACACTGCGGAGGTGCATGCAAATTGCACAACCGGACCGTTGAACCGCGTCCGTGCCCCCAACTGGTTGGTCTGTCAAATATATCAATATAATCCGGTCCCGGCCCGACTTCGGGCGAGAAACGGTTATGCAGATTACCCCTGAAAAGCAGTTTCGATCCGCACTTCGAAAAAAAAACATATAAAAAGTTTCGCCCGCTGGGAACGGCTTCAAAAGGTGAGCATTATATCTGTATCACCGGCTGAGACCCCCCTCCCGTCCAAGCGGCAGGTGATACGATCCCGAAAGGCTCTCACTCGATTGAGTGAGAGCCTTTTTTCTTTTTCTCAACTGCCACGAGCCGCGTGGTGCTAGCGTTTAGCCCAACGGCTTTTCGTAGATTATGTATTCACTGTTGATTGTGCTCCCGATCGTATCGGCAATTGCATTCATGCCCTGATTGTCGTCGAGCACCCAGCCAAGCTCACCGCGAACCGACGCGTAGTTTTCGTTCGCGACCGTTTTGATGTCGGAAATCATCATAAAAGCGAGCTGGCTGGCGAGCCGGGAATTCTGCACCGCTTTCAGCACGCCCATCAACGGCACGCGCATATCTGCCCCCTTGGGATTGCGCAGCCATCGCAAAAGCCGGAACCAGCCGAGCGGGAATAGCTTGCCATCGATCCGCGCCAGAATGTCGTTCAAATCGGGAAAGGTCAGCATGAATGCGACCGGGCGCCCGTCCACCTCGGCAATCATGTTAAGGTCTTCGTGGATGATCGGCTTCAGCTTGACGCCCGTATGCGCGACCTCCGCCGGGGTCAGCGGCACGAAGCCCCAATTGTCCGACCAGGCATCGTTGAGAATATCGAGGATGATGGCTGCATCCTCGTCCCAGCGTTTCTTGTTTACTTTGCGCAGGGTGATCCGCTCGTTGCGCCGGCCGGATTTCACGATGCGTTGGATCAGGGGTGAAAAATCTCCGCTGATATCGAGATCGTAGGTGTAGAGCGATTTCGCTGGCTTATACCCTGCGCCTTCGATCATCTGCTGATATTCGGACGGGTGATGGCCCATCATGACCATCGGTGGGTGATCCTGCCCCTTGACCATCAGGCCGGGCTCTTCCCAGACCGACATGGAGATCGGCCCTACGGCGCGCGTCATGCCTTGGCCTTTCAGCCATTCTTCGGCGCGGGTCAGCAGCGCGCTGCCGACAGCTTCGTCCTCTGCATCGAAATAACCGAACATGCCGGTGCCGGGGCCAAATCCCTGCTCTGGCGGCATATCAAGCGCCAGTTCATCTATGTGGGCCGATATACGCCCGACCGGCTTTCCACCGCGATGTGCGATGTAAAACTGGGCACGGGCATGTTCGAAAAAAGGGTTCTTGTCCGGGTCAACCAATTCAAGCTGTTCGCTGCGCAGCTGCGGGACCGAGTTTTGGAGCCTGCTAGCAAACGCGCGGCCCAGATCGACAAAGCGGGTGCGCCCCTTCTTGTCGTGAATGGCTTCTATGCTTATTTTGGCATCCGTCACGCGGCGTATCCCGTATTGATTTGTGTCAATGCGCTTGTGGCCCTTAACGGGTTTTACAAGCAAGCCAACCGATCACTCTTGCCAACATAACCCATTTGGCGTTGCCGCGAATTTTGCGGTAAGGCGTCCGTGAGTTTGAAACTATGAATATTGAACAGCCGTCTGTCCCCGTCGCTCCTGCGCCTTTGGTCAACCGACCGGAGGGCCGCGCCACGCGTGCACAGTTCCAGACGCAAGATGATAAGGACATGCTGCGCGCCGCCCGCGACCTGACGAAAGATCTGGGCGAGGCAAAGGCTACGATTTACTGGCCCGACATGCTGATCTCTGCGGGTATCGGATATGCCGGTATCGCCACCGCGATCCTGTCCGGTAACGTTGCTGTCAGCATCATTGCCGGGGTCGCGGCGTCGCTTGCGCTGTACCGTGCATTGATGTTCATCCACGAACTGACCCACATCCGCAAAAGCGCGTTGCCGGGTTTTCGGCTTGGCTGGAACCTGCTGGTCGGCGTGCCGATGCTGACGCCCAGCTTCATGTACGAAGGCGTCCATGTGATCCATCACAAGCGGACGCAGTATGGCACAATCGAAGACCCCGAATACCTGCCGCTCGCGCTGATGAAGCCGTGGAGCCTGCCTGTGTTCGTGCTGGTCGCTTTGCTCGCGCCCATCGCGCTGATCGTGCGGTTCGGTATTCTCGTGCCGCTGGGCGCGATCCTGCCGCCAGTGCGTAAATTTGTCTGGGAGCGGTTTTCCTCGCTTTCGATCAACCCTGAATTTCGCCGCAAGGCCCCGACCGGCGATTTTCGCAAGCGTGTGCTATGGCAGGAAACCGCCGCGAGTGTCTGGGCGATTGCCATCCTGTTAAGCCCGTTGGTGCTGGATTGGCGCCCGGTCCTGATCGCGCTTGCGATCTTTTCCGTCACGGCTGTCCTCAACCAGTTGCGCACGCTGGTTGCGCACCTTTGGGAAAACGAAGGCGAGGCGATGACCGTGACCGCGCAATTCCTCGATAGTGTAAACGTGCCGCCGCCCGGTCCAGTGGCCGAGTTATGGGCACCTGTGGGCCTGCGCTATCACGCGCTGCACCACCTGATGCCGTCCATGCCGTATCACGACCTTCCCGAAGCTCACCGCCGTCTAAAGCGGGAATTGGGCGACGGGTCGACCTATGACGGCGCGAACCATCCCGGCATGGCGAACCTCGTCGGCCGCATTGCGCAAAGCACGATGGTCCGCCGCTGACAATCGCCAGCGCCGCTGTTTAATCGAGGAAGTGGATCATCGCGCAGCGCAGCTCTGCGGGGATGCCGAGCTTTACCGCGTCTTCGAGCGATTCCTGTAAATGCGGGTGCGCTTCGAAGTTCTGCACTTCGACGAAACCGTGCCGCTCATAAAACGGGGCGTTCCAAGGGATCTGGCGAAAGGTGCTGAGCGTGATTGCGCGAAAGCCGGAATTGCGCGCGTCGATCTTTAACGCCCTAAGCAATGTCGCGCCGATGCCGCGCTGTTGATGCGCGCGCAGAACGCTGAGTTCGTGCAGGTGCAGCTCTCTTCCCGCAGAAGCTGACGCGGCAAAACCGACCAGCTTATCCTCGACGAGCGCCGCAAGAGATCGGCCCTTTGCGATGGTTTTCGCATGTTGGTCCGCAGTCGCGGTTGGCGGGATCGGGATGCCTTGCAGCGATGGCGCGCTGCGCAGCAATCCTGCGGCGTCATCCTCAATCTCGAAAAAAGCATCGGCGTCGCTTGCCCGGGCGAGCCGAATTGAAAAATCGCTCATTCCTCGGTCCGCACAAGCACGGTTTCACCGAGCAGCAGAAACAGGAAAAACGGCGCCCATGCGGCTAGGAACGGCGGATATCCGCCGAAACTGCCCATGGCGAGCGCGGCATTGTCGACCACGAAATACGCAAAACCCAGCGCCATTCCGATCACTGCCCTCACGAACAGCTGACCGGACCGTGCCAGTCCGAAAGCCGCGACCGAGCCGAGCAATGGCATAAGCAGCGCGGAAAGCGGCCCTGATATCCGGTGCCACCATTTCGCGCGCATCTCTGTTGTGCGGCGCCCTGCAGCCTCAAACGCGTCGATGGTTTCCGACAGCTCCCAGAAAGACTGCGCATCGGGATCGACCGATTGCAGATCGATCTGTTCCGGCGTCAGGGTCTCTCCCACTACGAGCTCGGGCAGTTCCTGCGTTTCCGCGCTGCCGACATCGAAACGAACCGGATCAGTCAGCTTCCATCCGGGGGCTGCGTAAATCGCGCCTTGTGCGTTGATCTGTTCGCGGATGATGCCGCCGGGCGCACGGCTGTACCATGTCACATCGCTTAGCGTAATTGCCTCTCCGTCTCCGCTCAAAGTGGCGGCGGTCAGAATGTTCTCTCCATCGGTGAGATACACGTTGGACCGGGTTCCGCTGGCTTTGGGAATGGGGCCGTAATCCGCCGCCTCCCATGCTTTCAACGTCGCATTTGCCCGCGTCACCACCCGCTCGTTAAAGGCAAAGCTGATCACCGCGACCAAAGCTGACGTAAGCAGCAGCGGTGCAAGCACCTGATGCGCGGAAAGCCCCGCAGCCTTCATCGCCACAACTTCGCTGTTCTGGTTCAGCGTCACCAAGGTAATCAGTGTCGCGAGCAGCACCGAATAGGGAAGGAACCGCGATATCAGCTGCGGAATGCGCAGCCCGGCATACTGGATGATTTCGGCCTGTCCGTTGCCCTCTGGCGTAAGGATTTCGCCGGTTGCCGAAAGCAGGTCCAACGCCATTAGAACCAGCACCAGCATCACCAGCACCGCGAGGATCCTGACAACGAACATCTTCGCCAGATACAAAGTGAGCGTGCGCGAGGGGAAGAAATCGAGCTGCATGACTTGCCCTATCGCCTATTCCGCCGGAGCCAGCCGCGCATCGTCATCCGGCGCCATGACAGGCTTTACCTTTTTGCGGCGGAAAATTTTGCCGAGCCATTTGGACAGTTTGGCAAATGCTGTTTCCAGCGCGCCGATTGCCTGACCGCCGGGCACATGCGCGACGCGGTAATACATCCAGATGATCAGCGCGGCGAAGATCACAAATGGCCCCCACAGGGCGATGATCGGATCGATTCTACCAAGAGAAGCGACGTCCTCTCCGTATTGATTGACCTTGTGATAGGCGACCACCATCACGATGGAAACGAACACGCCAAGCGCGCTGGTAGATCGTTTTGGCGGTATCGCGAGAGACACCGCAAGCAGCGGTAACAGCAACATCATCACCACCTCGACCAGTCTGAAATTGAACGATGCCTGGCTTGCATCGCGTATCTCGGTATCGGCACTGTCGCTCCAGCCGATGCGCAGCAATTCGGGCAATATGAATTCGCGGGACGCATCGCCGCGCGCGCGGAACTCCTCGATCGCAGGAAGGTCGATGGGCAGGTCGTGGCGGCTGAATGACAGGACGCGAGGGTTCTTGCCGCCGGTATCCTGGATGATGGTACCTTCGCTTAGGCGCAGGATGATGGTGTTGGGATCATCATTGGTGGCGAGGAACGATCCCTCTCGCGCGCTGATCGAAAGCACCTGATCGCGGCTGTTCGAAACGCGCGCAAATATGCCGATTAGGCGGCGTCCGTCATCCTCGCTTTCCTCGATCCTAAGCGCCATTCGGTCTGCCAGCATCGTAAATTCGCCAACCTTGATCGACGCGCCGAGCGCGCCGGAGCGCAGCTCGTACTCCATCTGCTCGTAATAATACCGGCTCAGCGGCTGGACATAGAATACCAGCGCGACATTGACCGCAACCAGCACCAGCGTGATCGCATAGGGAACGCGCAGCAGCCGCCAATACGACAGGCCCACCGCTCGCATCGTGTCGAGTTCACTGGAGGTTGCAAGCTTACGGAACGCCAGCAAGATGCCGAGCATCAGGCCAAGCGGTATCGCGAGGCTCGCATACTCAGGAATGAGAGCGCCCAGCATCTTGAAAACGACGCCGATGGGGCCGCCTTCGACAGCGACGAAATCGAACAGCCGCAGCATTTTGTCGAGCAGGAGCAGCGATGCCGCCAGCGCAAAGACGCTCAGCATCGGCACGATCACCAGCCGGAATATATACCGGTCAAGACTGGGAATGGCATTCAGCACGTTCGGAAATCCGGCCTTCGCATCGCTCTTGGTCTAAATCGTCGGGCTCGCAGATTAATGCCTGCCGTTGCCTGAATGCCGCCCATAGCGCGAAAATCCCGCGCGGTCATGTGCCGCGTTGAATTGGCGCGCCAGTCACCAGAAACGGCTTCCCGGTCCGCCCTTGAACGGGCCCGCTTCGTATTGGCTGATCCAGCCGCCGTAAAACTGTCCGGGTTGGGGAATGATCTGCTCACCATCAACCATGCAGCAATCGAGCGGATCGGGATAGAACGCCAGAAAGTCGCGGATGCCGGCAAAACTTGCCGTGGGGGAGGGGTAGGACCACGCACCGGCATCAATCGTGTCACCGCTGATAGTAATATCCCAATACCGCGCCTGCCCTTTCCATTCACACATTGACCGGCGCGGATTGGGGGTAAGATATTGCATCGCCACGTCAGTTTGAGGGACGTAATAGGTCGGCGGATGACTTGTTTCGAGCGTCCGCCACGCGCTGCGGCTGTCCACCAGTTCAACGCCTTTGTGGATGATCTGTATTCGCCTGTCCGTAGGCTCTGCGATAGCCGGGCGAGGGTAGTCCCACACGCTTTCCTGCCCCGGTCCAGCGGCGTCGGGTTCAGGGTGGTGGGGCTGCCTCATCGCAGGATCACGCAGCTACGCCTTTTCCAGCGTGCATTGCAGCGGATGCTGGTTTTGACGGGCGAAATCCATCACCTGATTCACTTTGGTCTCGGCGACTTCGTATGGGAATATGCCGCACACGCCGACGCCTTTCTGGTGGACATGCAGCATGACCTGCGTCGCCTGTTCGATATCCATCGAGAAGAACCGTTTCAAAACCATCACGACAAACTCCATCGGAGTGTAATCGTCGTTCAGCAGCAGCACTTTATATTGGCTGGGTTTTTTGGGCTTGGTCCGCGTCTTGGTCGCTACGCCGATCTCTTCGTCGGTGCCGCCATCGTCGTCTTTACCCGGTCCGTCATCGCCTGCGCAAAGCGGGCGCGCGAGGTCGATTATGGTCGGGACCGAACGGGAAAGGGTGGGGCGGGGCGTAACCATAAGGCTCCATTATGGGATTAGTATCTGTGATCGCAAGAGGCGTAAGCGACCCATGCGGCGATGCATCTAAAGACTTTGCTTTAAATTGCCCGGAACGCAAAATAGCAAAGGGCCGGACGAACCAATGGTTCATCCGGCCCTGCGCATTTAAGCGCGCTTCCGTAAGCCGGGATTGGGAGAGAGAGGAGAGGCCCGGCTTAGAAACTTGGTTTTAGGCAGCTTTCGAGATTTTTTCGGCTGCAACGCTCACGCGGTTCGAAATCGGTGCGAAGGCGTCGTTGTAGAGCTTCACCCATGCTTCGGTGCGCTTAGAACCGTAGCTGACGACTGCGTCGAAGTTGCGGCGTGCGAGTTCACCCTGAAGCTGGAGCAGCTCGGTTGGCGACTTTACAGCAACCATCTTCTTCGCGTCTTCGGTGACAGTCTCGACCACAGTCTTGCCGGTTTCGACATTGTCGCGAACCAGTTCCTGTGCGCCGCCGATGAAGATCTTGCCGCTTTCCACGGCAGCTTCGACGTTTGCCTTGTTGAATTCACCGAACTCGCCGGCGAACTCACCAGCGTTGGCGTAAGCGGTCTTCACACGCTCTTGAACGTCAGCAGCCATTTCCTTGGCGGAAGAGGTGATGTCGGTTTTTTCTGCAGTAGCCATGATGGTTTCCTTGAGTTTGGTAATTGGGTTTGAATTCGTGTTCTTGGGTGCCGCTTTTGCCGCAGGCGCTTTTTTAGCGACGGGCTTTTTGGCTGGCGTTTTCTTGGCTGCGGTTTTCGCAGGAGTGTTGCGAGCCGGCGCTTTCTTCGCGGCAGGCTTTGCAGCGATTTTCTTCACTACGGCTTTTTTCGCAGGCGTTTTCTTTACAGCAGGCTTTTTCGCCGGGGCTGCGACGGCTTTCTTCACCGCGGCCACCTCAGGCGCGCCTTTGTCGGCACCGGCTTCAACAGCCTCGGCCACTTTGGCGGCGCTCGCCGTTTTTGCAGCTGCATCGGCATACGCCTGTTCCGCAGCGGCATCGATTTTCGAAGTTGTCTTGGCGTCTGCCATAATTTCCTCACTTCATGTTGCAGTGCACAAAATAGCGATTGCGATTGCGAAGTCAAGGAATTTTTGTGCAGTGCACAATAGCGTGCTCTGCGATTGAAATATAATGGCAAACCGGCATTGCGGTTCCGTGATTGGCAGGGAAAATCTGCCTAGCGGGTTTTCACATATCTGCCCGGTGCATCTTCGATAATCTTATCACCGCGCCCGCCCGGCTTACGCTTGCCAGTGGCTGGCACACGGGCATCGTCCTGCGTCTCCAGCCAGCCGAGCCAGTGCGGCCACCAGCTTCCCGGATGTTCCTCGGCGCTTTCTACATAGGCTTTGAGCGAATGGGCATGGCTGTCGCCGACCCAGTATTGGTATTTGTTCGACGCAGGCGGGTTTACAACGCCCGCGATGTGGCCTGATCCGGCGAGCAGGAATTCTATTGGGCCGGAAAAATGATCCGTAATGCGCCATACGCTTTCGGCTGGCGCGATGTGATCTTCTTTTCCAGCCTGCACAAAGCTGGGCGTTTTTACCTGTGTCAGGTCAATCGGCGTGCCATCCGCAGACAGCGCATCGGGCACGACCAGTTTGTTGTCTCGGTAAAGATCACGCAGATAATCATTGTGCCATTTGGATGGCAGGTTCGTAACATCGCCGTTCCAATGGAGCAGATCGAAAGCCGGGTAATCTTCCCCCAGAAGATAATTGTTTACGACATAATTCCAGATCAAATCCTTGCCGCGCAACGCGTTGAACGTGGCCGCCAGATACCGCCCGTCGAGGTATCCGTCCGGCGACAGCTTCCCGATCATGTCGAGATGCCCTTCATCGATGAAGTGTTTGAGGTCACCGCTCTTTTCAAAATCGACCTGCGCGGTGAAAAACGTGGCGCTCTTTACTTTGTCGGCCTCATCGCGGCGGGCAAGCAGGGCGAGTGTCGCGGCCAGCGTGGTGCCTGCGACGCAGTAACCGATGGCATGCACTGATGGCACGTTGAGCCGCGTGCGCACCTGATCAATCGCATCAATCTGGGCGCGGATGTAATCGTCCCAGACCACGTCCGACATGCTGTCATCAGCGGATTTCCAACTGACGACGAAGACGCTGAGCCCCTGATCGACAGCCCATTTGATAAAGCTTTTCTTGGGCGTCAGGTCGAGGATGTAGAACCGGTTGATCCAAGGCGGGAAGATGACCAGCGGCACCTCGTACACGTCCTTGGTCGACGGGCTGTATTGGACCAGCTGATATAGCGGTGTTTCATGCACGACCTTGCCCGGCGTCGCGGCGAGATTTTCACCAAGGGTGAAGGCGTTCGGATCGGTATGCGTCAGCTGCCCGCGCTTCAGGTCATTCACGAGGTGCTGCATTCCGCGCACCAGGTTCTGCCCCTTCGTCTCGACCGTCCGCTTCATCACGACGGGATTGGTCAACAGAAAGTTGTCTGGGCTCATCGCCTCTGAAAGCGCGCTGATTGCGAAATCGAGCTGCTTGCGCTTTTCCTTGTCGAGCCCTTTCATAGTGCGGGCCGAGTGGCGGAAATATTCTGTCAGCATCAGGTATGTCTGGTGCAGCAGCGCAAAGGCGGGATGGTCACGCCATGCCGGGTCCGCGAAACGCCTGTCCTTTATCGGAAGGTCCGGCTGATCGGCCGCATCCACAGCGCCTTCACCGCCGGTGGGGGCGGCAAACCGGCCAAGCACCCCTTTCCACAGCTGGAAGGAATCCTGCGCCAGCTTTGCCTGCGCATCGAACGCGCCTTTGGGAAACTGGTCCACCATGCTTTGTGAAATCATCAACCACTGTGCAGGATCGAGCAGGTTTTTGCCTTTGCTGGCATTCTGCGCGATTGAACCTGCCTGATGCGCGGCGAAGCTCAACCAGATTTTCTGAAGCTCGGCGCTCGCTTTGGCCCAGTCCCCCAGATCGCCCGCATCCATACCCGCCGGCATCAGGGCTTTCAGTCCGCTTGGCGTTTCGGGCATTTGGGCGCCATCCGGCATCGCTTTGGCCATCATGTCCCGCATGGCTTCGCCCTGCATGTCGAAAAACGCCTTGAAGGGGTCGCCCGCGCCGAACGGATTGTTGTTGTCGCCGTTTGCCATGCCTGAATCTGTCCTTAGGTGCCTGATCGCGGGATAAGTGCGACGCTGCCGATTGCCTTTAATCACAACAACTTTAGCGGAAACGCCTTCACACATCGACAGCAAATGACGTAGTATCATTCTTGCGCGGCCAGTCATATTGATTGCGCTGACAAGGGTATGAGACGCAATGGACGAACAATTTTACCGTATGAAGCGGCTGCCTCCCTATGTGATCGCTGAGGTGAACGCGATGCGTCACGCCGCGCGCCGCGACGGGCAGGACATTATCGACCTCGGCATGGGTAATCCCGACCAGCCGCCTCCGCAGCATGTGATCGACAAATTGTGCGAAGTCGCTTCCAAACCCGATGCGCATGGCTATTCCCAGTCAAAAGGCATACCAGGCCTTAGGCGGGCGCAGGCAAACTATTATGAGCGGCGTTTCGGCGTAGACCTCGACCCCGAAACTGAAGTCGTCGTAACGATGGGCTCAAAAGAGGGTCTGGCGAGCCTTGCCAATGCGATCACCGCCCCGGGTGATGTCGTACTTGCTCCAAATCCGTCCTATCCGATCCACTGGTTCGGCTTCATCATCGCAGGCGCGACGATCCGAGCTGTTCCCACAACGCCGGACGAGGAATATTGGCAGTCGCTGGAAAGCGCGATGAATTACACTGTTCCGCGGCCCAGCGTTCTGGTTGTGAGCTATCCTTCCAACCCCACCGCCGAAACCGTCGATCTCGCTTTTTATGAGCGACTGGTGGCGTGGGCCAAGGAAAACCGCGTCTGGGTGCTGTCCGATCTTGCGTATTCCGAGCTATATTATGACGGCAATCCAACCCCGTCGATCATGCAGGTCAAAGGCGCAAAGGATGTTGCAGTCGAATTTACGAGCATGAGCAAAACGTATTCGATGGCGGGTTGGCGCATGGGATTTGCGGTGGGCAATCAGGAACTGATTGCGGCGCTGACGCGGGTAAAATCCTATCTCGATTACGGCGCGTTCACTCCGATTCAGGCTGCGGCCTGTGCCGCGTTGAACGGCCCGCAGGATATTGTGGAAACAAACCGCGATCTCTACCGCAAACGCCGAGATGTCATGGTAGAGGCCTTCGGGCGCGCTGGGTGGGAAGTGCCTGCCCCGTCTGCTTCGATGTTTGCATGGGCGCCGCTTCCGCCCGCTTTGGTTGATATGGGCAGTCTCGAATTTTCCAAGCAATTGCTGACCGAGGCACAAGTCGCAGTCGCGCCGGGCGTGGGATATGGCGAGAAGGGCGAAGGTTATGTCCGCATCGCCATGGTCGAAAACGAACAGCGTTTGCGTCAGGCAGCACGCAACATAAAACGGTATTTGGCTTCACTTGGTATAAACGCGCCATCGTCTTAGTCTGGTAAATCAAATAATAAGCCGGGATCGGACCCGATTTCGGAGCAATCGGGTTCGATAAGCGTTAACCACGTTATAGAATGCAAGCTGATATGGAGGATGAGATGTCGCCCCAAGGGGCGCGGCCGTTGACCGAAAGGCAGCAGGCCGTGATCGAAAGAATTGACCGGCGCATGCCGATAAAGGTGATCGCGCAGGAAATGGGCGTGTCCGAAACGCGGATCAATCAGCACATCCGCGCGCTCAAGAACATCTTCGACGCGAACAATCTGGGCGATCTAGTCGAACAGTATCGCGCAACCCTGCCTGAGCAGCCCGACCTAGGGAAAAACCCGGATTTAGCTGCTGTTTCAGAAGGCCTTACTGAAGATTCCGATAAGGACTTGAGCGAAGCTTCATACAAAAAAAGGCAGGTCCACACCGGCACGCAATCAGACGAAAACGGATCTCGGGTCGACCACGGCGAACTCGTGATGAGCGATGTTCTGCCGTTAATCGAACAGGCGCCCTGGCTGCGTCCTGGCGAACCTAAGGTCGTCCCCGGGGTGCTTGATGGCGATTTTGCTGTCCTGTTCCGTCTCCTTGCGATCCTTGGGGTTGCGTTCGGATTTCTGGCCGCGGTGGTTTTGACCGTCACGGCCGCGATGGCGATAAGCGAGGCGCTGGATGGCAGGGCGACCATCCCCGTGGATGAACAGGGCTTCTCCTGACGAGCGGAGGCGGAGCCGGAGATTTGACATGACCGACCGCATTAAAAACGACGCCTACAACCTGAAGAAACTGATCCGTGAAGCCGAAGCTCTCGCCGACGAATCGATGATCGCGTTTGCCCGCCTGAAACAGGCCATGCTGACAGCGCGCCAGAACCCCGGCGTCGAAGTTGCAACCGGACAGCGCGCCCTGATGCGGCTCAATCAGGCCGAATCGCAGGCGATGGCCATGTCGACCAGCCTGCTTCGCGTGCATGACGAATTGAGCCAAATCTCCCGCGAGACCATGGGCGATGATGCGATCCCTACAGAAACGCTCGAATCCGAGATCGCGCCGGTTGTAGCTGAAGAAAAAACTGCACCAGTCGCTGCCTGATGGTAGCGGGCAAATGAATGCTTGATCTCATCTTCTTCGAATACAGGCCGATGCTGCAGGACCTGCTTACAATCGCGGTCTGCATCGGCGCCTATTTTTGGGGATCGGCGCCCGAACGGCTGGTGGCGATCACTTGGGTGCTCGTATTCGAAGTGCCGGGCCGCCTGTATAGGGCGGTATCGGAAGATGGGCTAAGGCTGACCGGTACAGACGCATTCCTGGCCACGACCGATGTCGTGGCCGGGATCGTCTGGATCGGCATCGCGCTCTATGCCAATCGCAATTACACGCTGCTCATTGCCAGTATGCAGGTTCTCGCCATGACAGCCCATGTCGCGCGCAGTCTGGCGGATACGATATCGCCGGTCGCGTATGTCACGATGGTGGCGGCGCCCGGCTGGTTTCAGCTCATTTTTCTCGGCATCGGCATCCTCATGCATCGCAAGCGGGAGGAGCGTTACGGGCCATACCGCGATTGGCGCATTCCCATAAACATTCCGCTGCTGACGAAGCTTCCACGTTATCCACGAGGCCCGCGGCCATGAACGCACCTGCTAACGGACTATCATTGCGCGCAGAGCGCACCGGCGAAACCCGCGCCGCTGCGATGGTGAAATATCTGCGCAATATTGTTCTGCGCCACGGCGTATGGTGCGAACATTTTCATGCCGTTTTTCTTGATGACCAGAGCCGTTTCCTGTCCGATGCCGGCTTGGGGATGGGCGGCCAGACGGCACTGAGTTTACGAATGCGCGAACTTTTTGGCAGAGCGTTGGCGGTGAATGCCAGCGGGCTGCTTATCGCGCACAATCACCCCTCGGGTGATTGCAAGCCCAGCGCCCACGATATCGCGTCTACCCACCGCCTGATCGAAATTGGGAAGGCGCTGGATATCGAGCTGGTGGATCATCTCATAATCACTCAACGCTCGGTGTATTCCATGCGAGCAGGAGGCGACCTTTGAATTCGAATGCCGCTGCCCGTCATTCAATCGATAGCGACATCCTGATCCCGCGTTTCCGCGAGATCGGTGACATCGTGCTTGACCTGTTTCACCGCGATGGCCGAATTGCCGACCGCTGGCTGGCGCTGCATCCGCGTGAATTCAAATTGGTCTGGCGTCTGGCCGATCAGCCGGGGGAGCCGCTTAGCAAGCGCGAATTGCTGTCCGACGTGTGGCGCATCGATTTTGAGCCTGAGACAAATAGCGTGGCGGTCCATGTCGCGCGGGTGCGGGCAAAGCTAGCCCGGTTCGGGCTGGCGAGTGTGCTGGCAACGCATCCTGAGCGCGGGTATTTTCTCGACGTGCCCTCCGCCCAATCCGTTTTCGCTTTCGGAGAAATGCGTCCCGGAAAGGCGGATTAAGGGTCGCATCTGGACATCGCCGCGATCTTGGCTACCGTCTTGGCATTATACCCGACACCAACGCATTTCGAGGATGTTTCATGCCGCTCTCCGACACGATGACGAAAAACGATCGTATTTCGATTGATCTGGGGGAAGACGGGGTCGCACAGGTCCGGCTGACCCGGCCTGACAAGATGAACGCGCTCGACCCTGAAATGTTCGAACGCATCATCGAGGCTGGCAGTGTCCTGCAGCGGATGAAGGGTTTGCGTGTCGTCGTTCTGTCAGGCGAGGGCAAGGCATTTTGCGCAGGGCTGGACACGGCCAGTTTCGGCCGGACACCCAGCCCCGACGAACCGGGACTGACAGAGCGGACTTACGGCAACTCGAACAAGTTTCAGCAGGTGGCGATGCAATGGCGCAAATTGCCCGTGCCGGTAATCACGGCCATGCACGGTGTATGTTTCGGCGGCGGTTTGCAGATTGCGAGCGGGGCAGACATTCGTGTTGCGCATCCTGAAACCCGGATGGCCATCATGGAGCTTAAATGGGGCTTGGTGCCGGATATGGGCGGCTATGCCCTATGGCGCGGCCTGGTGCGTGATGATGTGCTGCGCGAACTGATCTACACCAACCGCGAATTTTCCGGCGAAGAGGCACAGCAACTGGGCCTCGCGACGCATGTCGATGCAGACCCGGTTGCCCGGGCAACCGCCATTGCCAGCGAAATCGCCAACCGCAATCCGCACGCGATCCGCGCTGCGAAACGTCTTCAGGCGGGGATGATGGAGCGTGACACCGATGCGATCCTGATGGAGGAAAGCATCGAACAGCACGGTATCATGCGGACCAAAAACCAGATGGAAGCGGTGATGGCAGGCATGCAAAAACGCATAGCCAATTTCGACGACGTCTGATCCGCTGCGTTACCCGAACACCGCCACACATTGCAGCCCGTCCAGCACCTGTCGCCCATTGCTGTCCCACATCCGCAATCGCTCGGATGAATAACCGCTATCGGCATGCTGACTCGCATTTTCGGAGAGGTACCATCCATCTTCGGATACAGTGTGCGGGTCGAGTACGTTGAAAGACCAGTTGATTGAACTGATCGGACCGGGCCGCTGCATGATCCGCATGGCACCCGGCGGCATCACATCGCCCATCAGGACAAGTTTGCTGACCGGGTCGAGATCGTGATCTTCGGTTAATCTCGCCCAGCGGCGGATGCACGCACCGCGATCTTCGTCCTTGGCCTGGCCAAACCGGATCTCGAAATTGTTCTGGATGAAAGCCGGTCCTTGTCCTTTCATCGCGTGGCTGTTGTCCTCGGGCGCACCTGGCCAGTTTTCAGGTCCGTCTGCGGGCCTTACCGCATTGGCATCCCGCTCGGCAGCGAACAGCCAGAAAGCGGTGAGCGCGGTTTTCCCGTCCGACCATATTTCGCTGCGCACCTGCGTTACATTGCGGCCCTGCCGGATGATTTCGGCTTTCAGCTCGATCTCTTCGCCTACCGGCGCGACAAATCCCACCTGTGCCGCGCGGAGTGGGGGGAGATCGGGAAATGCGCGCTGCGCCATCGTGAAAGCGACAAGGGCTGATGCACCGCCATACAGCGTGCGGCCCTGCATCCAGTCGCTGGCATGGGTCAGGCGGGCAGCGCCGGATTTTCCGGTGATCGGTTCTAACAGGCTGGCAATAGTCATGACGCACCGTTTGCCGTCTCATCACGCCGCGGTCCAGACTGACGTTGCGTAAGCCAGCGTGCTCTTTTGGCAATTCTTTCACCAGGCGAGAAACAAACGCGAATGGCGGATTGCCTTTACCGCGCCGAATCGCTAGTGCGCGCGCTCCGTTTGTTGCAAAGCGTTGCGTGCAGCAGATGGCTCGGCCCGATGGCGGAGTGGTTACGCAGAGGACTGCAAATCCTTGCACGCCGGTTCGATTCCGGCTCGGGCCTCCACTTCCCGCGCTTAACTGCGCTGAATTGCCGCTTTAGCTCAGTTGGTAGAGCACATCATTCGTAATGATGGGGTCACGTGTTCGAGTCACGTAAGCGGCACCATTCACGCCGGACCAAAGCTTTCCAACTGTTCGCCCAGCGCGAGCCATTCGGCTTCTGTTTCTTCCAATTTTTCCGCTACGCCGGCGCGCAATGACAGCAATTCGCTCATCGGCCGGTCAGCCAGTGCGGGCGCGGCGTTAGCAGGTTCGTACATTGCGCGGTCCAGCGCGGTGCATTCCGATTGCAGTTTGGCCATGCGTTTTTCTGCTGCACCAATTTCGGCACGCAGCGTGCGAATGCGGGCGCGATCCTTTGCTGACTGGCCTTTAAGCTTTTTGACGCCGGAAGAGCCCGATTTCTCTTTGGGCTGGTTCTGGCCCAGCACAAGATCGATGTAATCCTCCATGCTGCCGGTGAATTCCGTGGCTGTGCCCTCATCCACCAGCACAAGCCTGTCTGCGCTCAATTCGACCATGTGCCGGTCATGGCTGATCAGGATCACCGCCCCGGAATAGTCATTCAGCGCCTGGACCAGCGCCTCTCGCGCATCGACGTCCAAGTGGTTCGTCGGTTCATCGAGAATGAGCAGGTGCGGCGCATCGCGGGTGATCAGCGCGAGCGCCAGACGCGCGCGTTCGCCGCCTGAAAGCTTGCCAACCTTGTTGGTGGCACGGTTGCCGGAAAACCCGAACCGGCCCAGCTGATCGCGCACGGCAGAGGCCGGTTTGCCCTCCATGGCGCGGGTCATGTGCTCCAGCGGAGTGTCGTCGCCCGCCAGTTCTTCAACCTGATACTGTGTGAAGTAGCCGACCTTCATCTTGCCCGGCGTATTAATCTCTCCCTCCATCAGGGGCAGCTGGGCGGCGAGCAGGCGGGCGAGGGTCGTCTTGCCGTTACCGTTACGGCCCAGCAGCGCAATCCTGTCATCAGGTTCGATCCGAAGGCTGATGCGTTGAAGGATCGGCAAGTCCTCGGTGTAGCCGACAGCCGCTGAATCCATCGTGATCATTGGCGGTTTCATCTCGCTAGGACTCGGAAAATCAAAGCTGAGCGAGGGGTCCTCCATCAACGCGGCAATTGGCTGCATTTTGGCCAGCATTTTGGCGCGAGACTGGGCCTGTTTGGCGGTCGATGCGCGCGCGCTGTTGCGGGCGACATAATCCTGCAGCTTTGCCCGCTGCGCATCCTGTGACGCTTTCGCCGCCGCCAGCTGCGCGGCCCTCTCCGCACGCTGTTTTTCAAAACTGTCATAGCCGCCCGGATACAGCGTCAACTGCCCGCCTTGCAGGTGGAGAATGTGGTCTGCCACCTTGTTCAGCAGATCGCGTTCATGGCTAATCACCAGCAGTGTAGCTGGATAGCTCTTGAGGAAATTCTCGAGCCATAAAGTCGCTTCGAGATCGAGGTGGTTTGACGGTTCATCAAGCAGCAGAATATCGGGCTGCGAAAACAGCAGTGCGCCCAGCGCGACACGCATTTTCCAGCCGCCTGAAAAATTGTCGAGCGGCTGGCGCTGCATGTCTTCGTCAAAGCCGAGCCCTGTCAGGATCCGCGCCGCGCGCGAGGGCGCGCTATAGGCATCAATGGCCAGCAGCCGGTCATGCACATCGCCGAGGCGGTCCATATCTGCGCAGTTTTCCGATTCTTCGAGCAGGGCCGCACGCTCAGTATCGGCTGCCAAAACGACTTCTTCCGGTGTCGTATCACCGCTGGGCGCATCCTGCGCGATATAGCCGAGCCGCAATTTGGAAGAGCGCGAAATCTCTCCCTCATCTGGCTCGATCTCACCGATGAGCGCCTTCATCAGAGTCGACTTGCCGGCCCCGTTGCGGCCGATCAGACCGACTCGCGCGCCCTGAGGGATCGCTGCACTGGCGTGTTCAAGGATGGACCGGCCGCCTAGCCGGACTGTGATGTCGTCGATGGTGAGCATGGCGGCGCCCCTAGCAAGTCTGCTCGCTACGCCCAAATGCAATCGTATCGCGGCGTGCGCTAGGGTGCCGGGGCTTGCATCCCCTGGTAGGAACGCTAGCGCGTAGGCATGGATATGGAACACCTGCTGCAACGCTATTTCGGCACCACCGACCTCAATCAGGTGCAGGTTGATGCGATCCCTGCTGCGACGGACCGGATGCAGGTCGATCTGGGCCTGGAAAAGGATCGCGGCAAACGGTTTGCCTTGTGGAGCCTGCTTTTCATGCTGGATGCCGCTCCTGCGCTTGATACGGTGTTCGATGATGAGGCCGACCGCGAAGCGGCGCGCAATTTCATGGATTTGGCGGCGATGGCGGGACCGGATGAGGCGCCGTGAAACCGACGTTTCAAAACTTTGATGTCGATGCGTTTCTGCGGGATTACTGGCAGAAAAAACCGCTTTTCATGCGCAATCCGTGGCGGGACTGGCAAAATCCCTTGGAGCCTGACGAGCTGGCCGGATTGGCGTGCGAGCCGCAGGTGGAATCGCGGGTGGTTGCTCAATCCAGCGACACTTTAACGCTGGAGCAGGGGCCATTTGCTGAAAACCGGTTTGAAGAGCTTGGCACCGCACCCTGGACATTACTGGTGCAGGCGGTCGATCATTTTACTGCCGAAGTTTCTGATCTGATTGAGCCTTTTCGCTTCATTCCGAACTGGCGGATTGATGATGTCATGGTGAGCTTTGCCACCGATGGCGGCGGCGTTGGCGCGCATTTTGATCAGTACGATGTATTTCTGGTGCAGGGTCTGGGCCAAAGGCGCTGGGAAATTGGGCAGATGTGCGATGAAAATACGGCGCTATTGCCGCATGATGATCTGAAACTGCTGGCCGAATTTGAACCATCGGCGGAATGGGTGCTGGGACCGGGCGATATTCTGTATATCCCGCCCGGCCTGGCGCATAAAGGCACCGCCATCGGGCACGATTGCATGACCTATTCGATCGGATTTCGCGCACCGTCACGCAGCGAATTGGTCGAGGGCTTTGCTGCGGACCTGCTTCAGGACATGAGCGAAGATGACCGCTACGGCGATCCTGATCTTACCCGGCAAGGCAATCCGGGAGAGATCACGGCGGACGCATTGGCGCGCCTGCATTCGATGGTGATGCGCGAACTTGGCGATGCAGACCGTTTTAGCACTTGGTTCGGCTCTTTCGCGACTGAGCCAAAGAATGCCCATATCGATTGGGCGCCAGAAGAAAGCATTGATCTGCACGAAGTCGTAGAGGCGCTGACAACTGTTCAAACGGTGCTTCGAAACCCGGCGAGCCGTTTTGCATTTATCCGCCGCGATGACGGCGGTGTAACGTTGATGGTGGATGGTAAGGGCCATGTTTGCACCGGCGAAGCAAGCGATTTTGCCCAGCGCCTGTGCCGCGGTCCTCGCTTCGAAATGAAGGCCGGATCAGGCAGCGGGATTGCACATCTCCTGCACACCCTGATCAATGATGGCAGTGCGGCGTTCGAAATCGCCGAAGACTGATCAGCGCGCCTCTCCTTCTGCCCAGGTGCCGGGGGCGATGCCATCCAGCGCCCAGTCACCCACTGACCACCGAACCAGACGCAACGTGGGATATCCCGCGGCTGCTGTCATTCGGCGAACCTGCCGGTTTTTGCCTTCACGAATGGTCAGTTTTATCCAGCTGTCGGCTACGGATTTTCGCACTCGGATCGGCGGATCGCGCAGCCACAGGTCGGGCGCTGCGATAATCTCGGCGTGGGCAGGGCGGGTTACGCCATCTTTCAGCTTTATCCCGCAGCACAGTAAATCGAGGGCAGCTTCGTCCGGCTCGCCTTCGACTTGAACGAGGTATGTCTTGGAAAGTTTGAACCGCGGATCAGCGATCCGGGCCTGCAACTTGCCATCATCGCACAGCAGCATCAGCCCTTCGCTGTCGCGGTCCAGCCGACCTGCGGGATAGACACCGGGCACATCAATAAAATCCGACAGCGTTTGACGCTGTGTTGGGCTGCCCCGGTCAGTAAACTGCGAGAGCACACCAAACGGTTTGTTGAAAAGAATAAGCCGCGCCATTGGCGCTGGGTTTGCCGCATCACGTTGCGGCTAGCAAGGCCGCCGGCCCCGATCCGTCCTTGTTCCATATCGGCAAGGTGGATGCAGGACCGGCTCCTGTCAGGCTCAGAAACGCCAGTTCAGCGTCATGCGCGCCTGATTGTTGGTAAGCACGCCGCGGCCCAGATCGGACGTCCCGCTCAAACTCAGGCTCATGCGGTTGTCGAGCGACAGTTCAGCCCCTGCATTGATCGAAACCCACTGCGGGTCCAGATCATTGATGATCGAGAACGGCACATCGGATGCTCCGATGAAGCTGGCTGTCACGATATCCTGCGTATCGGCCAGCTCGTGCGCATAAGCGACCGATCCGAATGCACTAAGCGTGCCGGTTTCACCCAGCTGCGCATCAAGCGAGCCCATCAGGCCCAGCTTGCTCCCGACCGATGTAAAGGTACGGGCCCGGATTGACAGTCCGAACTGGCTTGCGCCGAATTCGTCATATCCGCCGATCTCGCTCTTCACGTAATCGATGCTGGCGACCGGTCCGAATTGCACGCCCGGTGCGACTTTCATCGCGTAACCAAGCCGCATTCCGGCGAAGGTCTGGTTTCCTTCAGCAGAACCCTGTGCGGCGGAGAAAGCCAGAAAATCGCCCTGTCCCTGACGCTGCGTACCATAGTTCTGCTCGGCGAAGCCGACATAGAAATCGGCAAAGCCTTTTCCGAACTGCGCTGCGCCATAGGCTGATCCGGCGACGCTGGTATCTTCCTGTTTTGCAAAGGTGCCTACGTTCGCGCCGCTGTTGCGCACATTGGTCATGGCAACGCCAAAGCTGAAGCTGTCCGACACGCGCATATCAGCGCCCATGGTCAGCTCGCCAGCCTGGGTAAAGGCTGCCTCTTCCAGCGCATTCGCACCGGAATTGCGGTCCGCTCCGCCGGTCAGGAAGATGCCGCTCGCGGTGCTGAAAAAGCCCAGCTTGCCCGCCTCTTGCTGGCCGGTTTCCGCAATTGCATAGGCTGCATTGCCCGCCGAGGAGAACCCGGCTGCGCCTTTGCCCGCTCCGCGTAGGGAGAGGGTGCGCTGCGCAATCTGGCCTGTGAACCGCTGAGAAAACCCATTGGCAATTGCCGATTGGCTGAACGCGTTGAGCGGTGCGAGCGTGGTCAGCGTTGGCACAATGGTGTCGATGCCTGCATTGTCGACAATGTCGAAAATGCCCGCGAACTGCGAATAGCGTCCGTCGAAACGAAGCGTATCGAGCGCGGCGCCGACCGAACCCAAGGTGTGCTCGTCCCGGAAGATATCACCGAGCCTGCGCGCATCGATCTCTACGATAACATCGCCACCATCCACACGGGTCGACGCAACCAGCACAACCGACGGCGCATCGAGGAAGACTTCATCGAAATTGCCGACAACTGTGTCTGCGGTGAGCACGGTGTAGCGCGTGCCGAATTGTGGGCGACCTGCCGCATCGATCAGCAAAGCGCCGCCAAGGCTGGCATCGCCGACGACATTCAGCAGGTCGGTCGTAACCCGCTTACCGCGGAACTTGGCATCCGTAACCAGCGCCGCGCTGCTCGTCTGGACATAAGCTCCCTCGATTGTGAAGGTGCCGATCTTCCCTATGTGGCCGGGCGCGACACCGCCTGCCACGTTGAAGAAGGCGTCTGTGCGCACTGTCCCTTTACCGCCCGACGTCCCGCCAAACAGCGCGAACAGGCCGGTATCCAGCGTTCCGTCGATACGCGTTGTCCCGGCGAGCTGCTCAACGCCGATGATTGCGTTGAACGTATATGCCTTGGGCAGGGAGAGCGCCGCACCGCGATTGTTCAGTGTCAGCCGGTCGATTTCTACGTTCATGTCGACCTTGGTCGCGCCTTCACGGTTCAGAATGACGTCGAAATATTGCGCCGGATTTTCGAATGAAGTCCCCGGTGTGCCCTCGGTATTTTGCGGCACAAAGCCTGTTGAACCCGGGCCTAGCAGGACAGAGCTTTCCGGGATCTCACCGCCGAAATTCGGTGTGCCTTCTGGCGGAAGGAACGGGGACGGTGTGGTTGGATTGCCCGAAATGTCGATGCCGACAATCGTGCCCAGCTTCGGCCCGGCTTCGTAAACGCCAAGTTCGCTGCCTTCGGGAATTCCATTGACCAATGTTCCGGTGCCGTCGTCAATGAAGAAGCCCGGATCAAGATCCTGCGTCCAGCGGGTAGGATCGGACCATACGCCGGAGCCTCTTGCTGCGGAGACGTATTTATACGGCGTGTTTTCGGTCAGGAATTCGAAGAACGGGTAAAGCGGGTTGTAAAAGCTGATGTCGCCGTACCCTTCCGGCACGCCAAAAAAGTCGAAACCGCCCGACAGAACAGCAGTGGCGATGGGGAAATCGTATAGTTCATCGACAATCAGAGGAGATCCGCTGTCACCGCCAGCGGTCGCAACTTCGTTTGGCAGCGCATCGTCATCGAAATAGTCGATCGCACGCACCGCCTCCAGGCTATTACAGCTTGGGCCATCCGGCAAGAATACGCAGCCTGCAATTTCCTCTTCTGTGCGATCCGGGTTGTCGAAATCGGTGAAATAATATGCCTGGGTTTCGAAGCCGAAGTTGGAAGTCGGGGCGAATGCGGGGAAGAGGCTGTCGCCAAGGTCCGATGGCGAGGCGATTGCGCCCAGCATATTCTCACCGACCCGGCGCAGGAAACCGATCCCTTGGTTGCCATCAGACGCCGTGCCGAACGTGCCGTAACCGACTTGCACCACATGTGTAAGTTCGGTGAGCGGTGTCAGCAGGATTGGCAGCGCAGGTACGTCCGTAATCGGGGTGTCGACCGCGATTAGCGCAACGTCTGCCCAGGGGAATTCCAGCCCGCCATCATCAAGGTTGGCCGAAGGGTGGATAATCACATCAGTGCTCGTCGCAACGCCGCCATTAGCGTAATTTGCGCCAGTGCCGAAATAGTTGAACAAGCGCACCGAACTATCGACGCCGGTCGAAATGAGAACCGCCTGATCGCCTGTCCCCGGCACTCCGTATGATTCAGAGGAAGAGCTGTTGAGACAGTGCGCTGCGGTAAGGATAGTGCGCGGATTGATCACTGAACCCGTGCAATTGAAAAATACGCCTCCGGTCGCATTGTCCTGGATGAACATCTGCACCACAGATGGCTGGGTGTTGTTCACGTCGACGGAGCCGGACAGACCGACATCATCGCGCGAGAGGATTTCAGGCGTTGGCGGCGTAAGTTCCGCATCCAGATTTCGCGGGATCGAAAAATCGGGCATCACGCCAATTTCAGGGGCGGTAACTGATCGCAGTCGCGGCTCCAGCCACAATCCGTCGAATGTGCCGCGCGCCTCCAGGGCAAGAGTTTCGGCGGAATTTTCTTCCTCGGCTTCTGATGCGAAGGCTGGTGTGGCAGCCAGACTGCCAGCGATACCGATAAGGCCGGTGCCGATGAGGTAACGAAGTTTGCCCATGAAATTTCCCCTGTCTACGAATCAACGTGCGACAGAGTGATCCTAAAACAAGTCAAACTGCAAGTGGGCAATGCGCATTTTCTTTAAAAAATGGCAAATGGATTGTCGCATGGCTGTTGTTGATTCTTTTGCAATAAACTTAATTCGGTTAAATGCACCAGATGAGCGGTTGAATTCGAGTTGTCGGATTTCTTTACACTTCAGCTTGGGCCGAAACGGCGTTAACCATTGTGCTAATAGCAAAACCCCGTTTGGCACGGCACTTGCTCTCATGTTCGTAAACCTTTTTGAGGACGGAACCGGGGTGACTGGCATGATGATCAGAAAACTTTCAGCAATATTCGCATTCGCAGGCGCAGTTTTCGCTTTACCAGCAATGGCCGAACCAATCATGCTGGGGGCGGGCGATGTCGGTGAAAGCTTTACTATCGAGTATGATGGCTTTGCCGACGGTCAGACGATTGATGGGCTTTCCGCGCTCACGGTCTTCACGCTGACAGGGGTGGACGGAACAACCTATGAATTCGATTATTCCGTCACCAACACGTCAAGCGACGGTGTTTCGTCGCGCATTTCCAGCTTCGCGTTTAATACAGACCCCGACATTAGCAGTGCGGTCTCGACAGGCGCTTTCGACACGGCATTGACAGGATCGAACTACCCGAACGGGATCGGTTCGGTCGATGTATGCTTCAAGGCCGCTTTTTCAGGCTCTTGTGCGGGTAATAAGAACGGCGTCCTTAACGGCGAAACCGGAACAGGTTCGCTGACGCTGAATTTCCTGAGCGCACCAACATCGCTGACGCTAGACGATTTCTTCGTCCGTTATCAGTCGATCACCGGAGCAGGCCACGTGTCTTCGGCCAGCGGCCAGCAAACCAGCACCAGCACCAGCGGTGGCACCAGCAGCGGTGGGACCCCTGTTCCTGCACCGGGCGGAATGCTCGTATTGCTCGCCATCGCATTGTTCGGCCTTGGCCTGGTGCGTCGCCGCCCGCGCGCAGCATCGGCTTTCGAGGGCCAACCTGCGTTCGCTTAAATTCCATTTTACCGTTCAAGGCTGTGTATTCAGTCTTCGATCAAGAGGCCGCTCGGGCACTGCGCATTGCGCAATACCGGGGCGGCCTCACCCGTATCCGGGCGCCGCAATCAGCGGCTCTTGGCAATTCTGAGGCGCCGGGCGATTGCGGTGTTTTGAGGCGCCAGTTCGCTCGCTTTCTGGAGCATCGCTAGGCCGCGCGCCTTGTCTTTGCCGGTGTCGACCAGCAGCCAGCCGGCGGTATCCAGAATGGCGGGGTGATCCGGCGCAATTGCTACTGCCTGCAACGCGATCTCGGCCGCTTGCTCGCTTTGCCCCATCTGTGATTTCGCAAAGGCAAGATTGTTGAGGACCATCGCATTCGGCCGCGCCGAACGATCGTTGATCGCTTCATAACTGTCGGCGGCGACCTGCCATTGTTTGTTGCGTAGCGCGGCGTCCGCTTTTGCCAGTTCACCCCCGATCCATTCGGGCGTTGCTGCTGCGATCCGGCCCTCATATCGTTTAGCCGAGCTGTCGCCCGCCGCTGCTGCCGCTTCGCTGGCAAGTTTGAGTTCCTCTGGCCGCGCATCGGGACGCATTGCCAGCACCCTGATTGTAGAAAGGGCCGCGCCGGGTTCGCCAGAGCGCAGCTGCGCCTCCGCCAAAAGCGTGCGTGGTTCGCGCATTGCCGGGTTTTGCTCGACCAGTTCCTGCAGCAGGATCAGCGCCTGTGCCGCCTGCCCGGCGCGCAGCAATACGGTTGCATAGGTGGCGCGCATTGACGGGTTTTCGATGAGAGCGCGCTCATGCGGTTGCAGCACTGCGCGCGCTTTTTCCCAATCCCCCTCGGCAAGTGCCAGTTTGCCCCGCATGTGAATGACATCAATCGATTTGGGCGCCATTTCGGACAATTGCCCGATGGCCTGCCCCGCATCATCCAGCCGGCCCATATCAGCAAGCGCGGCCACGATACCGATGCGCGCTGCAAGATTTTGCGGGTATAGCGCGCTTGCGGTTTCGAACGCGTCGAGCGCCGCCGGAATGTCATAGGCGGTGCGTGCCGCCGCCGCCGATGCCAGCAGCGCGTCGATGTTTTCAGGATCGGCGCGGAGCGCGGCCTGCGCCGTCTCCTGACCAGAATCGACGTCACCTTCGCCAAGCTGGATCCGCGCGAGAACCGCTAACAGCCCCGCTTTGTTGCCCGGCAATTCCATGTCCGCCTCGACCGCTGAGCGGGCCTTCGCAACCTCGCCAAGGCCCAGCATCGCTAACGCTGCGATCCGGGCGGTGTCGGCATTTGCCGGTTCGCCCAGTTGATCAAGCGCCTTTGTAAAGTTTCCGCGCAGCAATTCAGCCTCGGCGCGAAGCGAGCTCAGCTGATCGTTTGATCCAGCTGGCACAGCTTGCCGGTCGATCTGATCCAGAGATGCCAGCGCGCCGTCACCATCGCCCATTGCGATCTGTGTTTTCGCCAGCAAAACCAGCACATCTGTATCGCCCGGCAAATCCTTGAGCGCAGAGACCAAGTAGACTTTTGCGCCGGTGTAATCATGCTCGGCAAGGCTGCCGTGCGCCTCTGCAAGTTTCTCTTCGGGCGCAAGGCCGCATGCTCCCAAAAGCGCAAGGGGGGCAAGCAGCAATATGGAGCAAACACGTTTCATGGCTGCACCGGTTAGCGCGATTTGATGAAAGTTCGCTAAATTGCCGCATTCAAAAATGCAGCGGGCACGAAAAAGGCGGGGCAGCGATGTGCCGCCCCGCCTTTCCGGTGTGCCTCCGACAGGTGCGGTTAAAGGGTAACGCGCGCGCCGAGGAAGAAGAGTGTGCCAACCGGGCTGACTGGATAACCCTGCTCGGTCACGAACGGCTTACGGTTGAACACGTTGTTCACCCCGCCATAGACATTCAGCATGTCGCTCGCTTCGAAATCAAACGCGATGTCGTGAATGAACACATTGCTGGATATGCCGTTTTCTTCGGTGAACTGGAACGTGTTGCCAACACCGACGGACTCGATTTCGACAGAGCGCAGGCCCTGACTGTCGAGGAAGGTCGTGCTCCAGGTGAAGCTGACGCGGTCATAATCCCACGTCCCGGATGCCCGGGCTGCCCATTCGGGACGCTGCAATTCGCCCAGTTCCGGATCGACTTTGGTGATGTCGCTCGGGTCGAAGAACGAATTGAGCTTTTCCACCCAGGTTCCGCTGCCATTGAGGGTAAAGCCGTGCTCGCCAATATCGAAACGGTATGCAGCCGACACTTCGACGCCAGAGGTTTCAAGGCGCGCAAAGTTCAGTGGAACCTGACGCAGGAAAGAAAACCCGCCATTGTCTTCGCGCCGGTCGATTGCTGCGCAGAATTCGTTATCGATGGTCGAGCTATCGACGCAGTTATCGACGATATCCTGTGATCCCACCGGGTCGATCGCATCCTCGATTTCGATGTTGTAGTAATCGACGCTGAGGATGAAGCCGGGCAGGAAGCGCGGCGTGATTTGCGTTCCGACCGTCCATGTGGTTGCCGTTTCTTCTTCAAGATCGGGGTTGCCCGCGATCGAACCGGAGAAACGCGCGGTCAGCGGATCGACATAGGTGTATGTGCCTGTGCCGAACGTCGGATCGAAATCGAGCGTGTTGAAAAACGCGGTGCAATTTGCCTGACGCAGTGCAGGATCATCTGCGGTCGCAAGTTCATCCACATCGCATGGATCGATAGGGCGGAAGGTGGTGCCCTGCGGCGGATCGAACAGTTCGTTGATGTTAGGCGCGCGCACGGCCTGGGCGTAACTACCACGGAACAGGATATCCCTTGTCGGAGCCCAAACGGAGCCGACATTCCATGTGAACGTGCTGCCAACAGTCGAATAGTTCGAATAGCGCGCTGCACCCGTGATTTCGAACGCCTCTGCGAACGGGACGCCCGACAGGATCGGCAAACGGACTTCTGCAAACAGATCGTACACTGTAAATTCGCCGGACGAATTGTTGATGATCGATTCCGGGTCGAACACGAGCGAGTTCTGGGGATTATCCAGATCACGCAGCAGATCGCCGGCGTTTGCATCGGCTGTCGTAACCGGGACAACACCGCGAACCAGCGGGTCGAAATTCGACGTGCTTTGCTCTTCGCGGAATTCGAAACCGGTCGCAAAACCGATTGGGCCGCCCGGCAGTTCAAGGACCGCGCCGGTGTCGCCAGTGAAAATCGCGCTGAAGACCAATTGCTCCAGCTCGAATTCGTTTTCGATGGTGGCCGTGATGAAATCGATTGCGTCGTCGCTGATCGCACCAATTCCGCCAAGCACGTTGGCAGGCGCGCATGAGCCATCACCTGGATTGAAGGTGAAGAAGCCGGGATCGCCCACGGGAATGCCGAAAGGCGTGGTGGCGGGCGGGGTGGAATCAATGTCCGAACGGCAGATCGGATTACCCGAAACAGGGTCGCTCACCACGTCGATGGCCGCGAAGAAACGGTCCATGATAACGCGGTTGTTATCGAAGGTGGTCTGTTTGAATTTGCCGTAGTTCCCGCTGATCTCGTAAGCGAAATGATCCGTAATATCCCCGCGCAGACCAGCGACAAAGCGGACGGTTTCAAATTCGTTGCGGTCACGGTTCGGGCCAAGATCAGCCGGATCGCGTGTCAGATAGAGACCTTCTTCAACACCGTCGCCAAAGAACAGCGGCGCAACAAAATCCTCCAGATCGCCTGTGATGAACGGGTTGTCGGCCCGGATGGTCAGAAGGTCATAGAAGGTGTTCGGCTGAGCCTGAAATTCCGCCGAGTTCGATACGTATTTGCCTTCGAAAAAGAACGTCGCCTCATCCGAAAATTCATAGGTAAGGTTGGCATTGACCGACCAGCGTTCGGTTTCCGGTATCAGGGAATTGACGTCGAAATTGTTCTGAATTCCGTCGCCGCCAAACTGGTTGAAGATACCGGTGACAAGGCCGTCCTCGTAAACGGACAGGCTGCCATCGCCATTGATGACAGCGCAGCCGCCAGCCAGACCGAATGCGCCTGGCTCGAACGTGCTGTTGAAACCGACCGCTGATTCAAGGCAGTCGGCAATCCCGTTGCCGTTGATGTCAGGGCCATTGCTGAGGCCGATATCGCCCGGTGCGACAATGCCGCCTGCCGATGAAAGCGAGAAGCGCGGATCGGTAGCGATAAAGCGCGTGGTTGCCCCTGCCGCACGGTCGATCAGAATCTGCTCGGCTGCAGTCGGCGTGAAACCGAGATCGGTTGTGGGTATCAGCGATCCGGGCGCGCTGCCTGCAAAGTTCGGGGTATCAGCAGTGATGTCTCCGGTCTGGAACCGCAGAGCAGGGTTGCCCTGATCATCGAAAATTCCATTGTTCTGGGAGAACGAACGATCACCGAACTGCAGTTCATCTGCCTTGGAATATGCGCCGGAAATATTGAAATTACCGCGCCCATCGGCAAAATTGGTGCCCCAGGTCAGGTCTGCGTTGATGCGGAAGGCGTCACCTTCGGATGAAATGCCCGACTGGACGTTGCCTTCTAGCCCTTCAAAATCCTCGCGCAGGACAAAGTTCACAACACCGGTGACAGCGTCGGCACCATACAGCGATGAAGCGCCGCCGGTCAGGGTTTCGACCCGCTCAATCAGAGCCGTCGGAATTGAGTTGATATCGACCGCCTGCTCACCGGCAACACCGGATACATGGCGGCGACCATTGACGAGGACGAGGGTGCGGTTGGCGCCAAGTCCGCGCAGGTTCAGGATCGACTGACCGACCGCTTCACCGAAAACACCGTCGATTGAGCCTTCTGCCGTGGTGGATGTCGAAAGGGCAGGAATGTCTCGCAGAATATCAACAACATCGGATGTGCCAGCTTGTGTCAAAGCTTCGGCATCGATTGCGATCACCGGCGCAGGGGAGCCGATGTTCGGATCGACCGCGATGCGCGAGCCGGTGACGATGATGGCTTCGCCTTCGGTCACATCATCAGAAGGCGGAGCTTCCTGAGCGTGTGCAGCGAATGGCATTGCGCTCGCTGCGGCCAGCAGCAGAGCATTGCGAGAGAGCTTGATTGCGACAGTGTTCGTAAGTGGGGACATGACGATCCTTTGTTGTTGCGACGCAATATGTTCGCTGCGCTGCAATGTGGAAGTCAATATCGCGGCCCTTGGAAAGTGCGTTTTGGATCACGCTTCCAAGCCTTATGTTGCAAATATACCAGTGTTTTGCGCAAGGGCGGAACAGAAAGATCGACTTGGCGCAATTATATTACGTTAGACGTAAGCCGATTATTCAAGGTTTCGGAGCCATTCGCACACTCGCGGTGCGCTATTCACTCTTGAAGACTTCGCCCCGTTTCATGACGAAAGTTACGGTTTCAAGGGTTGAGATGTCCGCCAGCGGGTTGCCATCCACCGCGACGATATCGGCAGAAGCCTGCGGCGCGATGATGCCGACTGTGCCGGACAATCCCAAAGCATCGGCGGCATTCAGCGTTGCAGCGCGGACTGCCTCGGCAGAGGTCATGCCGAATTGCACCATGCGCGATAATTGGCGGGCATTGTCGCCGTGCGGATAAACCCCGGCATCCGTGCCCATGACCATTTTGACACCGGCATCATGCGCTTTGCGAAAATTGTCTCGCTGGGTCTGGCCGACCAGCCGTTCTTTCTCCAGGCTTTCAGGGAGAATGCCTGCCGCCTCACCTTCGCCCAGAATGAATTCGGTCACATAGATATCCATGGAAAGATACGCGCCGCTTTCCTTGGCGAGCCGGATACCTTCATCATCGATAAAGCTGGCGTGTTCAACCGTATCGACACCCGCTTTCAGCGCGTTGACGATACCTTCGCTGCCATGCGCATGGCTTGCGACTTTGAGGCCGTGGCTGTGCGCCTCTTCGGTTAGCGCAGTCAATTCTTCGACCGTGTATTGCGGCGCCCCCACCTTGGTCCCCTTGGAAAGCACCCCGCCGGTTGAACAAGTCTTGATCAGGTCCACACCGTATTTGCGGTTCTTGCGCACAGCGGAGCGTGCCGCCCACGGGCCATCGGCGACGTTCTCTCCCGATGCTTCGTATTCCGGTGGCAGCAAATTGTTATCGGAGCAGTGACCCCCCGTGATACCGATGGGAGGGCCAGAGACGAGCATACGCGGGCCGGGGATATCGCCTTCGTTGATGGCATCGCGCAGAGCCACATCGCCGAAGCTGCCGGCGCCGACATTGCGGACCGTGGTGAACCCCGCCATCAGCGTCGTCTTGGCATTTACGACCCCGGTGATGGTCGCTGCCTCGTCCGACACAGAAAGCCGTTTATACCCGTGAAGGTCGCTGTCACTGGTAAGGTGGACGTGCATATCGATAAGGCCGGGCAGGATCGTCTTGCCCGCAAGGTCGATATAGTCAGCGCCATCGATTTGCGGCGCTTCGCCCGTGGCGACATCCGTGATTATTCCGTCGATTATCGTAACAACCGGATCGGCCACGATCTCGCCTCGCTCCACATCGACCATCGCGTCTGCGGTCAAAACCACCGTATCGGCAAGCGCCGCTGCCGGAACAAGGGCGAGGGCAGTCGAGGCGAGGGCAAGGCAGACGGGTTTCAAGATCGCAGTCTCCGTGAAAAGCTGGGGTATTGGACTAATGGCCAAGGCGTAACAGCTTTACGGTAAACGGCAATATCGACCTCGCATGAGGGGCTATTGATCGCGGAAAATGTATACAGGGCCAAGATCGACCGACTGCTGCGAACCACCAAAATACAGCTGCAGTTCCGCACCGCCGGCCGTGTAGTCACGCGGCGCCTGCGTCTTGATCTTGATGAGCTGCCATTTCTCGCCAACCTTGAAACGGTTGGAGGCGAAAGCTTCGAATGGCGGCGCAGTGCCTTGAATGCGTGACGCGGCAACAGCTTTGCCATCAGCAGCATCCGTTCCCACCGTCTTGGCGGCAATCGCAATGGTGAGATTGTCGCCCTTTGTTATGGCCTGTGCGATGGGCACGGTGGCATATAGATCGGTCAGTTCGGTGCCGGGGCTTGTGACATCGAAGCGGGTGGCTTTCATCATCCAGATTTCGGGTTCTTCACGGTTGAAATAGGTGCCCGCCGATCCGCCGAATTTCCATGTAGCCTGCGCAGGATTGTTAAGCAGGGTGCCGGTTTGCGCCAGCCCGTCGGGCATTTCCAGATCGGGCACATCGGCGCGCGCAGCAGCCACGGTGACTAGGCCTTGATCGGCGATTTTCGGCGCTCCGGTGACGACGATCGCCTGCCCGATTTCAAGCGTTTGACGCGTCCGGCCAAATTGCAGGGCAATGATCCCGTCCTTGGTCCGAAGTTTCTGCTCTGCTTCGGCGGAGACTTCGTACCACGCCCATTCCGTCCCGATTGTGAACGTTTGCTCGCCAAACCCGGGGAACGGTTCTGCATTTCGTTGAAACCGAACACGCACGACGCCGCGCCCATCCTCGGTATCGGCAGACCGCGTCCGCGCATAAAAACCGACCGTAATGATGTCGCCGCGTGACACATTCCTGATCAAAGGGATGTTGGTCCCGGCGGTGTAGATGCGTTCGGAGGCGCGCTTTACCTCGAACCGCCGCGCTGCGCCGCCGCCGGGGATGCTTTCATCGACAACCGAACTTGCCTCAAGGTCTGCGCCGTAACTCTGCCAGTCAATGCGGGACGGATCATTGACGAGGTCGCCGGGCAGTTGGTCATCCAGAGCGCGGATCGCAGCGTCATCCTGCGCGGCGGAAGGCGGTGCGAAGATTGCCGTGCACGATAGGATCGCGGCTGCGCCCGCACCAAAAAACTTCGATTTCATAGAGGCATCCCTCTCCCGCCATCGTGCCGCGTTGATGCGGTCACATTCAATCCGTTTTGATAACGTTCTCAAGCCTTTCATCTATCACGCGGCCCGCAAACCTCGGCCCTATGCCGCTTTGGCGGGGCAATATTTCGCGAGGTAATCGCCGTGCCCCGGCATATGCTGCACGAGGAATTTGATGGACTGTTCCATCTCGTCGATTTCCTTGCGGGTGCCAGCCTGCAGCAGAGTATCTGCCATGGCGTTATGGCCGCTCATGTCGATGCCCTGGCCAAGCATGACGGCCGCCCAGCTGGTTTCGGTGAATAGCTCATCTTCCTCGCGGAAGATTTGGCCGCTGGCCTGAAACAGCTCGACTTTCTGAGTCAGCGTATCGGGCACATCCATAGTCCGCACGTAATTCCAGAATTCGGAATCGTCGCGCGATGTCGCGTTGTAATGCAGGATCAGGAAGTCGCGAATGCGCGCATATTCTCGCTCTGTCAGGCGGTTGTAGGTATCCTGCTGGGCCTGTGTGATCCCGGTTAGCGACAGCATTGATACAAGCTTGTCGATCCCGGTGTTGATCAGGTGGATCGAGGTGGATTCCAGCGGCTCCATAAAACCTGCGGCCAGGCCAAGGGCCACCACGTTCTTATTCCAGAATTTCTTGCGATGACCGGTGGTGAAACGCAGGAAGTTCGGGTCAGCTTGCGGTTTGCCCGCAATGTTTCCGACCAGAATGTCCAAGGCTTCCTGATCCTCCATAAAGTCGCTGCAATAGACATGGCCATTACCGTTGCGGTGCTGCAGCGGAACCTGCCATTGCCAGCCTGCCTTATGGGCCGTGGCGCGGGTAAAGGGCGGCGGCGGGCCACCGTCTTCGCGCTGACAGGGAAGGGCGACGGCGCGGTTGCACGGCAGCCAATGGCTCCAATCGTGATACCCTGTTTCCAACGCCTGCTCGATCAGCAATCCACGAAAGCCAGAGCAATCGACAAAGAGGTCGCCTGAAATCTTCGGGCCGTTTTCAATCGTGACCGACGCAATGTTGCCGGTGTCGCCGTCAAGCTGGACATCGCCGACTTTGCCTTCCTGCCGCACGACCCCGCGACGCTCTGCATATTTGCGCAGGAATGCTGCATATTTGCCGGCATCAAGGTGATAGGCATAATTGACTGGCGGCAGGTCCCCGCGGTCTTTCGAATAATCTTCTGTCCGCGCAAATTTGCCGAAATACGCTGCCATTGTTTCGACATTGAAGACCTGAATAGGGCGGTTGTCGCCGCTCTGCGCCAGTTTGTGCCACAGGTGGTGGAACGAGATGCCGCCCATGGGATAGCCGTATGCGCCGAACGGATGGATGTAACTGTCACCGATCTTGTTCCAGTTTTCGAACTGGATGCCGAGTTTGAAAGAGCCCTGCACTTCGGAGAGCATTTCGCGTTCATCGATATCGAGCAGGTCGTTGAACTCGACGAACGGAGGGATGGTCGCCTCGCCCACGCCGACCGTGCCGATCTGCTCCGATTCGATCAGGGTAACCGCCAGATGGTTTCCTTTAAGCAGGCGTGAAAGCGCCGCTGCTGCCATCCATCCGGCGGTCCCGCCACCCACGATCACGATATTCTTGATTGCCATTCGATCCTCATCAGTGCGCTTTTTTATGCTTCTACATCATCGCAGGTGTGGGGAAAATCCCACACTGCATCGCCGCTTTGTGAACAATATATTGCAACTCTTGTGAACGCTAACATTTTTCGCTACGCCTGCAACAGCTCATAAAGGGCATGAACCCTTAAATGGGGTCTTGGGGAGGTAATAACTTACATGAACACGGCACGTATTGCGCCTACGCGGCGCTTATTCGCGTTGAGCACGGCATCCGGTCTAGCGATGTCTGCCATGATCGCTGCTCCTGCCATGGCGCAGGATGCAGATCAGACTGATCCGGCTGAGGCCGAGGTTGCTGATGAAGCGGATTATTCCAGCGATATCATCGTTACCGGTTTCCGTGCTTCGCTTGAGAATGCCCAGAATATCAAGCGGGATTCGGATACTTTTGTCGATGCGGTGACCGCAGAAGACATCGGCGCATTGCCGGATCGCTCGGTTGCTGAAACGCTTCAGCGTATTCCCGGCATCACGATCGGCCGTTTTGAAAAGACCACCGACCCTGACCGTTTCTCGGTCGAAGGTACCGGCGTTATCATTCGCGGTCTGCCGTTTGCCCGTTCCGAACTGAACGGCCGCGACATCTTTTCCGCAACGGGCGGCCGTACGCTCAGCTTCAACGATGTCTCGCCAGAGCTGCTTGGCCGGGTTGAAGTGTTCAAGAACGTTACCGCCGACATGGTCGAGGGCGGTCCTTCGGGCACCGTGAACCTTGTCACGCGCAAGCCGCTCGACAATCCCGGCACGCGTCTGGCTGGAACGGTCGGATACAATTACGGTGATCTTCGCGAAGAGTGGTCGCCTGAATTTTCCGTCCTTGGTTCAACCACATATGAAAGCCCTGCCGGGTCGCTCGGCTTCCAGCTTGCCTATGCCAAGTCGGAGCTGAAAAGCCGCACGGACGCATCGCAGGTCGCCGATCCTTGTTTCCGTGACGCTTCGCTCGACGGGCCATGTCTGCGCGCTCTTTCCGTCGGATCGGGCGGCTTTGTTGGCGATTCGAACTTCGACGCGTCGAACTTCCCGCCAGAAGGGTCGGTCCTCGTGCCGAAAGGTGCTGGCGTACGCTCGACCGATCTCGACCGTGACCGCGAGGCATGGTCAGCTGTGGTCCAATACGAAGATCCGACCGGCGATTTCATCGCTACATTTGAATGGCTTCGTTCTGATACCACATTCGATACCGACGAGTTCGCGCTAATCGCGCGTGTCGATGACGAATTGCTGTTCCCGGTCGCGGCCGATGGCAGCACGCTGCAATTCGACGAAAACGGTATCTTCCAGAGCGGCATCCTGACGCAGCGTCCCGGCGATGCCTATGCAACGCCATTTGGCCGCGGCGGTATTCCGATTGACTCGCTGCGTTTCCAGCGCGGACTTGAATCCACCACGGAAGATTTCTCGCTCGACCTGCAGTGGAATGTCACGGACCGTTTCCGCGTCAATTTTGAAGCGCAGACCATCAGCTCCGATCTTTCGCGCGATTCCGTCTTCGGTGCTCTCAGCACCTGGGCTAACATCGATCTTGACCTCACTGGCAGCGTTCCGAACATCCAGTTCCTCGCGCCTCCGGGGGCAGAGGCGGATTACTTCACGTCCGGTTTCAACACCTATTACTGGTTTGGTCTTGATAGCCGAGAGCAGAACGAGGGCGGCCTCGACAGCCTGCGTTTTGATGCCGAATACGACATCAGCGACGAAGGCTTCTTCAAAGCTGCGCGTTTCGGCGCGCGCTGGGCAGACCGTGATCGCACCACCCGCAACACCAATTTCAGCACCTGGGGCAACTTGTCCGCTCCGTGGGCGGGCCGCGCAGGCTGTGCGCCATGGGGTGAAGGGTCTGGCTGCGGTGCCAGCGGTCCGGGTCCGTTCGGCAACGGCTTCATTCCGGGACGGTATTACACCGGCCTGCCGGGTCAGGAATCCGCGATTGCAGGCGGCGCCTTCGTCGATGAATTCCCGGGCTTCTCGCAATACCGCACTCCGTTCGGAGATAATTTCCAGCGCGGCAATTCGCCCGTCCCGATCCAGAATGGCGGCGCGTTCTATTTCGGCGGGGATGATTTCCTTGGCGAGTATCTGTCGGGCCTGACCGATCAGCAATTCGCGGAAGTCCAGGAATTCGGCCAGTCGCCAGAGCGTTTCAATTATGGCGTCAACGGCCGTTTCTTTGCCGATGAATTGACTGGCGAAGTTGTGCCTTGTGATATCGAAGGCGTGTTCTGCCCCGGCGAAGTGTCGGTCGTTGCTGAGACGACCAAGGCAGCCTACGCCCGGATCGATTTCGGGCATGACTTCAACAATGGTTGGAATCTCGAGGGCAATTTCGGTCTTCGCTATGTCGAAACCGAAATCAGCACGCGGGGCCAGATCGGCCTGCCGGACCCAAGCCGCTTTGACACACCAGTCATTGAAAACGGCGTGCAAGTTGGCGGCGGCAATGGTGATGGCGTCGTGCAGGTGTCGGAATTGACCGTCGGCTGTAGCCCGGGTGGAAGCAATGCTCCCCCGCCGATCAGCCTTGCCGGTATTTGTGCGCTTTCGGATGCCCGATTGGCTGAATTTGCCTCGGCATTTACAGGCGAAGTCCTAGTCGATGACCGTGACATCACTTTCGATCATTGGCTGCCAAGCTTCAATGCCAAGCTTGATGTAGGTGGCGGGCTGCTGTTCCGTGCAGCGGCTTCGCGTAACATCGCACGCCCCGATCTTCAGCTGTTCCGAGCTGGCGGCGGGATTGGCGATAACACCGTTGCACTGGCAAATGCGGGCGCTGATGCGCTGGCAAACGGTCCGCTGTTCGCGCTTTCGACCGGTAACCGGAACCTGCTTCCGGTTGATATCTGGAGCTACGACCTGTCGGTCGAATGGTATTTCGACGATGTGGGTTCGATCACCCTGTCCGGCTTCCTGAAAGATGTCGACGGGTTCATTGATACCGATTTCGATACGGTTACTTACCAAGCGAGTGTGCCGGTTGTCGTTGCCGTCGAAGGGCCGACCAACGCGCAGAGCGGATTGCTGAAGGGTTTCGAGCTTGCCTACCAGCAAACTTTCGATTTCCTTCCGGGCCCGCTCGACGGGCTGGGTTTCCAGGGCACGTACACGTACGTCGATGGCAGCGATTTCTCCAACCCGAACCTTTCGGCAGTGGGGCAATCATCCATCACATCGGCGTCTGACCAACTGGGCGGCGGTGCGTTTGTCGACCAGCAACCGCTGGCAGGCATTTCGAAGCATTCGTTCAACGCGACGGTTTTTTATGAAAAAGGACCGTTCGCAGCGCGTGCTGCATATAACTGGCGGTCGGAATTCCTGATCACACCGCGTGATGACATCTTCCCGTTCTCGCCAATCTGGCAGGAAGATTCCGGGCAGCTCGATGCCTCGATCTTCTATTCGGTGACCGAATATCTCAAACTGGGCGTCCAAGGTGTGAACCTGCTCGATGAGATCACGGAAACCAGCCAGGTGGTCGATTTTGACGGGACACGCATCACCCGCTCGGCGTTCCGTAATGATCGCCGGTTCACTTTCCTCGCTCGCTTCGATTTCTAAGGGGAGAGACCAAGCGAACGAGATGAGGAGGGGGCTTTGCAGGGGGCAGAGTCCCCTCTTTCTCATTTAGTTGCAGTCGCCGCGTGCAAGGCTAGATTTCCTTGCTATAGCCCCTGACGGGGTTTGGTTAAGGCGGCAATTGACGGGACATTCATGGCTAGGCGTCGCAATTCAGTCACGATCCGCGAAGTTGCGGAGGATGCAGGAGTGTCCCTGCAAACCGTGAGCCGCGTCATCAACGATGAACCCAATGTCCGCCCGCAAATGCGCGAGCGGGTGCAATCCTCGATCGACCGCCTTGGCTATGTTCCGTCGCTCGCGGCGCAAAGGATGAGCGGGTCGCGCAGCTACCTGATCCTTGCGATCAATGACCGCGAACGCACTTTGTCGGACTGGCGCGAACGGACCGGTACAGACTGGGTGGACCAGATGCTGCTGGGCGGGACGCTGACCTGCTCAAAACATGGCTACCGCATGATTGTGGAGCTGGTCGATACGCATGCGGATCATGTCGAGCGCGAATTGGGCGCCACCGTTTCCGCATTGCAGCCTGACGGCGTAATCCTGACCCCGCCGCACTCGGAAAACGTGCAGATCAAACGTCTGCTGGCGCAGCGCAACATCCCGTTTGCCCGGATCGGATCAACTGATGACGGGCCGGGCATCCGCCTAACCATGGGCGATGAAGGCGCAGCTTACGACGCGGCAAAGCGCTTGATAGAATTGGGCCATACCAAGATCGCAATGATCGCCGGGCCGGATCAATACAGCCTTAGCGCATGGCGCGTCGATGGTTGGCGCCGTGCGATGGAAGAACACGGGCTTAGCGCCGAAGGACTGTGCGAAACCGGCGATTTCGGATACGAGTCCGGCACTCAGGCGGCGCGCACGTTGCTGCACCGGGAGCCGGGTCTGACCGCCATCATTGGCAGTAGCGACCAGATGACGCTCGCCGCGTTGGAAGTGGCGCGTGACCGCGGGATGCACGTGCCGCGCGATATATCGCTGATCTCTTTCGACAACACACCCATCGTGCGGTTTTCCCAGCCGCCGCTGTCGGCGGTGGACCAACCGATCGCAGAAACGGTTTCGATTGCGGTGGAGCACCTGATCAATTCCCGTAAAGCGCCGCCGGTCACCGACGTTATCGATGTGCCGGCGCAGCTGGTGGAGCGCGCCTCTACCGGACCGGTCGCTCGCGGCTGACGCTGCGCCGCGCGGGCAGTGACCATGACAGGCAGCGCCGCGCCCGATGATCGCCAGCCGTTTTGGTTTCTTGCCCTGCTTGCGTTGGCGGTGGGCGGCGGAGCGGTTGCCTACGTGCCGCTGCTCACCGTCCTTTTGCCGCTGAAAATCACCGGATTGATAGGCGCGCAAGACGTGCCGGCATTGGCGCGGGTAACGTTTTTCGGCGCGATCATCGCCAGCATCGCAAACATCGCGTTCGGGATGGTGAGCGACCGCACCCGAACACGGGTTCCGTGGATCGTCACCGGCCTGATTATATCCAGCGCATTGCTGGTTGCGATTGGCCGGGCGCAATCGGTTGAGATGCTGATCGTTCTGGTAATGGCGTGGCAGATCGGGCTGAACATGATGCTCGCGCCGCTGCTTGCATGGGCGGGCGACTGTGTACCTGACAGCCAGAAAGGTTTGCTAGGCGGATTGTTTGCAATCGCGCCCGCACTTGGCGGAATGGCCGGATCGCTTGTCACCTTCGAGATGCTGGTGGCCACAGAATACCGGCTGCCGACTAATGTGGTTCTGGTGGCGCTTCTCGTATTGCCCGTGGTCATTTTTGGTCGGGGAAAGGAGCGGGAGGAGCTGATGCGGCCCGTTGCTGCAAAAGCCCTGAGCACGGACCAAAAAGCCGCATCGCGCTCCGCAGTAAGCAAGATGTGGATTGCGCGCTTTCTGGTGCAGATATCCGAGGCAGGGTTGTTCGCTTTCCTGTTGTTCTGGCTGCGTTCGATCGTGCCCGATTTTCATGAGAACACGGCTGCAAATATATTCAGCGCGGTGCTGATCGTTTCTGTGCCGCTCACCTTGCTTCTGGGGCGCTGGTCCGACCGGGTGCAGCGCCCGCTTGCTCCGCTTGTAGCGAGTGCGGCTTTTGCGGGGGTAGGCCTTTCGGCGATGGCAGGAGCCGCCGATCTGCCACTGGCGATTGTGGGCTATGTCTTGTTCGGCATTTCAGCGTCGGTGTTCTTGTCGCTGCATTCCAGTCAGACTTTGCGCGTGCTGCCATTGCCGCAGCATCGCGGGCGCGATCTCGGCATTTTCAACCTTACCAACACCGTCCCGTCTATCGTGATGCCGTGGCTCACCCTTACATTGGTGCCGGGTTTCGGATTTTCCGCGCTTTTTGTCCTGTTTGCGTGTTTTGCTGGCCTTGCTGCGATCCTGTTGGCAACGGTTTCCAGACGTGCATGAAGTCTTGATTTTTGCTTTCACGCATGCGACCAAAGCGATATTGTGAACGTTCTCATATCGGGTTTTCGAAGAACGTGCCATGTCTTGGGAGGGACACTACCGAAATGCGTACTTTTGTGCGGCTGCTGGCTGCAAGTGCCAGTGTTGGGCTGCTTTCTGCATGCGCCGGAACCCCGGTTCAAACCTCGGCGGGCGCAGCGGCGAACACTTCGCCACCCGATACGGCGCTATCCGCCGATGAGCAGCAAATCGCGGACCTGCTTTCGCGCATGTCGCTGGAGCGAAAAGTCGCGCAGCTCATCATGCCTGACATTTCCTCGATCACGCCAACCGATGTCGAAAAATATCGCTTTGGCACGGTTCTGAACGGCGGCAATTCCGGCCCTTACAACAATGATTTTGCCCCTGCCGAAGACTGGTTGAAACTGGCTGACGAGTTCTGGGAGGCCTCGACAGGCCCACTGGACGGGGACGAGCCGGTAATTCCCACGATCTGGGGCACCGATGCGGTGCACGGCCACGCGAACGTAATCGGTGCGACGATCTTTCCGCACAATATCGGCCTTGGCGCGACGGGCGATGCCGATCTCATCCGCCGCATCGGCGCGGCGACTGCGCTCGAAATCGAAATAACGGGCATCGACTGGACGTTCGCTCCGACGGTGGCTGTGGCCCGCGATGATCGCTGGGGCCGGACCTACGAAAGCTATTCCGAAGACCCCGCGCGCGTTGCCCAGATGGGCATCGCCATGGTGGAAGGGTTGCAGGGCCAGCCGGGTACGGTAGGCTTTCTGGGTGATGGTCATGTGATCGCCACGGCAAAGCATTTCTTTGGCGATGGCGGCACAGCGCAAGGCGTCGATCAGGGCGAAGTCAACGGCAATATCGAGGATCTTAAACGCATTCACGTAACGCCCTATCCGCCCGCAATCGAAGCGGGGCTGGGGTCGGTGATGGCCAGCTTCAACTCGATCAATGGCAAGAAGATGCACGGCAACAAGGCTTTGCTGACAGATTTGCTGCGCGATGAAATGCAATTTGAAGGCTTGGTCGTCGGGGACTGGAACGGTCACGGACAGATCAAGGGATGCACGAACACCGATTGTCCGCAGGCGATGATCGCCGGGCTGGATGTCTACATGGTGCCCGAAGACTGGAAAGGTCTTTACGAGAACACTCTGGCGCAGGTGCGTGACGGGACAATCCCGCTTGCGCGCATTGACGAGGCGGTCGGGCGCGTTCTCCGGCTGAAACAGCGCGCCGGTATCTTGGGCGGAGAGGTCGCGCCGTCGCAGCGAACATATGGCGGACGCTGGGATTTGCTTGGTTCCGACGCACACCGCGCGATTGCGCGCGAAGCGGTAGCGAAATCGATGGTCGTGCTCAAAAACACCGGCGTGCTCCCACTGAAAAGCGGGGCGAACATCGCTGTTGCGGGCAGCGCAGCCGATAGCATCGCGCAGCAATCGGGCGGCTGGACCATTACTTGGCAAGGCGGCGGCGAGCTGACCAATGCCAGCTTCCCCGGCGCGACATCCATCCTTCAAGGGATCAAGGATGTCGCAGCGCAAGGCGGCAGCAGCGCGTTCCTTGCAGAAGATGGCGAGATTGCCGGTTCGGCCAAGCCGGACGCGGCGATCGTCATCTTTGGCGAGGAACCCTACGCAGAATTTGTCGGTGACCGGAAAGACCTGGCTTACCGCGACGCCGAAGGGTTGGAATTGCTGCGCAAGTTCAAGGCTGAGGGCGTGCCTACCGTCGCGGTGTTCCTCTCGGGCCGCCCGATGTGGGTCAACCGCGAGCTTAACGTGGCCGATGCGTTCGTCGCGGCATGGCTGCCCGGCAGCGAAGGCGCAGGGGTGGCCGACGTGCTGTTTGGCAATGTGCCGGCCACAGGCAAACTTTCGTTCAGCTGGCCTTCCGATTGCAACGGCGCCCCGCTCAACAGCGCAGAAGGCGCGCTATTCCCGGTTGGTTTTGGCGCATCATTGGATAGCGCCGCGCCGCTGCCCATGCTCAGCGAAGAATGCGCTGCGCTGACGGCTGGCGGCGGATCGGACTGGTTCACCGCAGGCCGGCTTGCCGACCGGGTAAAGGCGCTGTCCAAAGGCACCGAACTTCCCGATCTTCGCGGAGAGGCTGGCGGCATCGCCGCGCGCGGGATTGACCGCAACGCGCAGGAAGATGCGCGCGCCATCACTTTCGGTCCCGGAACCGCACTCGACCTAAGCGGCCCGCAAGGCGGCAATGCATTCCGTATCACCTATCAGGTGCAGCAGCGCCCGGCAGGCCCGGTTGTGATTGCCAGCGGCGGCAGCACCCTGGACGTGACGCAGGAATTCTCCGTCGCAGCGGGTAAGGGCTGGCGCGAAATGGTTTTGACGCCAGCTTGTATCGCGGGGCTTGGCAATGCGCTGACGATCCGGTCCGATGCGCCGTTCGCCATGCAGGTTTACGAGATTGCCCAGGAAGACGCTGCCGAGGGGGCAGAATGCTCATTCTGAGCTGATAATAACAACGGATCGGGTGAGGGCCGCAAAGAGCCAGAGCCTGTGGGGGAGTATGCAACGTGACACTCGAGACCATCGATATCATCATCATTGCGGGCTATGCGCTTGCATTGCTGGGCATAGCGCTATTCGTAAGCCGCGAACCTGCGGGGCATGAAAAGAACACGGAAGATTACTTCCTCGCCGGGCGCGCGCTGCCGTGGTGGGCTATCGGTGCATCGCTGATCGCATCCAATATCTCGGCAGAGCAGATCATTGGCCAATCTGGACAGGGGTTTGCCGTTGGCGTCGCGATTGCAGCGTATGAATGGCAGGCGGCGATCGTCCTGCTGATTGTGGCGAAATACTTCCTTCCGATCTTTCTGAAACGCAAGATTTACACCATGCCGCAATTCCTCAACCAGAGGTACGGCGAGGGTGTGAAAAACCTCATGAGCGTGTTCTGGGTCGCGCTTTATACGGCCGTGAACCTTACAACAGTGCTGTGGCTCGGCGGGCTGGCAGTGGACTCGCTCACCGGCTGGGGCGTCATGGGATCGATGATGGCGCTGGCGGCGTTCGCTGCGCTGTATTCGCTCTATGGCGGGCTGAAAGCGGTGGCGCTCACGGACATTATTCAGGTGGTCATTCTGATCATCGGCGGTCTGGCGATCACGTGGTTTGCGCTCGACGCGCTGCCAGCAGATGGCGCTGCCGGGGGCATGGCGTTCCTGATGCAGGAAATGCCGGGCCATTTTGAAATGATCTTGGATGAGGACCATCCGGCCTATTTCGACCTGCCGGGTATCTGGACAATCCTGGGCGGATTGTGGGTGCTGCATTTCAGCTATTGGGGGTTCAACCAGTATATCATCCAGCGCGCGCTTGGCGCAGAAAACCTTGGCGAGGCGCAAAAGGGGCTGGCATTTGCCGCGTTTCTAAAACTGCTGGTGCCATTTATCGTGGTGGTTCCCGGCATCGCTGCGGTGATCCTTGCGCAGCAGGGCGATCTCAATGCAGCCGCGCTTTCTGCTTCATCGGACCGGACTTACGGTGAACTGATGGGCTTTGCACCAGCGGGTCTGCGCGGACTGGTGTTCGCGGCGTTGATTGCCGCCGTGGTTTCCTCGCTCGCATCGATGATGAATTCGATCTCGACGATCTTCACGATGGATTTGTATCGCAGCGCGCGGCCAGACCGCGCCGAACAGCATTACGTCACCGTCGGGCGGATCTCCGCTTTTGTAGCGATGGCGATTGCGCTGGTGCTGGCGCGTCCATTTATCGGCGGTTTTGAAAGCGCGTTCCAGACGGTTCAGGAATACACCGGCTATATCGCACCGGGCATCGTCATTGTCTTCCTGCTGGGCTTCTTTGATAAAAAGGCCAACACCGTCGGTGCTTACACCGCGCTCGTTGGCTCGGTCGTGCTCAACCTTATCGTCAATGCGGCGTTCCCTGATCTGCCATTCGTGGTGCGGATATGGATCGTGTTCGTTGTCGGCATCGTTACTGCGGCAATCGTGTCGCGGATGACAGGCGCGCCGGAAGAAGAACGGACCGTGCAGCTCAAAGATATCGCCTTTGGCACAACTCCGCTGTTCAACACGCTCGCTGCAACCACAGTAGCGATTCTCGTCGGCCTCTATATCGTCCTGTGGTGATGCGCTAAGGCCTCGTCCCGTGAAGGACGGGGCGCAGCATCTTAGGGTTTTGGTGGCCGGAGCCAGCGGCACGATTGGCCGGGCGACGGCGGCCGCGTTGCTGGCCGATGGGCACGCCGTGACCTGCATTTTGCGCGACAGCGCATCGGGCCGCGCGGCGGCAGAATCGCTGGAAAAAGCTGGGGCGAATGTTTTTCTTTCAGAGCTGTCTGATGGATTACAGATCGGCGATATCGATACGGTCGTATCCTGCATCGCTTCGCGCAGTGGCTCCCCAAAAGATGCGCTCGCAGTTGATTATCAGGCCAACGCCAACCTGCTGGGCGCTGCCGTGGCGGGCGGCGCGCAGCATTTCGTGCTGCTGTCTGCAATCTGTGTGCAGAAACCGCAGCTCGCGTTTCAACATGCCAAACTTGCATTCGAGGCAGAACTGATCGCGAGCGCGATTGACCACACCATCGTTCGCCCCACGGCATATTTCAAATCACTCTCCGGTCAGGTCGCGCGCGTCGCAAAGGGAAAAGCCTTTCTGCTTTTCGGCAACGGAGAGCTGACACGGTGCAAGCCGATCAGTGACCGCGACCTTGCTCGCTTCGTTGCAGATTGCGTTTCCGGCAGTGCCTCGCGCAATCAGGTGCTCCCAATTGGCGGACCCGGACCGGCGATTTCGCTTCGAGAACAGGGCGAGCTGATCTTTGCCAAGGCTGGCCTTGAGCCGAAATTCCGGTCGATTTCGCCCGCCATGTTTGATGCGGCAGCGCGGCTGCTGTCGATTGGTGCGCCGTTTTCAGGCTGGTTCGCTGAAAAGGCGGAATATGCGCGGATCGCCAAATATTACGCCACCCAAAGCATGCTTGTGTTCGATTCTCAAACCGGCACATACCGCGATGAACTGACGCCCGAGTTTGGCGAAGACACGCTCGGTGAGCATTACGAGACGCTGCTTGCGGATTTGGACGAGGGCGACAGGCCGTGACCGGTGACAACCTTATTTTCACGCTGGCAAGCTGCGCGTTCTTCATGGGGCTGGTCGGCTGGATCAGCTGGTATAAAACGCGCGGAACCGCAGATACGAAAGACGGCTATTTCCTCGCCGGGCGCGGCCTGGGGGCGACCTTCATCGCAGGGTCCCTGCTGCTGACGAACCTTTCGGCAGAACAGCTGATCGGGCTGAACGGATCGGCGTACGGGTTCAACATGTCTAGCATGGGGTGGGAGGTGACGGCAGCGGTGGCGACCATCGCGATGGCTTTGGTCTTCCTGCCCAGATATCTTGCTGGCGCTTTCACCACGCTGCCGCAGTTCCTCAATGACCGTTTCGACCCGACTGTGCGGCGAATGTCTGTGGTGCTGTTCATGCTGGGATACGGCCTCGTCACCATTCCCAGCGTGCTTTATTCAGGCAGCCTTGCGGTCATCGCACTGTTCGATGTGCCCGCCCTGACCGGGCTCGGAGATTTTGAGGCTTTGGTCGCGATGGTGGTCGTGATCGGAGTGACCGGTTCAATCTATGCGGTTTTCGGCGGGCTAAGAGCGGTTGCAATCTCGGATACGCTGAACGGCATAGGACTGCTGATCATCGGCATTCTTGTCCCGGTGTTTGGCCTGATCGCGTTGGGGGGCGGAGACTTCGGTGCAGGCCTGACGCAGCTGACCACCGAAAACACGGAAAAACTGAATGCCATCGGTTCGGCATCCGACCCGACGCCGTTCGGCACGATCTTCACCGGCATGATTTTTGCGAACTTGTTTTACTGGTGCACCAATCAATATGTGATCCAGAGAACGCTTGGCGCGCAAAGCCTTGCCGAAGGGCAAAAGGGTGTGCTGTTTTCCGGCTTTTTCAAAATCCTCGTGCCATTCATGATGATGATCCCCGGCGTGATCGCGTTTCATCTTTATGGACCAGGGCTGGGCACAATTGACGAGGCGTATCCGCGCCTGATCCGCGATGTGCTGCCGGTCTATCTTTCCGGCTTTTTCCTCGCCGTGCTGCTTGGCGCTGTGTTCAGTTCATTCAACTCGTTGCTCAACAGCGCCGCCACCCTCTTCAGTCTGGATGTTTACGCGCCCGCAATGGGCGGCAGGGCAAGCGATACGCAGCTTGTGCGCGTGGCCAAGATCGCGAGCGTTGTGATCGCGCTGTTCTCTTTCGTGGTTGCGCCCATGCTTGCGCTCGCGCCGGAGGGGCTGTGGCAGATCATCCGCATCTTCACCGGCTTTTACAACATTCCGACCGTTGTCATCGTGATTGTGGGCCTGTTCACTGCACGAGTTCCGGCGCTGGGCGCGAAGGTCGTGATCGTGTTTCACGTCGTCACCTACGCGGTGCTGCGGTTTGTGCTGGAAGATGCAGTGACGCTGCATTTCATCCATCAATATGCGATCCTGTTTGTTGTCGAGGTCGCAATCATGCTCGCGTGCGGATCGCTTGCCCCGCGCAAGGAAGCATGGTGCTTTACCCGGAACGAGCAAGTGGACATGACGCCGTGGCATTTTGCAAAGCCGCTGGCCGTTACACTGTTCAGCTGTGTAATCGCGGCCTATCTTCTGTTTTCGCCGCTGGGTGCCGCAAGCGCAGACGGGCCGGGCGCGGTCTTTGCTGCACTGATCGGCGCGCTAATAATCGGCAATGCGGCGGTTTGGCTGACAGCCGCGCGCCGCCGCGCAGCCTAGGCGATCAGCGAGGCCAGCACACGGCGTTTGCCAGAGAATGGGCGGCGACCATGCATGACTAGAAAATTGTCAACCAAGGCGACGTCGCCCGCCTGCCATGCCAGATCCTCCGTCAATTCATCGGCGACCGCGATTGCCGGGGCCATATCCCCGGCAGTGATCGGGCTGCCATCGCCGAAAGTAATCGCGCGATTGGGATCGTTGCGGCTGTCTGCCCATCCGCGAAAGGCCGCGATCAACTGGTTGAAAAATGTCCGCCGTCCATCGGAAATTGTGCGAATGGCGGGGAGGGCGGGGGTGGTCGCGCGCAAGCTGTCATCCGTCTGCCATTCCCATGAATAGCCAAGAACCGTGAGGCGCGCCTCGGCCTCTTCGCGTGTGGATACACTCAAGGTGCTGCGCCAGCTGCGCCCCTGACCCGATCCTGCATCATCGCAGCCCGGCATCACGTTGGTGTATCGCACGCCCTCCTTCTCGGCACGGGTCACAAAGCCGGGCGCATGTTTTTCAAGCTCTGCCAGCACCCAGTCGGACCGGCATAGCGGCGTTGCACCGCCGCTGTCCGGGGCGATTTCGCAATAAAAAAACAGCTTGCTTGGATAAAGCGGTGTCTGCGCCATTTCGTGATGCAGGAAAATCTCGGTCGAAGGCGGCGCTTCGTTCGCGGTGAACACGCGCGGCGTAACATTGGTGCGCACGGCGTTGGAAAGCGAATCTTCGTAAGTAAAGCCCGGCTCCCCATACCCCTCAACCGCCGCATCGAATGCCTGCGGATCGCCCACGTCAAAACCGCGAAACAGCAGCGCCCCGGCATTGGCGAGCGCGGCATCGACGTCCTGTTTGTTGGCCGTCAAAAACGCGGCGAGATCGCCGCTACCTTCGATAATGGCAGGAAAGGCGGGCTGGGTCATAGTCTCAGAGCCTTTTCAATCGTAAATCGGATGGAAAGCGCCGAACGCCGCTTCGGTGAAGGTGCCCGGATCGTTGAACCGGCGGTTCTGGTTAAGCGCGCTGATCGCGGCCATTTCCACCTGCGAAAGTTCAAAATCGAAAATGTCGATATTCTCGCGCATCCGCTCAGACTTCGTCGTTTTCGGAATGATCGCCGTCCCGCGCTGAATCCCCCAGCGCAGCAAGACCTGCGCCGGTGTTTTACCATGCGCCTGAGCAGCCACCATGACAGGCGCGGCTCCAAGCAGACTTTCCCCTTCTGCTGCCATATCCAGCTCAAAATAGCTTTGCGCGCTAAGCGGAGAAAACGCGGTTACATCCAGACTGTAATCACGGGCCAGCCTGATAAGTCGCTCCTGCGTGAGATAGGGGTGGGATTCGATCTGCAGCGCCGCAGGTTTGATCCGCGCATAACTCATCAAATCATGCAGCAGACCCGAATTGTAATTGCAGACGCCGATCCGTTTTACGAGGCCCGCGTCCACCAGCGCCTCCATCGCGGCCCATGTCTCGTGCAATGGCACCGACGCTCGCTTCATTGCGGGATTGGCGGCATCGGGATCGTGCACCCATTCGGGCGGATACCGCTCTGCAATGGGCACGTATTCCAGCGCGATGGGAAAATGAACGAGGTACAGATCGAGGTAGTCCAGGCCCAGATCGTCAAGCGATTTGCGGCACGCCTCTTCGACATGTTCGGGCGCGTGGAAGGTGTTCCAAAGTTTGGACGTGATCCACAGATCATCGCGGGTTACCAGCGCATCGGACATCGCCCGCGCCAGGCCTTCGCCGGTCTGGATTTCGTTGCCGTAATCCGCTGCGCTGTCGAAATGGCGATATCCTGCGCGCACGGCCTCCACGACGCAGTTCGCTGTTTCTTCCCGCGGGATTTTCCAAAGGCCGAAACCGACGGGCGGCATGTCTGTTGGCATGATCAATCCTTGTCGTTGAATATGATATCGACCGGCTGGCCGGTGCTGATGCTTTGCTGCGCGGCGGCGCCCATCACGACCGAGCGGTACCCGTCGCGCGCATTGATGAGCGGCGCGGTGCCATCCACCAGCGCAGCGTGAAAATCGCGCTGCTGGAAGAATGTCGCGCCATGATGATCGCCGGCTGCCAGCGCATCGGACGGTGTTTCGATGTGGCTGACGAACGGTCCCGACTTGTCACGCGGCGACCATGTCACCTCGCCTACAGGCAATTTGACTTCCATCTTGCCAACCGGGCCGACAGCGCTGATTTCTTCCTGTTGCTCCGACCCCTCGGCAAACATGCAAAGGTCCAGCACCGCGCGGGCACCGCCTGCAAAATCGACCATCACAAAAGCGTTGTCGATAATGTCGGGCATCTCGCCATCATACCGCTCGTCCAGATGGTTCACATCCTGTGCGCCGCTGGCGAAGATGCGCACCGGTTCATCGCGAAGGATGTGGCGCATCAGGTCGAAGAAATGGCAGCATTTTTCCACCAGCGTTCCGCCGGTGTTGCGGTTGAAGCGGTTCCAGTCGCCCACTTTGACGAGGAACGGAAAGCGGTGCTCGCGAATGGCCAGCATCTTGATATCGCCCGCTTCGCCTGCGTGCAGCCGCTCGATAAAGCGGGTGACAGGCGGCATGTAACGGTATTCCAGTCCGACCCAGAACAGGCCTGGATAATCGCGGGCGGCCCTCACCAGCTTTTCAGCGTCTTCAACCGATGTGCACATCGGTTTTTCCAGCAGCACCGCCGCGCCTGTTTCCATCACCGGCTTCACCGCATCGAAATGAGTGAAATTGGGAGAGGCGATGATGACGGCGTCGGGCTTTACCGCGCCAAGCATTGTATCTGCGTCTTCAAACAGCTGCACCTGCTGGCCCAGCTTGCCCGCCAGATCGCCAGCTGCTTCCCGCGATCCGGCGTCGGGATCGGCAACCGCGACAAGGTCCGCACCATCGACCAGCGCAAGGTTCTGCATATGCTCGCGGCCCATCATGCCGCAGCCGATTATCGCATATTTGCGGGTTTCAATCATGCCTTTGCCCATGTCTGGCTGCGCACCTGTTGGCAAGCGATCATGAGCCGAGCGGAGTGATCGAAACCGAGGCGGCGCCGATCGTTTCGCCGGTCAGATCGAAACGGACCGGCGACGCGGAATAATTGAAAGCAAACAGGTGCGTCGCCGTGCGGCGAATGCGCAGCCCTTTCGGCAGAAGGCGCGTTTTCACATCCGCCTCTGCCGCCATCTGGCTTATGAGATCGGTCAGCAAAGCGCGGTCCGGCCATCCGGCAAGATAGCGGTAATTGTCATTGTGAAAGACCACGCCGCGCCCGTCTTTCAACGTGTATTCCGCGCCGCAATCTGCATTGACCTGTTCCAGCCAGCGCGTGACCCCGAACCCGTCCCCTTCTTCTGTAATGCCGCTGCGCAGGCTCTCAACCCGCGCAACCATCAGCGGCAAAATCATGCGAAGCGGCCCGGGCGCAAGGTTGGAAGGGACCGCGAAATTCGGGGTCTTGCTGCCGGATCGCGGGCCGATGAGGACCGGACAATCAAGCGCTTGAAGACGCTCTGCGAACCCTTCCGGCACAACGGGCAGCGTCGGGACGAGCACCATCGAATAATCGTGAAGCGGCGCGTCCGGCGATACGATATCGACATCAATTCCAAGTTTTCTGAGCGCCGAATACCACTCAAACGCCAATTCCAGATACCGAAAGCTCTGACCTTGCGGCTGGATGCCGCACACCCACGCCGCCTCGTAAGAAAACACCAGAGCCGCAGGCGCGCGCACTGTTTGCTGCGGGCCTACCTCCGCAATGCGCGCGGCGGCACCGCGCACTTCGTCGGCAGCCTCCGCCTCGCCGCTATCGGGCCTGAGCAATCCGGCGTGCATTTGTTCCTGCGCAAAGGGAGCCTGACGCCAGCGAAAATAGCTTGTGAATTCCGCGCCGTGGGCAAATGCCTCCAGCGTCCACAATGCGATCATTCCCGGAAGCGGGGCCGGGTTATAGCGCGCCCAGTTAACCGGGCCAGGCTGCTGTTCCATCACGCCCCAGCGGCCCGCCGAACATCCGCGATAAAGGTCATGGTGAAACGCGGCGATATCGGGGTGGCCCTGACGCAGGTAATCGCGCTTGTCATCTTCCCCGAACCAGAACTGCTCCAGGAAACCGAGCGGGTAACTGTCCCACGTTGCCACATCCAGATCGCGGCCAAGGGCGTGATGATCGAATTCGGTGAAGAACCCCATAAAATTGTGCGTGATATCGCGTCCGGGTGAATGTTTGCGCAGGATGTCGACCTGCTCCCGGTTGAAACTGGCAACCTCGTCCGAAGCGAAGCGGCGGTAATCCAGCCAGTGCGCAGGGTTCGCCTCGGTCACTGTGAGATGCGGCGGGTCTACCTCGTCAAAGGACAGGTATTCCATGCTCCAGAACACATTACCCCATGCAGCATTGAGAGCCTGCGGCGTTTCGTATCGCGCTTCCAGCCATTTACGAAACCGCGCTGCCGCTGCGCTCGAAAAGCTGAGCACGGTGTCATGACAGCCATATTCGTTATCGGTTTGCCAGCTTACGACTGCGGGATGATCGCCAAACCGCTGCGCTATGGCGGACGTGATGCGCCGCGATTGCGCGCGATAACCCTCATGCGAGAAGCAATAATGCCGCCGCGATCCAAATCCGCGCGGGCGCCCCTCTTGGTCGATTGCAACCATGTCGGGCATCTGGTCCACCAGCCATTTTGGCGGTGTAGCGGTCGGCGTGCCCATGATTATCTGCAAGCCCGCCCGGTGCAGAACATCCACCGCGCGGTCCAGCCAATCCCAGTCAAAGCGGCCCTGTTCCGGCTCTATCCGGCTCCACGCAAATTCCCCGATCCGCACCAGAGAAAGGCCCATTTCCGCCATCCGCCGCGCATCGTCTGCCCACATATGTTCGGGCCAATGCTCCGGGTAATAGCAGCAACCAAGCTTCATCAATCATCCTCGCGAATGCGCAGGTCCGCCCGCGTCTCTTGATCGAGGTGTCGGCACGGGCGCAGGTGAATGCAAGATTATTTCGCAATACGGCGCGATTTGTGCGTCTATCTATGCGTTTTATAGAGGGCATTTACAGATATAAAAATGTCTTTATATCCGCCCGTGTGAACGTCGAAACCATCTTCAAGGCTCTGGCCGATCCCACCCGGCTGCGCATCGCGCGGCTGCTGGGCACTATGGAACTGGCGGTGGGTGAATTGGCGCAGGTTCTGGGGCAAAGCCAGCCGCGCGTGTCGCGCCATGTCGGCATTTTGTGCGACGCGGGATTGGCAGAGCGCCGGCGCGAGGGCAGCTGGGTGTTCCTGCGCTCCACCAGCGGATCAGATGATGCCGATGCGATTGTAACGGCAATCGATCAATTGCTTGTCGTTGCCGAGCGCGAGAATTCAGAATTTGCCGATATTTGCCAGGCGGACCGGCGCAAGCTAGCCGCAATCCGCGACGCGCGCGAAGAATTGGCGGGCGATTACTTCGCGCGGCATGCAGGCGACTGGGATGATCTGCGCGCGCTTCATAGCCCTGACGCGCAGGTTGAGGAAAAGCTGGCGGGCGCATTATCGGATGCCCCGCTTGGTGCGGTGCTGGATATCGGCACCGGGACAGGCCGCATGGCGGAATTCTTTGCAGATGAGGCAGAGCGCGTTGTCGCGTTTGACCGCAATCTTGAAATGTTGCGTGTCGCCCGCGCGAAATTGCAGCACTTGCCAACCGCACGAATAGAGCTGGTGCAGGGCGATTTTTCGGAATTGCCGTTCGCCGCCGCCACGTTTGACACGGTGTTGCTGCATCAGGTGCTCCATTTCGCCCAAGACCCCGCGCTCCCGCTGGCCGAGGCAGCGCGTGTCATTCGCGCTGGCGGACGGATTGCAATCGTCGATTTTGCGAGCCACGACCGGGAAGAATTGCGCACCCGTCACCAACACGCACGCCTTGGCTTTTCGGACCGCCAGATGCGCGAGTTTCTGCAATCGAGCGGTTTTACCGCCCGTGATCCGGTTGCGCTGGATGGCGGTGAACTGATCGTGAAAATCTGGATCGGCAAGCGCCGCGAAAACCCGCATCCCTCCCTCCCCAAATCACTCACCAAAGAGCAAACGTCATGACTCCCACGCTCGATCAACTGCACGAAGCCCGCACTGCCGTAGACACGCCGCTGTTTTCCGGCCTGCCCGGCGATGTCGATGTCAGTTTCGAATTCTTCCCGCCGAAATCGGAAAAGATGGAAGAGCAATTGTGGGACGCTGTGCAGCAGCTCAAACCGCTGTCTCCCAGCTTCGTCTCGGTCACTTATGGCGCGGGCGGGTCCACCCGCGAACGCACCCACGCGACGGTCGAGCGCATCATTGGCGAGGCGCGCATACCGGCGGCGGCTCACCTCACCTGCGTCGGGGCGTCCAAAGACGAAATCCGCGAAGTGGCGGAGCAATATTGGGAAGCTGGCGTGCGCCACATAGTCGCCCTGCGCGGTGACGCGGGCGAGCCGGGCGCGCCCTTCGTCGCGCATCCGCAGGGCTACGCCAGCGCCGCCGATCTGGTCGCCGGACTGAAAGGGATTGCCGATTTTGAAATCTCGGTCGCGGCCTACCCTGAAACGCATCCCGATGCCGACTGCCCTCAGGCCGATATCGAAAATCTTAAGCGTAAGCTGGATGCAGGCGCGAGCCGGGCGATCACCCAGTTCTTTTTCTCCGCTGACAAATTCTTCGCCTTTCGTGACAAGCTGGCGGCCACCGGCATCGACGCACCGGTCGTGCCGGGCATTCTGCCGGTCACCAATGTCGCGCAGGCGCGCAAATTCGCAGGCGCGTGCGGGGCGGAAATACCCGCTTGGATGGACGGCCTATTCGAAGGGCTGGATGAAAAGCCTGCCGCGCGCAAACTTGTCGCGGCGACCATCGCCGCAGAGCTGTGCCGGCGTTTGTATGCAGGCGGCGTGCGCGATCTGCACTTTTACACGCTCAACCGGCCAGAGCTTGCCTATGCGATCTGCCACATGCTCGGCAAACGCCCCGTCGAAGAAGCCGCATGAGCGCGCGCGAAGCCCTGAAATCTGCCGCTGCCGAGCGGGTGCTTATCTTTGATGGCGCATTCGGGACGCAGATCCAGAACCGCAAGCTGACCGAGCAGGATTATGCCGGCGACCTCGGGCTAGATGCGGATCAGAAAGGCAACAACGATATCCTCGCCCTGACGCGGCCCGATGTCATCCGCGACATTACGCGAGCCTATCTGGATGCCGGATCGGACGTCATTTCAACCAACACGTTCTCTGCCAACCGCATCAGTCAGGCGGATTATGCCGCTGAGGACCAGGTTGCCGCGATCAACATCGCAAGCGGGAAAATCGCGCGCGAACTGGCCGATGAATACGCTGCCAAAGATGGCAAGCCGCGCTTTGTCGCAGGAGCAATCGGTCCGACAAACAAGACTCTGTCGCTCAGCCCGGATGTCGAAGACCCCGGCTACCGCGAGATCGATTTTGATGAGCTCACCGCCGTATACAAAGCGCAGGCCGCTGCGCTGATCGAGGGGGGCTGCGATTTCATCCTGATCGAAACCGTGTTTGATACCCTCAATGCCAAGGCCGGGATCATGGCGTGCAAGCAGCTTGAAACAGATCTGGGCCGCGACGTGCCGGTGATGATTTCGATGACGCTTACCGATTTGTCCGGGCGCAATCTGTCCGGCCACACGGTCGAGGCATTCTGGTATGCCGTGCGCCACGCCAACCCCGTTACCATCGGGCTGAATTGCAGCTTTGGCGCGGACCAGCTTCGCCCGCACATACAGGCGCTTTCGGCCATCGCCGACACGCTGTTGATGGCGTATCCCAATGCGGGCCTGCCCAACGAACTGGGCGAATATGACGAACTTCCGGAAACCACCGCTGGCCTTGTGAAGCTTTGGGCGGAGAATGGTCAGGCGAACATTCTGGGCGGATGCTGCGGCTCCTCTCCGGAACATATCGCAGCCATCGCGCAGGCGGTCGAGGGGCTGGACCCGCGCGCCGTTCCTTCACCCGATGCGGCCATGCGTCTGGCCGGGCTTGAACCGTTTGTGGTCGCCGCCTGATGACCCAGCAGAGCACCAGCGCGCGCTTCATCAACATTGGTGAGCGAACCAACGTCACCGGCAGCGCCCGGTTTAAAAAACTGATCATGGCGGACGATTATCCCGCCGCCGTCGAGGTCGCCCGCCAGCAGGTCGAAAACGGCGCGCAGGTGATTGATGTCAACATGGACGAAGGGCTGCTGGACGCGGTCCATGCCATGACGACATTCCTCAAACTGATCGCGGCAGAACCGGACATTGCCCGCGTCCCGGTGATGATCGACAGTTCCAAATGGGATGTGATCGAAGCTGGCCTGAAATGCGTTTCGGGCAAGCCGATTGTGAACTCGATCAGCATGAAAGAGGGCGAAGAGCCGTTCTTGCAGCAGGCGCGCAAATGCATGGCCTACGGCGCAGCGGTGGTCGTCATGGCTTTCGACGAGGTCGGACAGGCCGACACCAAAGAGCGCAAAGTCGAAATCTGCAAACGCGCCTATGACCTGCTCGTCGGCGAGGGCTTCTCGCCGGAAGACATCATCTTTGATCCGAACATCTTCGCGGTCGCCACGGGCATCGAAGAACACAATCGCTATGGCCTGGATTTTCTGGAGGCCGTGCGCGAGATCAAATCGCAGTGTCCCCATGCAAAAACCAGCGGCGGACTCTCGAACCTCTCTTTCAGCTTTCGCGGCAATGAAACCGTGCGCCGCGCGATGCACTCGGTGTTCCTTTACCACGCGATCCCCGCCGGGCTGGATATGGCCATCGTCAATGCCGGGCAGCTTGACGTGTATGACCAGATCGATCCCGAATTGCGTGAGGCGTGCGAGGATGTGATCCTGATGCGCCGCGACGATGCGACGGAGCGGCTCATCGACCTTGCCGAAAGCTATAAGGGCAAATCGGTTGCCGATGAAAAAGCGGCCGAGGAATGGCGCGGCTGGGCGGTTGAAAAGCGGCTCGAACACGCGCTCGTCAAAGGGATCGACGCGCATATCGTCCCCGATACCGAAGAGATGCGCGCCGCTACGGCCGAGGCTGGCGGGCGACCTATCGAGGTGATCGAAGGCCCGCTTATGGACGGCATGAATGTCGTCGGCGACCTGTTCGGCAGCGGCAAGATGTTCCTGCCCCAAGTGGTCAAATCCGCGCGCGTCATGAAGAAAGCCGTCGCTCACCTCATTCCTTATATCGAGGCGGAAAAAGACCTCCTTCCCGAAGCCGAGCGCAAGGCCAAGGGCAAGGTCATCATGGCCACTGTCAAAGGCGACGTGCACGATATCGGCAAGAATATCGTGGGCGTCGTTTTGCAGTGCAATGGTTACGACGTGGTCGATCTGGGCGTGATGGTTCCGTGGCCTAAGATCCTGGAAGTGGCGAACGATGAAAACGCCGACATGATTGGACTGTCCGGCCTCATCACCCCGTCGCTAGACGAGATGGTGACCGTCGCGGAAGAGATGCAGCGTTCGGAAATGACCATGCCGCTGCTGATCGGCGGCGCGACCACAAGCAAGGTGCACACCGCGCTGAAAATCGATCCGAATTATGATGGACCTGTGATCCATGTCCTCGATGCGAGCCGCGCGGTTGGCGTTGCATCCAAATTGCTCTCCGACACGCAGCGAGATGAATTTGTCGGCGACACGGCAGGCGAATATGAAAAAGTGCGCGCAGCGCGGGCGGGCAAGACACCCAGTGTCCTGCTGAGTCTCGAAGATGCGCGGGCGAATTATTACGACGCTTATCTGTCAGACAAGCCTGCTCCGCCAGCGCAGCCCGGTGTCCATGTGTTTGACGATTGGGACCTTGCGGACCTGCGCGATTACATCGACTGGACGCCGTTCTTCCGCGCATGGGAACTGCACGGCAATTACCCAGCCATCCTGCAAGATGAAGTTGTGGGCGAAACGGCGAGCCAGCTGTTCGATGATGCCACCGCGATGCTCGACCAATTGATTGAGGAAAAGTGGCTGACCGCACGCGGCGTAGCGGGACTGTGGCCCTGCGCGCGCGATGGCGATGATGTCACGATCCACCGCGTGCGGCGCGAAGAGCATGTGCGCCTTCCTTTCCTTCGCCAGCAGGTGAAGAAAAGCCGCGACCGCGCCAACATGTGCCTTGCTGACTTTATCGACCCGGATGGCGACTGGATCGGCGGCTTCGCCGTCGGTATCCACGGGATCGAGCCGCATATTGCGCGGTTCCAGGCGGACAAGGATGATTACTCAGACATCCTCTTAAAGGCGCTGGCCGACCGGTTTGCGGAAGCCTTTGCCGAGCGGCTGCACAAACATGTGCGCACCGATCTTTGGGGCTATGCCCCGGCGGAGCAGCTCACCAATCACGCGCTTATCAAAGAGGAATATCGCGGTATTCGCCCTGCGCCCGGCTATCCGGCGTGCCCCGATCATTCGCTGAAACCGATCCTTTTCGACCTGCTTGATGCGGAAAAGAATGTCGGACTGACCCTGACGGAAAGCTTTGCGATGTGGCCGACAGCGGCGGTTTCGGGCTTCTATTTCGGGCATCCCGAATCGCAATATTTCGGCGTCGCCCGCATCGGGCGCGATCAGCTGGAAGACTACGCGGAGCGCCGCGGTGTCGATCTGGCGACTGCGGAACGCTGGTTAAGGCCGAACCTCGACTGACCAGAGCGCCGTAAGAAGCGGCTCGGCGCACGAAAGTTTCGTCTTTTCCCCGAATATACCGATGGGCGATTGACGCATCTCTTCGCATGCGCAACATGTCGCGTGCCTGCCGGGGGTGATTCCGGCGTCTTTCGCGGGAGAGACTGGTCCGGTCAAACGGACACGGCGCCGAAGGAGCAACCGCCCCGGAAACTCTCAGGCAAACGGACCGCGAATAGGCACAGGCACTCTGGAAAGCGCGCAGCATTCCACCGCTGCGCCACCGAAGGGGAAGGCTGCAATGCGCGTGTTTTTTGCGCCGCAGCTAAGCTCTCAGGTTTCCCGACAGAGGGGGCAGGAACAACGCTTCATATCGGGGCGTTGCAATGCCTGTCGGGGGGCCGAGATTTTGAGCGACCATACACCGCAAGACGATACGCCTCACGAGGACGCGCCGCTGGCTGCGTTGCCGCTTGATGCATGGCACCGGCAGCACGGGGCGCGCATGGTGCCGTTTGCGGGCTATGAAATGCCGATCCAGTATGCAGGCCCGGATGGCGGCATCGTTGCCGAACACAACTGGACGCGCACGAGCGCCAGCCTGTTCGATGTTTCGCATATGGGTCAGCTCGCGCTGAAGGGCGACAATGCTGCGCATGAGCTGGAAAAGCTGCTGCCCGGCGCGATCTCCAATCTGAAGCCAGGCAAGATGCGCTATTCGCTGCTGCTTACCGAAGCGGGCGGGGTGATCGATGATCTGATGGTCACGAACACCGGCCCGCATCTCGCTCTGGTGGTCAACGGCGCATGCAAATGGGACGACATTGCCCACCTGCGCGAACACCTTCCCGATGAAATCACGCTCACTCATTTTGACGATTTTGCGCTGCTCGCCTTGCAGGGACCGAAAGCCGCAGAAGTTCTGGAGGAGGTCATTCCCGGCACCGGCGCGCTAACATTCATGACCGCCGGCCTGTTTGAATGGAACGGCGCGCACATCTGGGTCAGCCGCGCAGGCTACACAGGGGAAGACGGTTTCGAGATTTCGCTGCATAAAAGCCGGGCTGCGGATTTGGCCGATGCGCTGGTTGCCGATGACCGCGTGAACCCCGCAGGGCTCGGCGCGCGCGACAGCCTGCGCCTTGAGGCGGGACTGCCGCTTTACGGGCACGATCTGGACGAAAACATCGACCCGGTCAGCGCCGATCTGATTTTTGCACTGTCCAAGAAACGCCGGACCGAGGGCGGCTATTTCGGGCACAAAGCGATTGCCGGGCGACTCGCCGATCTGGAAGGCGGCACGCTTGCCCGCCGCCGTGTCGGCCTATTGCTGGATGGACGGATGCCCGCCCGCGAAGGCGCTGGAGTTTACCTTGGCGATCAGAAAGTCGGCGATGTGACCAGCGGCGGATTTTCCCCCACGCTCGGGCGCCCGGTCGCCATGGCCTATATCGATGCACAGCACGCTGCCGAGGGAACCGCACTTGAATGCGAGGTTCGCGGCAAGCGTTTGCCAGCCACCGTTTCACCCATGCCTTTTGTTCCGCACCGCTATTTCCGAGGGAGCTGATAATTATGCCGCGTTACTTCACCGATGAACACGAATGGATCGATGTCGAAGGCGAAAGCGCCACTGTCGGCATCACCGATTATGCGCAGGAGCAGCTCGGCGATATCGTCTTTGTCGAACTTCCCAGTGTCGGCACCATGCTGGACAAAGGCGGCGATGCAGCCGTGGTCGAAAGTGTGAAAGCGGCGAGCGATGTCTACGCCCCGATCACCGGAGAAGTGACCGAAGGCAATGCCGCCCTCGAAGACGAACCGGCACTGGTCAATTCCTCGGCCGAAGAAGAAGGCTGGTTTTTCCGCATGACCATTTCAGACACGGACGAGCTGGAAGGTCTGATGGACGACAAGGCTTACAAGACTTTCGTGGATAGCCTCTAACCCGGCCATCCCGTCAACACCGCCGCCCGTAACTGAGCCGTTACGGATTTGCCCGTCAGTCGAAAAAGCGGGCTCAGGAGAATATTGCGATGCGTTACCTGCCTCTCACCGATACCGACCGCGCCGATATGCTGAAGCGCGTGGGCGCTTCATCGATTGACGATTTGTTTGTCGATGTGCCCGCCGTGGCGCAGCTTGACGGGCCGATCCGCGACCTGCCGATGCATGCCAGCGAGATGGCGGTTGAGCGTCATATGAAAGCGCGCGCGGGCAAGAACCTTGCCGCAGGGGACGCGCCGTTTTTCCTCGGCGCGGGCGCGTACCGCCACCACGTCCCGGCGAGCGTCGATACGGTGATCCAGCGGGGCGAGTTCCTGACCGCCTATACGCCTTACCAGCCGGAAATCGCGCAGGGCACGCTGCAAATGCTGTTTGAATTTCAAACGCAGGTTGCTCGGCTGTATGGCTGTGCGGTGGCCAATGCCTCGCTTTACGATGGCTCGACCGCGTGCTGGGAAGCGGTGGCGATGGCAACGCGCGTGACAAAGCGGAAACGAGCGGTCCTCTCCGGCGCGCTTCACCCGCATTATTCGCAGGTCGTCAAAACAATGGCGCAGTTTACCGGGGACGAGATTGCCGATGCGCAGCCTTCGATCCAGACAGAGCCTGATCTCGACGGCCTGATCAGCCGCATTGACGATGAAACTGCCTGCGTTGTCGTGCAGTATCCCGATATTCTGGGCCGGGTCAGCGATCTGTCGAAAGTTGCCGAAGCAGCCAATGCCAAAGGCGCCTTGCTGGTCGCGGTTAATACCGAACCGGTGGCGCTGGGTGCGATGAAATCGCCGGGTGAGCTCGGCGCGGATATCGTCGTGGGTGAAGGGCAGTCGATCGGTGTCGGTCTGCAATTTGGCGGACCGTATCTCGGCCTGTTTGCCGTGCGCGATCCAAAGCATGTTCGCCAGATGCCGGGCCGTCTGTGCGGCGAAACCACCGACGCAGAGGGCAAGCGCGGTTTCGTACTGACGCTCTCCACCCGCGAGCAGCATATTCGCCGCGAAAAAGCGACGTCGAACATCTGCACCAATTCCGGGCTTTGCGCGCTCGCTTTCACCGTCCACATGACCCTGCTCGGGGAAAAGGGGATGCGCGAACTGGCGGCGGAAAACCACCGGCTTGCCTGCCATGCCGCTGACCGGCTGGCAAAAGTGCCGGGCGTGACAGTGCTGAACGATGCGTTTTTCAACGAATTCACCCTGATGCTGGATGGGAAGCCCGCGCGCGAGATTGTGCGCGAACTCGCCGACCGCGGCGTGCTGGGCGGGGTGTCGCTTGGCCGGCTGTATCCCGGTATCGACGCGCTGGAGCAGGCACTGCTTGTCGCCGTGACCGAAATGACCACCGAAGACGATATCGAGACGCTCGCCACCGAGCTGGCGTCTCTCGTGAAGGAGCCAGCCCAATGAACGCGCCTAACAAATCCGGTTGGAAACCCGCCATGACCGCTTCGGAAGACGGCCTGCATAACGGCCCGCAAACGGTCACCGGCAACCGGGCCCTGATGCTGGAAGAGCCTCTGATTTTCGAGATCGGCCATGCGGAAACGACCGGCGTCGATCTGCCAGAAGTGAATGAAAATGCCCCGACCCGCCTCGGCGGACTGGAGCGTGACAAACCGATTGGACTGGTCGGTTTGACCGAACCTGAAACGGTGCGTCACTACACACGGTTGAGCCGCCAGAATTACGGCATCGACCTTGGGTTCTTCCCGCTCGGCTCGTGCACGATGAAGCACAATCCGCGTCTGAATGAAAAAATGGCGCGGCTGCCCGGTTTTGCAGATATTCACCCGCTCGCCCCTCAGCAAAGCGTGCAAGGCGCGCTGCAGGTCATTCACGAACTGGGCGACTGGCTTTGCAAACTCACCGGAATGCCGTCTGTCGCGATGAGCCCGAAAGCCGGTGCGCATGGCGAGCTTTGCGGTATCCTCGCGATCCGCGCTGCGCACACCGCCGCCGGCAACCCGCGCGAAGTCGTGCTGGTGCCCGAAAGCGCGCACGGCACGAACCCGGCGACGGCTGCCTTTGCGGGCTACAAGGTTGAGGATATTCCCGCCACACCCGAAGGCCGCGTCGATGTCGCTGCCTTGAAAGAACGGCTAGGCCCGGACGTGGCAGGGGTGATGATCACCAATCCCAATACGTGCGGCCTGTTCGAAAAGGATTTCCGCGAGATTGCCGATGCGGTCCACGACGCGGGAGGATACGTCTATTGCGACGGCGCGAACTTCAACGCCATCGTCGGCCGCGTGCGTCCCGGCGATCTGGGCGTCGATGCGATGCACATCAATCTGCACAAGACATTCTCCACCCCGCACGGCGGCGGCGGTCCCGGCTCCGGTCCGGTTGTCTTTTCCGATGCGCTCGCCCCGTTTGCCCCGCTGCCGTTCATCCGCAAGCATGAAAACGGCGAATACGAACTGATCGAAGAGGAAAAGCGCGAGGTATCGCGCGGCCAGACCTTTGGCCGGATGACCGCATTTCACGGGCAAATGGGTATGTTCACCCGCGCGCTCACTTACATGCTTAGCCACGGGGCCGACGGGCTGAAACAGGTGGCAGAGGACGCGGTGCTGAACGCCAACTACGTGCTGCGCAGCCTCGAAGATATTTTGCACGCGCCATTCGCGGATAGCGGCCCGTGCATGCATGAGGCGCTGTTTGGCGATAAGGATTTCGGCGGCGGTTTGACGACGCTGGACTTGGCAAAGTCACTAATCGACGAGGGGTATCACCCGATGACGGTGTATTTCCCGCTGGTGGTTCACGGCGCGATGCTGGTCGAACCAACCGAGACGGAGAGCAAGGCATCGCTCGACCAGTTCATCGAGGCATTCCGATCTGTGACGGAGCGCGCGCTGGCTGGCGACGAGACCATGAAAGAAGCCCCATACTACGCACCGCGCCGCCGGCTGGATGAAACAGCCGCTGCGCGCAAGCCGAAGTTAAGCTGGAGCGCGCCAGACTAGATTTCATTCAGTAAGAGGGCAGGTATGCGCGGTTTCGAATGGTTTTTGACTGCCACGGCCTTGGTGTCTTTGACGGCTCCAGCGATAGCGCATGAATTGGGAGGCCAAGAGGCTGCGATCGCGGACCACCCCGATCCGCCTCCAATTGTTGCTGAACGCATTACCGATGGGCGCTTCGAACCTGGCGATTTTGAATATCTGCGCGGCTATTTCCCCGGTGCCGATGCCCGGGAAACTGCCCGGTACAGGCAAATGACTGACTGGCTTGAGCAGTGCAGAGAAGTTGGTAAAGCGCGACTGGCTGCGCAGCTTGCCGCTGCGGGCCTTACGCTTGAGGATGATCGCTACACAATTTCCTCCCCGTCGCTGTGCACACAAGTGTTCCGCGGAGAGCAATTCAAACAATTCGAAACATTCGATCAATTGCAGAATGCCGCACGCGAAGCGCGGCTGGTATTTGCAACGCTGATCGAAAGCATCCGCCTTGTCGAGCAACGTGTTGGCCCGATCACCCCAAATTTCGCGCGCGAGCTCGAAACGCGGATATTGGGGGAGCAATTGCTGCGGCTCTCTTATAACTGGGGCGCTACCACCGGAGATAACCCGCGCATTCCGCAGATGAGCGATGATGCCAAGATTGTTTTCAAAACCTTTGTCACCGGTGAAATTGGCCCAATTGACCGTGCCAACACACTTTGGCTGAAACGCCATGTGCATGAAAATGGGTGGCCACTTCTGTCAGAGGTAGGTGAGAAAGCATCGAACGCCGCATGGCTTTTAGTGCAGCATGCAGATCATGACCCTGTTTTTCAGTTTGATGCGCTAAAACTCATGGAGCCGCTCGTTGCAGAGGGCGAAGTTTCAAAAGGGAACTTTGCCTATCTTTATGATCGAATCATGTTGAAGCTGAACGGTGAGCAGCGTTACGCAACGCAAATGTCGTGCAGGGACGGGGCATACGTGCCTCAACCTCTCGAAGAGGCAGGGCGGGTTGATGAGCTGCGGGCGGAGATGGAGCTTGATCCACTGTCCGAATATCTCACCAACTTTCCGGCGAGTTGTTAAATTTTTGGGGGCGGTTCAGACGCTGTTATCGCCTCCCCGCTTGTTGCACTCTTCCGCTCTGCCTCAGCCGCCGGATCGGCTTCGACCACGAACCTGATTTCGCGCAGGTTGAGGATCGCGACGTAAAAGCCGACCACCGCGAGCGAACTTGATCCGAGCACCGCGAAGGCCGCGCCTTTTGCGCCGTTCCAGTCAATCGCCGCGTCGAGCAGCACCAGCGCAAGGATCGTCGGCACCGCTCGCACGATAAAAGCTGTGCCTGCCCGGCCTGCCGAAACCAGCAGCGATTCAAGGCTGGCGCCGACCAGCTCGACAGCGCCCGCAATCGCCAAGATCACCATCGCCCAGTAGAACACACGGAATTCTGCGCCCGCAATCGCCTCCAGACCCCAGCGGCCAAAGAACACCGCGAACAGCACCGCCAGCACGCCGCCAACCAGCGCGATATTTGCCATGCGCCGCGCGATGGCCAGCGCATCCTCGCGGGCATGGACCAGCTCTGGCAGGATGGCCTTGGAAACGGTCTGGGCGAGCGCGATCAACGCCTGACCCAGCTGGCTGGCCACCCTGAAGCCGCCAAGCAATGCCGCGCCGCCGAATGTCCCGACCAGCAGGATCATCACCTGCTTGCCCGCAATCGTCAGGCTACCGGACATGTTGGTCGACAATACGAACCGCCACGCATCGGCGTGTTTGGCGGGGATGCGGCGTAAACTCAGGGCCGACAGGTCGATGCGTTCATGGCGCGCTGCGGTAAACCACAGGGCCGCCGCAACCGCGATTTCGGACAGGGCATAGGCGAGGATGAAGCCCGCAACGCTCGGCATGAACAGCCAGGCAAGCACCGCTCCGGCGGCGCGGATGATCGGCTGCACAGCCTCTGCCGCTGTCGCCTTGGGATATTCGAAATTGAGCCGCAGCAGCCCCACCGGAGTGGTGCGGATCGACAACAGTGAAACCACACAATACCCGAACGTCAGCCACAGCAGGTCCGGCGGCAACGGAAGCCATAACGGCACGCTCAGCACCAGCAGCGCGGCAAACACCGTGCCCATCGCGACCGACAGCAGGTCCAGCGCAATGGCAAAGCCGGTGGCATCAATCTTGTTCTGCGGATCGGGGCCATCGCCATTCGCACCCCAACGCACAATGAATTGCCACGTCTGGAAATTCGCAAGCCCCGTGACCGTTTGGCCCAGCGCAACGATGGCCGCGAAGTATCCGAACCCCTCCAGGCCAAGCGTGCGGGTGGCGAGCGCGAGGTAAACGAGGCTGAGCACGGCATTCAATCCGCGTCCGCCGAGCAGCCAGCCCATATTTGCAAACAGGCGTCCCATTATGTGGCCATCATCCCGCTCTTTGGTATGCTTTGCACCGGGCTCAGGCGCTTGCAGCCTCACCTTCGCGGCGTTTCAGTATCTTTTCTGTCACTGCGAAAGTGCGCTCGTTATCGACGTCGATGGCATAGTGGCCGTCGGACAGCACGATCGGTGTGAGTTTGAAACCGAACCGGCGAGAGACTTGCTCAAACAGCTTCTCCTTTGATCCCCAGCCCATGCGGAACCGGATCAGGTTCACGAAGCCGAATGCCTTGATGATGCGGCGCGGGAATTTCACGAACTGCCCGCCTTCGCGCATGATTTCCGCGGCGCTCAGCGCCTGTTCGCTGCCGATCCAGTACATGTTGCAATTGGAATAGCCGCCATCACGAAACTGGTAGAAACGCGACTGACCCTCGGGATCGGCGGCCTGCACGTCTTCCTTGCGCGCGAGGCCCGCTGCACCGCCAGCCTGCGCCGCGAAGCATTTCTGGATGAACTCGCTGTAACCATCTGGCGTGACGAGGCAATTGTCAGCGGTGGTGATCAGCAGCGGAAATTCGATACCCTCCGCGCCGGAAAACACGCTGTCGACGATGTTGAACTTGCCCTCTGCAAATGTCAGGCGGCCCTCTTCGATCAGCTTTGCCACCGTGGGCAGCGCCGCGATCTCGTCGGGTTCATGGGCGACAATACGGATCGCGCCGACACGCTCGCAGGCGGAAACCTGCTGCACCACGCGCTCCACCATCGGGACGCCGTTCACCGGCACAACGCATTTCTGGGCGACATTTGCGCGCGCTGCCAGCGGATCGAGCACGCCCGAACGCTTGCCAGCCATGATGAGCGCGGTTGCTTTGGTTTGGTTGGTCATAAGACGCGCCTTTACCGGCAAAGCGGGTCCGGCGCAAAGCAAGGATTGGCGCACTTGTGCAAGGGTGGCGAGCGGGGCATGGGGCGGGGATGCGGATTGTCTTTTCACGCAAGGGGTTTGATAGCAGCGCAGGTGGCGGTCCTTCGCCGATTGTCGACGGCCGTCCGATCAGCCTGCCGATACCTGCAGGCGCGGCGAGCGCGGCGACTTATGGCGATCTGGGACTAGGTGATCTGGCGAGCCGCGCGAGCAAGGGGAAAGTGCGCGCGGGCGATGCCTGCCACCATGATCCGATGTTCCGCGATGACGGGACATGCGTGTTCGGCCAGTGCGGCGCAGCGCAGACCCATCTGGAACGGCAGGGCGTGGGCCTTGGCGATGTATTCGTGTTCTTCGGCCTGTTCGCGGACGAGCATTCGGGCGAGCCGCATCACCGCATTTTCGGCTATCTTCGGGCTGAGGAGATTATTGCGTTGGCCGGGGGCGCGCCTGCTGATCTGGTGGAGATCGGCCACCCCCATGCGCTCGCGATGCATCACAGGAACGACTGCATCTGGCGCGGCGAAGGTCGCACGGCGCAGCGCGCCAGCGATGCGTTGAGGCTGACGGTGCGAGACGGTCCGCCCAGCCTATGGAACCGGCCTGACTGGTTAAAGCGCGGCGGGCTTTCCTACCACGACCGCGCCGACCGCTGGATACGCGGCAAACCCGGTGAGCGCAGGCTACGCAGCGTCGCGCGCGGTCAGGAATTTGTCGCGGATATCGGGCGCAGCCAGGCTCCGCGCGACTGGTTGAGTGGCATTATCGCCGAGATCAATAGGTCTTGATCAGGGCTGAGAAATCCAGCCCGCCATTGCCCGCGCCATTGAAATCTTCGTAAAGCGCCGCCGCGCGCGCGCCCATCGGGACCGCGCTGTCAGATGCGTCGGCTGCCTCCATCGCGAGCCGCAAGTCTTTCAGCATCAATGCCGTGGCAAACCCGCCCTGATAATCATTGTCAGAGGGGCTTTGTGGTCCAACACCGGGGACCGGACAATAGCTGGTCATGGACCAGTTCTGACCCGATGAAACGGACGAGATATCGTAGAATGTCTGCGGGTCGAGGCCGAGTTTCTCTGCCATCTGGAACGCTTCGCAGGTGCCGGCCATATGGATGGCGAGCAGCATGTTGTTGCAGATTTTCGCCGCCTGTCCGTTGCCAGAATCGCCTGCGTGGATCACGGCCTTGCCCATCGCTTCAAGCACGGGTTTCGCGCGGTCAAATGCGCTTTGCGTGCCGCCAACCATGAAGGTCAGCGTGCCGCCATTCGCCGCCGCGATCCCGCCCGATACAGGCGCATCGACCATTTCATAGCCGTCACTTTCCGCAGCACCGATAACATCGCGCGCGGTCGCCACGTCAATGGTCGAACAATCGAGGAAGATAGCGCCCGCGGGGGCCGTGCCGATCACGGAATCGGTGTAGACGCCTTTGACGATTGCGCCGTTGGGCAGCATGGAAACTACCGCTTCTGCCCCGGTCACCGCTTCCCCGATTGAGCCGAATACGCCGCAGCCCGCCTCTTTCGCAGCGGTCAGTGCATCTTGCGACAGGTCGAAAGCGCGCACATCATGGCCTGCTTTCACAAGGTTTGCAGCCATTCCGCCGCCCATGTTTCCCAGTCCGATAAAGGCGATTTTCATACAGAGGTATCCTTCGCATGTCGGCCGAGCAGGACAGCTTTGAAATCGCCATCATGCTTCCAGCCAAGATAGGTGAGATAGGGTAGCAGGAACCCGGCCCCGCCGAAAAACGCCAAAAGTGTGAGGATCAGCCCAATCAAAGAGGGGCCGTTGCGCCAAAGTGTCCAGCTTGCCGACAGGAACAGCATCAGCATGAAATCCAGATTGAATTGTCCGGGCCATGCCCACTCGGCCATATCGCCGAAGAAATCGGGAAACAGGTTCAGCCCGTGAACGGCGACCACCTGACCGGTGTAGAACGCCAGGATGCCCCACAGCACCATCAGGACAAATGTAAAGGGTTTCAAATCAGCGCCCCTTCCACTGGCCCTCGCGTTTTTCGATGAAGGCGGCCATCCCCTCTGCTTTGTCCTCGCTGGCGGTGAGGATCTGGAAGATGCGGCGCTCAACGATCAGGCCCTGATCCAGCGTCATTTCAAACGCGCTGTTGACCATTTCCTTATTCGCAATTGTAGCCATTGGCGGCATTCCCGCGATGGTTGCGGCGGTTTTCATCACGCTGGTGAGCAATTCGGCCTGCGGGACCACACGCACGATCAAATTGCTGCGTTCGGCTTCCTCGGCGTCCATCATGCGGCCTGTCAGACACATTTCCATCGATTTCGACTTGCCGATGGCGCGGGTCAGGCGCTGCGATCCGCCCATGCCGGGGGCGACGCCCAGCTTGATTTCGGGCTGACCGAATTTTGCATTGTCCGATGCAATGATGAAATCGGCCATCATCGCAAGTTCGCATCCTCCGCCCAGCGCAAATCCATTGACGGCAGCGATCCACGGCTTGCGGGTTTTCTTTACGATTTCGCTCGTCCACGGCGAGAAGAAATCATCGAGATAGAAATCGGCCGCAGCCTTCTCGCTCATCTCCTTGATATCCGCGCCTGCGGCAAAGGCTTTCTCGCCCGATCCGGTTAGGACAGCGCACAGCTGGGTACCGTCGGCCTGATAATCGGCGAAGGCCTGTATCAGCTCGTCCAGAACCACCGAATTCAGCGCATTCAGCGCCTCGGGCCGGTTGATTGTCAGCAGCGTGACGCCGTTCGTGCCGTGCGCGTTCTTTTCAGCGGTGATGGCTTCGTAAGTCATAGCGGCTTCCATTCCTCGTTTTCAGGCAGGGGCGCAAAGATGCTGTCGATCAGGTCTTCGCTCACCAGTTCGGGCGTAGGCGGGTTCCATTTGGGATCGCCCGTCTTGTCCACGATCACCGCGCGCACGCCCTCGGCAAAATCGGGGCGGGTCAGCACGCGGCTGGCGATGCGGTATTCCATGCGCATATTGTCGGCAAAATCGGTCAGCTTCGCGCTTTCGGCCAGTTGGCGCAGAGCCACCTTGCAGGTCTGAGGGCTTTTGGTGCCGAGCGTATCGCGCTCTTTCGCGGCCCAATCCGCGCCGCCGTTTTCGTTCGTTTCAATCTCGTTTTCGAGGCTGGCGAGGATGTTTTCGTACCTGTCGGATGCGAAGTGTTTCGCAATGCGCAGCGCATTGTTTTCGATCCGGGCGTCAGGCGGTGTTCCCACGGGTTCGGACAAGATGCCGGCGATCCGGTTCGGACGTTCGATGATGCGCGCTTTCAAATCAGCGATCATCGCGCTTGGGACGTAATGCGTCGCTAGTCCGGTCCACAGACACTCGGCCCCGTCCAGCCGCGCGCCGGTCAGCGCGAGGAATTGGCCAAGGCGCCCGCCAAGGCGTGAGAGATACCAGCCGCCACCGACATCGGGGAACAGGCCGATCCCGGTTTCGGGCATCGCAAAGCGTGTGTTTTCTGTCGCGACGCGGAATTTGGCTGGCTGGGAAATGCCAACACCGCCGCCCATCGTGATCCCGTCCATAAAGGCGACGACAGGTTTCGGATAGGTGAAGATCTGGTGGTTTAACTGGTATTCGTCGTGAAAGAACTTGCGCCCCGAAACGCCGCCATCGTTCAGCGCGGAATCGCGCAGCATCAGGATATCACCGCCCGCGCAAAATCCGCGTCCTTCGGCGTGGTCGATGATTACCGCTTCAACCGCGTCATCATGCTCCCACTTGGTCAGCGCCGCGCTCATCGCGTGGCACATGTCCAGCGTTAGCGCGTGCAGCGCCTTTGGACGGTTGAGGGAGATATGGCCGACACGGCCATGGGTATGGATGTTTACGTCTTGGGTCATGGTTCGCGGTCCTTACTGGCGCAGCAGATCGCGGCCCACGATCATTCGCATGACCTGATTGGTGCCTTCGAGGATGGAGTGCACGCGCAGGTCGCGCCAGAAACGTTCAATCGGGTAATCTTTGAGATAGCCGTATCCGCCGAACAATTGCAGCGCATCGTTCACGACCTTGCTGCCATTGTCGGTCGCCAGCCGTTTTGCCATTGCGGAAAAACGCGATTTGTCGGGCGCGTTGTCCGTCACCTTGGCCGCGGCAAGATACAGCAGCGCGCGCGCCGCCTCCAGATCGGTGGCCATGTCGGCCAGCATGAACTGGGTGTTCTGGAAATCGGCGATGGCTGTGTCGAACTGTTTGCGGTCCTTGGTGTAGGACACCGCCTCATCCAGGCATCGCTGCGCCCCGCCAAGTGAACACGCGCCGATATTCAGCCGCCCGCCATCCAGACCCATCATCGCAAAGCGGAAACCTTCGCCTTCATCGCCGACGCGGTTTTCCAACGGCACGCGCGCGTCCTCAAAAATGACCTGCGCGGTGGGGGAGGCATTCCAGCCCAGTTTCTTTTCCGGTGCGCCAAAGCTGACGCCGGGCGTGTCCTTGTCAATGACGAGGCAGGTGATGCCTTTTGTCTTGTGATCGCTGGTGCGAACCATCGTGACATAGACATCATTCACGCCGCCGCCCGAGATAAATTGTTTCGTCCCGTTGAGGACGTAATGATCCCCGTCCAGCCGCGCGCTGGCTTTCAGCCCCGCAGCATCCGATCCGCTGCCCGGTTCTGTCAGGCAGTAACTCGCGATTTTGTCCATCGTGATGAGATCGGGAAGGTATTTGTCCTTCACGCCCGCGCCGCCGAACTGGTCGATCATCCACGCGGCCATGTTGTGGATCGAGATGAACGCCGAAGTCGTGGGGCAGCCATAGGCCATCGCCTCCATGATTAGCGCCGCCTCAAGCCGGCCCAGCCCGATGCCGCCCGATTCTTCCGAGACGTAGATCGCGCCAAACCCCAGCTCGGCGCTCTGTTTGATCACGTCTTTGGGAAAGATATGTTTCTCATCCCATTCCCCGGCATTCGGGGTGATGTTGTCTGCGGTGAATCGCTGCGCCATTTCCTGGATCGCAAGCTGATCGTCGGTGAGAGAAAATTGTCCTTGCATGAGCCAGCATCTACCCCGCTTGGCCGTGCTAGAAAAGGGTTGGCGGGCCACCTTTTTGCTAGGGTCGAATACGCAAGGTGCCAGCCCGATTTGCGCAAGGATGTAACCAAGGCGGGTTACGTTGCGTATCTATTGACATGACAGACCAAACCGCGCCTCTGCTGATCGTTTATAATGCCGACAGCGGTATCCTGAATGCGCTGTTCGATGCAGTGCGCAAACAGGTGTTGCCGCAAAATTATCCATGCTCGCTCTGCGCGCTGACATACGGCGCTGTGTCGATGCATGGAGAGTGGCGAAAATTTTTGAAAGGTTTGGGCTGCGAGGTGATCTTTCACCACCGCGATAATTTTCATCAGGCATACCCTGCATATGACGGCGACCTGCCAGCAATCCTGCTGGCGGATCACAGCGGAGCGCTGCGCGAATTGGTCGGCGCGGCCGAGCTGGATGCGATGGTTGACCTGACTGAGCTGGTCAACAGGGTCGAAGCCGGGGTGGAACAGCAGATGTCGCGCAATCCCGATGCGCGGATGAGTACTTAAGTTCGCCGCACAATCGCTTCGGCTTCGATTTCTACTTTCCATTCCGCGCGGCAGAGCCAAGCGACGCCTGCCATCGTCGCCGCTGGTCTGGCGTTTCCAAAATACCGCGCATGGACCGCGCCGACGGCATCCTGGTCATCAAAATCGGTAAGGAGCATTCGGGTGCGGACAATATCGGAAGCTGCGCCGCCCAGCTCCTCGATAGCGGCAATAATCAATTCGCAGCAGCGGGCTGCCTGCGCAGCGGCACCGCCTTCGGTGGTTGAACCGTCGGATTGGATCGGGCCAGTGCCCGCGACTACAATGCGGTCGCCGTATCGAACCGCGCGGCAAAATCCGAATTGATTTTCGTAGGGCGAACCGGAAAATGCCCGCTGGCGCCGGGTACCGTCGGCGCTCATCCGCAGGTGATCGCGGTAATTTTCAATTCAGCGTCATAGCGCACGTTTACCCGTTCCTCACGGTAATCCATCGTCCATGCTGAATTGGGCGGTCCCCAGCGTAATCGCTGTGCGCCCGTTTTCTCGCGGATGACGCGGCCCAGTTCCTGTGTGACGGTTTCGCCGATATGCTGCTGGACAAGCGACGCATCGCATGTCCCCTGCACAGGACGCTCAATCGGTTCTGGCGCAGGTTTGGCGGGTTCAGGATCGGCATAAACGCCCGCGCAGGCGCATAGAGAAAGCGCGGGGAGGAGAGCCAGTGCAGCCTTCATGCCGGATCCCCTGTTGGCGGGCATTTCTTCGCCGGATATTCGTCAATTTCTTTCGGCGTTTCGCCATCAGACGCGTGGAGCCGCAGCTCTTCCCCTTCGCCCACCAGCGATAGCCGCGTCGCCTGTTGCCACGTTTCCCCTTCGCCTTCCATGTTGAGCGTGACGACCACGTCCTCACCTTCCATTCGGGTGCCGCTCACTATGCCGAGCGATTCGTAAAACATGATCTCGCTGGCGGAAATTTCCATCCGCATATCGCTTTCGAGGGCGCAGGTGCCGCCTTCGTAATCCCATATGCCGTGAAACCGGGCGGGGATCAGGTCGGCCTGCGGTGCATCGCCGTCTTCGGTGCCGGGGATGGGCCCAGCGCCGTCGCCGATGCCGCCATCTGGTTCGACAGGCATCGGCTTTTCCGTCCCGTCCTGCGCGGCCTGCGATTCATCGGGCATGTTTTCAGACGCTTCGCCGCCGCACGCCGAGAGTGAAATCAGCAACATCATTCCGAGAAAAGCACGCATTTTATCCTCCGTTTCTGCGGACTCTAAGTGCCCGCTCTCGCAGCAATTCGCTTGTTGTGCGCGTAATGCCGCGCGTTATCCCATGGTCGGAATCACGAATGCGTTGCTGCCATCGCCGCCGCCATCGGGCCAACGCTGCGTCACCTTTTTGAGCTTGGTCCAGAATTTCAGACCTTCGGTGCCGTATTGGTCGGTGTCGCCAAATCCGCTGCGTTTCCATCCGCCAAAGCTGTGATAGCTGACGGGGACAGGGATCGGCACGTTGATGCCGACCATGCCGACATTGACGCGGCTGGCAAATTCGCGTGCGGCGTGGCCGTTGCGGGTGAACAGCGCGACACCGTTGCCGTATTGGTGGTCGCTAGGCAGACGCAGCGCATCTTCGAAGTCATTGGCGCGCACGATCTGGAGCACGGGGCCGAAAATCTCTTCCTGATAGCTTTCCATTTTCGGTGTCACATGGTCGATCAGGGTCGGGCCGATGAAAAACCCTTTCTCGTGCCCCTGCAGCGTGAACCCGCGCCCGTCGACGACGATCTCCGCGCCTTCTTTCTCGGCAGTATCGATCCAGCCTTCGACGCGCGCCTTGTGCTCTGGCGTGACGACCGGGCCGTAATGCGCATCGGGATCGTTCGACACGCCGATATTCAGCGCATGGATTGCCGGGATCAGCTTTTCTTTCAGGCGCTCTGCCGTTTCCTCGCCAACCGGCACCACAACCGGCAGGGCCATGCAGCGTTCACCGGCCGATCCGAAGGCCGCACCAGCCAGATCATTGACCACCTGATCAAGGTCCGCATCCGGCATCACGATACCATGGTTTTTCGCGCCGCCCATCGCCTGAATACGCTTCCCAGCGGCAACGCCGCGCTTGTAAACGTAATGCGCGATATCGGACGACCCGACAAAGCTGACGGCGCTGATGGCAGGATGATCGAGGATCGCATCGACCATCTCCTTGTCACCGTGCACCACCTGCAGCAGCCCCTCGGGCGCGCCAGCTTCGACGAACAATTCGGCGAGGCGCACGGGCACGCTGGGATCGCGCTCAGATGGCTTCAAAATGAAGGCGTTGCCAGCCGCGATTGCCATGCCGAACATCCACATCGGGATCATCGCGGGGAAGTTAAACGGAGTGATCCCTGCGCCAATGCCCAGCGGCTGGCGCATGGAATAGACATCAATTCCCGGACCTGCGCCCTGCGTATATTCGCCTTTCAGCACCTGCGGAATACCGCAGGCATACTCGATCACTTCCAATCCGCGCTGAACATCGCCCTTCGCATCGTCGATGACTTTGCCGTGCTCGGAAGACAGCAGCTCGGCCAGTTGCTGCATGTTCTGCTCGATCAAATCCTTGAACTTGAACATGACCCGCGCGCGTTTTTGCGGATTGGTTGCGGCCCATTCCGGCTGCACTTTCAGCGCGGTCGCAACCGCCTGTTCCAGCAGCGCGGCATCGCCGAGCCCGACCTCTGCCTGCACTTCGCCGGTGGACGGGTTCCAGACCTGATGGGTGCGGACGGGGTCGGGGCTGTCACCAACGATAAAGTGGTCGATCTGACGCATGGGGGAGGTCTCCTCTCGTGTATACCCAGCGCAAATGCCCGACGCGCGGCGCGGCGGCAAGGGGAAGCGGCCTGCCAAAAGTGCTTATCGTGTGTAGTTTTGCGAAAAGAGCGCCCGGATAACTTCTGGTCAGCTGGGCGAAACAAAAGGGTGGCCCCGCGCAATGACTGTAAGGGGGATCATCACGCGGGACCGTAAAACGGGCCAAGTTGCCGGTATTGCTATTCTACCATGGCCCAGTTCTGGCCGCGAGCGCGATCGCAGTCCCACAGCTGCACCTGTCCGCCATTCTTGCTGCGATCAGCGCGGTGCACTTCGAGGCAGGCACCGCTCGAATGGACGAATGTGTAGAACGGCATTTTGGCAAGGATATTCGCGGCCGGCCCCGCATTGCCGACCGTCGCGGCGGGCCGCCGCTGCCATTGCTGGGCTTCGTTCCCGTCACATCCGAATACTTGAATGCGCGCCCCTTTTCCGCGGCCTGCCGCTTCCAGACACATGCCTGCGCCGGTCACGATCAAGCCGTCCTCTTCAAGGTAGATGAATTTCTGGTTAGTCCCTGAATTGCAGGTCCAAAGCTGGACATTGCCGCCTTGAACGGTCTGGCTGGGGCCATCCACGTCTAGGCACATTTTATCCGACATCTGGATCGCTGTGCCAACGCCTGCCTCGATCTCAATCGGACCGGGGCGAGTTGGCACGCCGCCGGGTGCGCCGCCGATCCCAGGCTGCCCGATAGAACCGCCCATCAGCGCCACTTCCTCAGCGAAGTTCTCAGGATAGGCCAGTTCCAGCGGCTCCAGTGAAAACTGCGGCGCGAAAAAGCCGGTTCCAGCGGCCCGGATGCTGCCATCGGGCTATAATTTCCAAACCATCTCGCGCTGGAGCAGGATGTCATATGCCATGAACTGCCCGTCATCGACCTGCGTCAGGCTGGTGCTGGTGACCATCCCCTGATCCACTTTCCAGAAGATCATGTGGCTCCACCCTTCGAGCGCGATGACGTGCCCGTTTTCGATGAGTACCTGTTTGTTCAGCTCCCGCAGACGCCAGACACCATCGATTACGGTCGGTTCGCCCGGCGCAACCTCCTCATATGATGGCAATTGCGCAGGAGCCTGCGCTGCCGCCTGTTGGGCGGTAAGCGGCATGAAGATCGCGAAAATGGCAACCGCCCACAGCCGCAAGTTCAAGAATGCCTGTTGCATGAATTCCTCCGTTTGATGCGCCGGGTATGCAGCGCGGCCGGGAAGGAGGGGATGGGGTTAATCCCCCAATCATGGCTTGGATGCGAGGGGCGGACCGGGGAACGGGAAGGTCGCGCTTTGCGATTGCGCACACGCGGCAGCAGCAGTATCAGCCCGGTGTAACGCCGCGCGGGTGTAGCTCAATGGTAGAGCAGCAGCTTCCCAAGCTGACGACGAGGGTTCGATTCCCTTCACCCGCTCCATCGCCGCGGCAGGCCTTCGCGCCACAGTTGCGCGGGAAAATTCCGTAGATTTATCGCGTTCCCCAATCAGCCCACACACACGTTTAGCGCGGCGGCATTCGGATCGCTCCGTCCAGCCGGAACTGGTGGCCGTTGATATAGCTGTTGCTGGCAATCTCGCAGATGAGGGAGGCAAACTCCTCCGGCTCGCCCAGCCGCTTGGGAAAGGGGACTGACGCGTTAAGCTGATCCCACATTTGCGGATTGCGGTCCTTCATTCCCAGCATCAGCGGGGTGGCGAAGATGCCCGGCATGACCGAATTGACGCGGATGCCCAGGTCCATCAGATCGCGCGCCATCGGCAGGACCAGCCCGTTCACGCCCGATTTGCAGCTGCCGTAGATGACCTGCCCGATCTGGCCATCTTGCGCAGCGACGCTGGCGGTTAGCGTGATTGATCCGCGCTCCCCGTCATCATTCACCGGATCGCTGTTCGCCATGCCGAGCGCAGAGATGCTGGCGACGCGGTAGCTCGCCACCAGAATGCCCTGCGCGCCAAATTCGTAATCCGCTGTCGAAAGGCGTTTGTATCCGCCTGTCTGTTTGTCAAAGCCCACGGTCTTGCCGCGTTTCGATGCCATGGCGCAGTGCACCGTCGCGCGTTCCTGACCATTGGCGGCGCGCGCTGCGGTAAAGCCTGCCTCTACGCTGTCTTCGTCCATGATATCGACATGGTGGAAGGTTCCGCCAATTTCGGCGGCGTGTTCCTCGCCCGCCGCATCATTGATGTCGAAGATTGCGACCTTCAGCCCGCGCTGTGCCAGCGCAGCGGCGCTTGCCCGGCCCAGACCCGACGCGCCGCCTGTAACGACGGCCGCCATTCCATTTTCAAGTTTCATTGTCTCTCCTCTTCCAACCACTTCTCGATAGCGCCGGAACGCGGCGCACGCCAATTGCCAATACGAAGCGGTCGGCAGGCCTAAACCGGTAGGGCTGGAACAGGCGGGCGGGCGTGCTAGGGGCGGTCAAGATGGATGCTTTCCTGTTCACCCTGATACTTACCTTCGCGATTGCGCTGGGCGGGCGCGACCAGTTGATCGTCGGCCAGTTCACCGATGCGGCCGGTCACAACGGCCCGATGTTGTTGTTGGGCATGGGCTGCGCTGCGGCAAGCGCGGCGGTAATGGGCTTCGCCGGGTGGAGCATTGCGGCAATGCTGCCTTCGCGCGCGGCAGACATGCTGGTCGCATTCGCGCTGGCCGCAGCCGGGGTTGAACTGCTGTTTGAGGTGCGGCTGAAGGATATGAAGGAGCCGACGCGGTCCTATGTCGCGATCGCTGCGGTGCTGTTCGTTCGCCAGTTGATGGACGGCGCGCGCTTTGTCGTTTTCGCTTTCGCTGCGCAAGCCGTATATCCGCTTGTCACAATCATCGGCGGCGCGCTGGGCGGGGCAGCGGCTGTTGCGCTCGGGTGGTATGCGAGCAAGCGGCGGCTGGAGGCATTCCCGCTGCGCTGGATTAGGACCGGTTTTGGCGCGTGTTTGATCGTTGCCGCGATCTACATCGGATTGAACGCTCGTTTCTCGCCTCTGTGATCGACCAGTTCGATTAATATGATTGGCAATTCCTCGAAACCAATTGCGCGTTCGGCCATTGTATTAGCGATCATCCAATTGCGCGCCGCTGCCCCAAACCGGCGCCTCACATTACAAATTTAGGAGGACAAGCATGCTTGACCAAAACGACAATTCAAAAACCGCACTCATCTCGGAGATTAACGGCCTGCTGGCCGATCATTTCGCGCTGTATGTGAAGACCAAGAATTTTCACTGGCACGTGAAGGGTAAACATTTCCGCGACCTTCACCTGCTGTTCGACGAACAGGCTATCGAAATCCGCGACCAGATTGATGAAATCGGTGAACGCGCCCGCAAACAGGGCGGTGATACGATCACATCGGTTGCCATGATTTCGCAGCTGACGCAGGTCAAGGATCAGGACAGCGCATCGCTGACCGCCGAAGACATGTTGGCCGAACTGCGCGATGACAACCAGAAGATGGTCGAGCGTTTGAAATCGATGAAGGAATTGGCCGAACAGGCAGGCGACAACGCCACCGACGGCCTTCTGGACGATTGGACCGACATGGCCGAAGAGCGCGTCTGGTTCCTCAGTTCGTTTCTCGGATAATCGTTAGAATATAAGCGGCGCATCAGCGTCCACATCAAAAGGGCTGTTTCCGGTTAGCCGGGAGCAGCCCTTTTGCTATGGCGGGGTAATGGACTCGCCCGAAATCATCACCGCCGAAATGATCAACGATGCCTCGCCGCCCGTTATAGCCGACTGGATCGAGACCCGGCTCGCCGCCGCGCTGGACGAGCAAGAGGGGCCGGTCGCCGTGACCATTCCGGGCGGATCGACACCGTTTCCCATTCTGGCAGATCTGGTGCAACGCGATCTCGACTGGGCGCGGCTGCAATTCTGGCCGAACGATGACCGGATCGTGCCAGAGGATCACGAGGCGTCAAACACTGGGAAAATGCGCGCCTTGCTGGAGCCGGTGGGCGCTGCGGTCTGTGCGCTTGGCGAAGACAGCAGCCCGCCGCATTTTGTGCTGACATGGCTTGGCATGGGGCCGGACGGTCACATCGCCTCGCTCTTTCCGAACACCGATCCGGAGCTGGAAGACACGCGGCATGTCCGCCGGCTAACGCCTGATCCGCTGCCCGCCCATGCGCCATTCGATCGCATTACGCTGACACTGCCGGCACTGCTCGATTGCGATGCGATCCTTTTCACGCTGGGCGGGGCGGGGGACAAGCGCGCCGTGTTCGAGGCGGCGATGCGCGGCGAGAATGACCTGCCGATTGCGCGGCTGCTGTGCGGCGCTGCCGGACGCGGGCCTGCCTCGATGCCGGTCACGTGCTTCACATGATCGGCCTAATCCCCGCTCCGATCCACCGCGCGATCATGCCCATCGCGCACGGCGTCCGCCATCGCTGGCGCAAATTTTCAGGCAAGCCGATTTCGGGCGTCAGCGTCATCCTCACAAATCTGTCCGGCGACGTATTGTTGTTGAGGCATTCATACGGGCCGAAAGTCTGGGCATTGCCCGGCGGCGGTCTTAAAAAAGGCGAAGACCCCGCCGAATGCGCCCGGCGCGAAGTGCGCGAGGAATTGGGCGTGGAGATAACCGCGTTGCAATCGCTCGGCACCCTCGAAGAAATGCTTTCAGGCGCGCCTCACACTGCGCACCTGTTTGCCGCGACATGCAATGCGCGTCCGAAACCGGATCGCAGGGAGATATTGGAGGTCCGTTTTTTCCCGTCGCATTCGCTGCCCGAACCGCTCGGCAGGGTCACCCGGTCCCGCATTGCCGCATGGAAGGCGCGCGGTATTGGCGGCGCGAACACCGCCAAGACATAGAACGCGTTAAAGCAGCGAAAGCTGCGCGCTGTCTTTCGGCGGCTCTTCGCTATCACCCCGATCCAGATTTGACAGTGTCAGCCCCATCAGCCGGATCGGCATGGGCAGCGGCAGCGCCTCTTCCAGCAAGGCGCGGCCAAGTCGGGCAAACTCAGCCTTGTCCTCCACCCAGTGCGGCACCGATTTCGCCCGCGTCATCAGCTGGAAATCGGTGAATTTCAGTTTCAGCGTGACGGTGTGTCCGCGCACTTTGCGGTCTTTCCCGCCTGCGTTTTCCACCCGTGTCCACACGATGTTCACAATGTTATCCAGCGTTTCCCGCAGGGCCGCGCCGCTTGAAATATCCTCGCTGAAAGTGCGCTCTCCGCCGACCGATTTGCGTGCGCGGTGCGCCCTTACAGGCCGCAGGTCGATCCCGCGCGCCGCCCGGAACAGGTAATCGGCAAACGATCCGAAATTGGCCCTGAGAAACGCGATATCTTTCGCCGCCAGATCCGCGCCCGTTTCTATGCCGAGCCGTTTCATCTTTTCCTCCGCCTTTGGCCCCACACCGTGGAACCGCCTCACTGGCAGCCCCGCAACGAAATCCGCGCCCTGGCCGGGCCGGATTACGCAAATACCGTCCGGCTTGTTCTGGTCGCTCGCTAGTTTGGCGAGGAATTTGTTGTAGGATACGCCCGCGCTTGCCGTCAGCCGGGTCTTCGCGCGGATTTCCTGACGGATCAGCTCGGCGATGCGCGTGGCGCTGCCGATGCCCAGCCGGTCCTCCGTCACGTCCAGAAACGCCTCGTCCAGGCTTAGCGGTTCGACCAGCGGTGTGTGGTGGGCAAAGATTGCGCGGATTTGCCCGCTCGCTTCCTTGTAAGCGTCAAAATTGCTCCTGACGAAGATGAGGTCGGGACATAACCGTTTAGCGGTTACCGATGGCATCGCGCTTTTTACGCCAAATTTGCGCGCTTCGTAACTGGCGGCAGCGACCACGCCGCGCCCGCCTGCGCCGCCGACGGCCACGGGCTTTCCGCGCAATTCGGGATTGTCGCGCTGTTCAACGCTGGCGAAGAACGCATCCATATCGACATGGATGATCTTGCGCAGGCCTGCTGCCTCTTCGGTTTCGTCGCTGCCTTCGCCTTCGGCCATAAGCGCCGACATAGTGCGTGAAGGCGCGCGGCGGAACCTTTCGCCCCGCAGAAGATTTTGTGCACATGCGAAAAGAACAGTGGTTTTCGGGCGAACCGGACGGCAAAGGGGCGCTGATGGCGACCGGCAATGCCTCTCTCACGCCCACGGATAATTCCATGTCTGCGCCCCGGCGAAAGCCGCTGGGCGAGCGGGAGCTTATCTGGATGATGGCCCTGTTGATGGCGCTTCAGGCGTTTGGCATCGACGCTATCCTGCCTGCGCTTGACGATATGGCGCTATCCCTCGGGGTGATGGGCAATGATCGCCAATTCGTGATCGGGGTATACCTGCTTACCGCAGGGATTGGCGCGTTGGTGCCGGGCGCTCTTGCCGACAGGTTCGGACGGCGGCCCATCCTGCTTGGCTCCATCGCCGTGTACATCACGCTATCGCTGGCAAGCGCGCTTGCCTCGAGTTACGAGGCGCTGATCGCCATTCGCGCGGCGCAGGGATTTTTTGGCGCAGGGATCGTTGCCTTGCCGCCGGCCATTATTCGTGACCGTGTGGGCGGCGACAAAATGGCTCGCATGATGAGTCTGATTTTCGTGATCTTCCTGATGGTCCCGGCCATTGCGCCCAGTATCGGCGAGTTGATCCTGCTGGTCGCAAACTGGCGCGCCATTTTCGTGGCGATGGCAGTGCAGGGCGTCATCATCGGGACGTGGGTGTATTTCCGCCTGCCGGAAAGCCTGACTGAGGAGAACCGGCAGGAAATCCGCCCGAAAGTCATCGGCCGCAATATGAGCCGCGCGCTGAGCCTGCCCAGCGTCGTGGGTTATGTATTTGGCAGTTCGGTGGTGTTTGGCGCGCTGTTCGGGTTCATCAATTCCTCGCAGCAATTGATCAGCGAGACTTTTGATGCGGAAGAGAATTTCCCAATCATCTTCGGCATCTGTGCCGGGTCGATGGCGTTTGCCAGCTGGTCCAATTCGCGCATCGTCGAACGCTTCGGCGCGCGGCGGGTGAGCCACACCGCGCTGTTCGCGTTTATCTTTGTTGCGTGTCTCCAAGTGTTCTTCGCGTTCCAGCCAGACCAGAATCTGTATGTGTTCGTCCCGCTGATGGCGATCAACATGATGCTGCTTGGCTTTATCGGGAGCAATTTCGGGTCAATCGCGATGAACCCGTTCTTCGCGATTGCGGGCGCGGCCAGCAGTGCGCAGGGGTTTGTCCGCATGACAACAGCGGCGGTGCTGGGCGGAGTGATCGGTTATTCATTCGACGGCACGGCGCGGCCATTGGCGCTGTCGCTGCTTGCAAGCGGGATAGCGTGTCTGCTGCTCGTGCTGTTCAGTGAAAAGGGCAAATTGTTCGGCCCGTCCGATACGGAAACGGGCCTCGGCGCGAAACAGGACGCCTAATCGCTTTCCAGCTTTCGCCAGGCCAGCTGCGCAAATTCGCATAGCAGCGGACGCGTGTCGCGCGGGTCGATAATATCCTCGACATTAAAGCGTTCGGCGCTGCGGAATGGCGACGTGACCTTGTCCAGCCGCTCGCGGATCGCCTCAAGTTCGGCGGCGGGATCATCGCTGGCTGCAATTTCCGATTTGTAGGCAACCTCCAGACCCCCTGCGATGGGCAGGCTGCCCCAGTCGCCTGACGGCCAGCAAAACCGGTATTGATACCGGTCCGCATTGCTCATCGCGCTGCCCGCTATGCCATAGGCGCGGCGCAGCACGATACTGGCGAGCGGGACGCTGGCTTTATAGATCGCGTTCATCGCCTGCACGCCATACCGGATCGTTCCTGCCATTTCCGCCTCGCGCCCGATCATGAAACCGGGATTGTCGACCAAGTGGACGATGGGCAGACGGAACTGGTCAGCCAGTTTGACGAAGCGTTCGACTTTCTCGCTCGTCTTGGCCTCCCACGAACCGCCCAGATAGCTGGGATCGCTGGCGATGACCGCAACCGGATAGCCATCGAGCCGTGCGAGCGCAGTAATGGCGGCGCGGCCCCAGTTCCTGCCAATTTCAAACACGGTGCCGGTATCGAGGATCATTTCGAGCGCGCGGCGCATCGAATACACCTGTTTCGGATCATGCGGGACGAGGGAAAGTAGCGCCTCCTCGCGCCGGTCCACCGGATCGGAGGGCTCCACGCGCCGGGCAAGCTGGCCCACATGCTCCGGCATGAAAGACAGGAAATGCCGCGCGCGGGCGAAGGCCTCTGCCTCGGTGGCGGCTTCATCATCGACCACACCGTTGCGGGTGTGGATATGCGCGCCGCCCAAGTCTTCCTTTGCCTGCTGGTGATCCTCCGCGCTTTTGTACGCTGCGCCAAGGCCGTCGACCACGGCAGGCCCGGCGGCGAAAAGCTGTGAGAGACCGCGCACCATGACCGAGTAATGGCTCGCCACTGTGCGCGCCGCGCCGAGGCCAGCAGTCGGCCCTAGCGCAAGGGCCACGACCGGCACTGTATCGAGGTTCTCCACCACATCGCCCCAGCCGGGCACTGCGGGGATATAGGTCGCGCCGATCTGCTCCAATGTCTTGACTGAGCCGCCGCCTCCCGTTCCGTCGATCATGCGGATGATGGGCAGTTTGAGTTCGTGCGCCATCGTTTCGGCCTGCACCATCTTGCGGGCGATGCCTGCGTCTGCCGCGCCGCCGCGTATGGTGAAATCGTCCGCTGTGGCGACGACGGGGCGGCCATTTACGGTCGCCTTGCCGAACAGGAACGGGGCGGGGGTGACGCCTGTGAGGTCGCCGTTTTCATCATAGTGGCCTTTGCCCGCGATCTTGCCGATTTCTCGGAAAGAGCCTTCGTCACAGAACGCCGCGAGCCGCGCGCGGGCATCCATCTTGCCGCGCCCATGCTGGCGCGCGACTTTGTCCGCGCCGCCCATTTCCTCGGCGAATTTTTCGCGCTTGCGAAGTTCTTCGAGTTCCTTGGACCAGGTCATTTTTGGTTTTCGCACGCCATCCGGCGCGCGATTTCCTCGCGCCTGTCAGCGCTGCGGGCGGGCGCCAAAAAACACGGGCGCCCTTGCGGTTGCTGCGCAACCGTTTGGCGCGGAACAGCAGTAGTCATTCGCTGGGCTCCACCACACAAAGCACCGCCTCGACCTGTACCTGTCCGCCTTCGCTGGCGGAAAGCTCGGTCACGGTCCCGTCGAACGGCGCGGTGAGCGCGTGCTCCATCTTCATCGCCTCGAGCACCATCAGGCGCTGGCCAGCGGTGACATTGTCGCCTTCGGAGATATCGACCGCGATCACCTTGCCCGGCATCGGAGCAAGTATCGCGCCATCGGCGGCGGAGGCTTGGCCTGTGCCGCGAACAGGGCCGGACGAAAATGCAAAGGCGAAACCGTTGAGCGGAACTATTGCCTGCTCCCCATGTACCCATCGAAAAGAGTGCCCGAGTTTCGCATCGATTTTGAATGTGTAGGACTCTCCGCTTTGATCGCGAAGGGTCGTAGTTGTTTTGCGTGCAGCATTTAATCTAAAGTTCGAAAGGCCTGTCTCGATCTTCTTGTTGGGGTCTTCTGGCGAAAAGGGCGATGCACTACCATTTAGGGCTTGATGTGCCGCGTTCAGAACTTCCAAATCGGGAGAGGGTGGGCAGGATAGCTGCTCAAGAATTCGATCGATTAAGCCGGTGTCTAGCTCGGCTTTCTGAAACGCCTCGGACCCAAGCAAATTGTATAGAAATCCTGAATTCGAGGTCACAGGCCACACGGCAGTATTCGCCAACTCGGCTTGCAGCTCCATGATTGCATATTCGCGGTCATGTGCATGAGCGATCACCTTCGCTATCATCGGATCGTAAAACGGAGATATCTCTGACCCAGTTTCGACCCCCGTATCAACGCGAAGTTCGAACAACGACTGATCAAGGCTGAATACATCCAAACGCCCCGTGCTCGGCAAAAACCCTTTGGCCGGGTCCTCCGCGTAAAGCCGCGCCTCAATTGCGTGGCCGTTGATCGAAAGCTCTTCCTGCTTCAGCGGGATTGGCTCGCCTGACGCCACTCGCAGTTGCCATTCCACCAAGTCCACACCGGTGATTTCCTCGGTCACTGGATGCTCGACCTGAAGCCGCGTGTTCATCTCCATAAAGAAGATGCGGTCGGCGCGCAGGCCTTCGCTGGCGTCGGCGATGAATTCAATCGTGCCTGCGCCCTCGTAATCGACCGCTTTCGCGGCGCGCACGGCGGCGGCGCAGATTTCTTCGCGGGTCGCCTCGTCCATGCCGGGGGCAGGCGCTTCCTCGATCACCTTCTGGTGGCGGCGCTGGAGCGAGCAGTCGCGTTCGAACAGGTGGACGACATTGCCGTGGGCATCGCCGAAGACCTGCACCTCGATATGGCGGGGCGAGGTGATCCACTTTTCCAGCAGCACTTCATCGTTGGAGAAGCTGGCCTTGGCCTCGCGTTTGCAGCTTTCGAGATCGGCCTCGAAATCCGCGGCTTTCTCGACCTTGCGCATCCCCTTGCCGCCGCCGCCTGCGACCGCTTTGATCAGAACAGGATAACCAATGACGTCCGCTTCAGATTTGAGCCGCTCCACCGACTGGTCTTTGCCCAGATAGCCGGGGGTGACAGGCACGCCCGCCTCCACCATCAGCGTCTTGGCTGCGTCTTTGAGGCCCATTGCACGGATGCTGTCCGGCTTTGGCCCGACCCAGATCAACCCGGCGTCGATCACCGCCTGCGCGAAGTCCGCATTCTCTGACAGGAAACCGTATCCCGGATGGATCGCCTCCGCGCCGGTTTCCTTGGCCGCCGCGATGATCTTCTCGCCGACAAGATAGCTTTCGGCGGCAGGCGAGGGGCCGATATGCACCGCCTCGTCAGCGGATCGCACATGCAGCGCCTTTGCATCGGCATCGGAATACACCGCGACGGTCGCGACACCCATCTGCCGCGCGGTGCGCATGATACGGCAGGCAATCTCGCCGCGATTGGCGATGAGGAGCTTTTTGATCATGAGAGCGGGTTAGTCGCCCGCAGCATTTGCTTCAAGCGTTTGGCCGGAAATCCTTTATGCCCCATGTAATCGGGCCGTCGGGATGCTTTTCGCGGTTGATCGCGGCGGAAAGGAATGCGCGCGCTCCGTGCCATGCCTTCTCCCAGCGCGTCACATAGGTGCGGCTGTTCCAAGCCTCTGTCCCGCGCTGGCGGACCTTGCGCCCGATTGCGCCGTAAATGCGCGCGGCAGACAGCACCGCCCAGCGGCTGCGGAACGGCAGGCGGGCGGCACCGACGCGGGCGGCGGCTTCGTGTTTTTCAACCAGAGCAACAAGGCGGGAGGCCATTTCGGCAAGCTCTTCGCGGTGGTGCGGTTTGGTGTGCTGGCCCGGCTCAATATCCTGTTCGACCAGCCACATCAGCGGCAGATAGCAACGGCCAGCCGCGTCATCCTCCACAATGTCGCGCGCGATATTCGACAGCTGAAAGGCAAGGCCCAGATCATTGGCGCGGTCCAGCGTGTCCTGATCGTCGGGATCGACACCCATGACCACCGCCATCATCACGCCGACAGCGCCTGCCACGTGATAGCAGTAGCGCATCATGTCTTCCTCTTCGCGCGGGCGCCAATCCTCTGCATCCAGCGCAAATCCGGCGATCACATCCTCTGCCATCGCGCGCGTCAGGCCGCATTCGCGCGACACCACGCCCAGCGCGTCAAACGCCGGATCGCCGGTCGGCTGGCCAGCAAACGCCTTGTCGGTAAGTTTACGTATCAGTGCGAGGCGGCTTTCAAGGTCGGACTGATCGCCCAGTTCGCCGCCCATCACCTGATTGTCGGCAATGTCATCGCACTGGCGGCACCAGGCATAGAGCAGCCACGCCCGTTCACGCGTTTTCTCGTCGAACAGGCGCGATGCGGCGGAGAAGCTTTGCGAGCCATACTTGATCGTCTTGTGCGCGTGCATGACCAGCGCATCCCGGCGGTCGGCATCGACTTTCATGGTATGCGGTTCACGGGCAGGTAAAGCTTGGTCATGAATGACAGCCTTAAAGGTCATCCGCCTTCATTTGAAAGATCGGCGTGTGCGGTTCGTATACCGTCATTTTATCGAGCAGGTCGGGCAGCGTCTCTGCATGAACGAGAATGTTCTGGTGAGCGGGGCGGACAAAGCCGACAGATGCCATCTGCGAATTGAACGCGATCAGATCATCGTAAAATCCGAATGCGTTGAGCAGCCCGACCGGATCGGAATGATAGCCAAGCTGCGCCCAGCTCATCGCTTCCCACAATTCGTCCATCGTGCCGACCCCGCCGGGCAGGGTGACAAAGCCATCGGACAGGTCGGTGAAACGCTGTTTGCGTTCGTGCATCCCGCTGACGGTGATCAGTTCGTCGCAATTGTGATTGGCGACCTCGCTGTTGACCAGCGCCTCTGGGATTACGCCGATAACCTCGCCGCCGGCGTCCTTCGCCCCGCTTGCCACCGCACCCATCAGGCCCAGCCTGCCGCCGCCATAGACAACGCCAATGCCGCGCGCTGCAAGGCCGGAGCCGACATCGCGGGCAAGTTCAAGGTAGCGCGGGTCTTCGGGTGAGGCTGAACCGCAATAGACGGCCAGTCGTTTCATCGTTTTCATGCAGGCGCTTTAGCTGCCAAATCCTCCAGCACAATACCGGCGGTTGCCTTTGCACTGCCGACCACGCCGGGGATGCCTGCGCCCGGATGCGTGCCCGCACCGACAAGGTAGAAATTGTCGATCACGTCATCGCGGTTATGGCCGCGCAGATAGGCGCTTTGCCACAGCACCGGCTCCAGGCTGAACGCGCTGCCCATGTGGGCGTTGAGATCGGTCTGGAAATCCTTGGGCGCATAGCTGAACTTGGTGACGATCCGGTCGTGGATATCGGGGATCAGGCGGCGGCCGATTTCGTCGAGGATCGCTTTTTCCAGCTTTGGTCCCTCGACATCCCAATCGATCGGCATTTTGCCCATATGGGCGACCGGCACCAGCGCGTAAAAGGTGCTTTTGCCAGCAGGCGCCATGCTTGGATCGGTTACGGTTGGGTGGTGCAGATAGATCGAGAAATCCTGCGGCAGCACGCCGTGCTTGTAGATGTCATCGACCAGCCCTTTATAGCGCGGGCCGAACAGGATCATGTGGTGGGCAATGCCCGGCCACGTCCCGTCGAGGCCGAAATGGACGACGAACAGCGAGGGCGAAAAGCTTTTGCGGGAAAGCGACTTGGCGTATTTCTTGCCCCGTTCGGACTGGCCCAGCAGGTCTTTATACGAATGCATGATGTCGGCGTTGGATGCGACCGCATCGAACCGCTGTTTCCAGCCGCTTTCGGTTTCAACCTCGGTGGCTTTCGTGCCGAGCGTGTGAACCTGCTTCACCCCGTCACCGACGCGCATCGTGCCGCCCAGACGTTCAAAATGGCGCACCATGCCCGCGATCAGCCGGTTCGTGCCGCCGCGCGCCCACCATACGCCGCCGTCTTTTTCCAGCTTGTGAATGAGCGCGTAGATCGAACTGGTTTTCATCGGGCTGCCGCCGACCAGCAGCGTGTGAAAACTGAACGCCTCGCGCAGGCGTTCGTCCTGAATGTAGCTGGCGACCATACTGTAAACGCTGCGCCATGCCTGTTTCTTGACCAGAGCAGGGGCCGCTTTCAACATGCTTTTGAAATCGAGGAAAGGGATATGGCCGAGCTTCACATACCCTTCTTCGTATACGCCTGCGGCATATTCGAGGAAACGCTGGTATCCGATCACATCGTCGGGGTTCAGCTTCGCGATTTCGGCGTAGAGCTCTTCTTCGTGATTGGAATAATCGAAATTGGTGCCGTCAGGCCAGTTAAGGCGGTAGAACGGGTGGACCTTCATCAGCTCAACATCGTCGGCAATGTCGTGGCCGGTCAGCTCCCACAGCTCTTCAAGGCAGGGCGGATCGGTGATGACCGTGGGGCCAGCATCGAAAGTGAAGCCCTCTTTTTCCCAGAAATACGCGCGGCCGCCCGGCTTGTCGCGGGATTCGACCACCGTCGTTTTAATCCCGGCGGATTGCAGCCTGATCGCCAGCGCCATGCCGCCAAATCCTGCGCCGATAACGCAGACGCTTTTGCCTTCGTATTTGGCGGCGATTGCCGGATTGATGCCCTTGGTTCCGGTCGCGGCCGGGTTTAGATTGAGTTTCGCGTCGGCGTTCATGCCGTTGTCTCCGTCTGCATTGGCGTTGGGTCAGCGGCGTTTGTGGCCGGACCTTTCAGGGGCTTTCCGCGCTTGAACATCGCAAGGATCGCGCGCGGAATAGATACGGGCGGATTGCCCCAAAGGACGCGGACCCGGTCAAAACCGGTAGAGCGCGCCGCATAAAAGCGCTCAATCAGGCCTTTGCGTAGACCATAGAACCTCTGGAATACGTTTACACGCCGTTCCGGGTCCGCTGCAAAGAACAAAAATCTTCCCAGCAAGCGGTAAAAGCCGGTGCTGCGCCAGTGGCGGCGCGCGCGCGATTCCATTATCTCGGCGAGGCGGGCGGCGGGCAATTCGGCCTTGTCCGCAATGGCGAGCGCGTTGCCCACCGCAATCGGGATCGTGTAACTGGTGAGCGGGTGGACAAATCCTGCGCGCGCGCCTGCCACCACCACGCCGGGGATGCGGACCTCTGCCTGATAGGCGTGGAAATTGCCGCCGGTCAGCACCGGAAGCACGCCGCTTTCCTGCCCGATCAATGCGCTGTCATCCCAGCCGTGATCGCGCGAATAGGTTTTAATGCGCGCATCCAGCGCGGCGCGGTCCAGCGCAGGCTCATCGGCGTAATAGGTGTCTTCGACAAACACCTCGTCCTTGGCCAGCGGCAGGACATAGACGAACCGGTAGGCACCGCCATTGCCGTGCGGGGCAACCTGATCGACGGTGGCATCCATGATGACCGGTCGTTCCAGCCCGTGTTCATGGCCCAGCCGCATGTGATGGCCGACAAACACCTGCCAGCCGCCGCGCAGATGCTGGCTCGATTTGAAACTGCGGCAATCGATCACGGTATTTGCCGCGATGCGCGTGCCATCGTCAAACACGGCACCGCTGGCCTCAACGGTGCTTGCCCGGCGGCCCAGGATCAGCGCACCGTCCGGCAGTGTGTCGGCCAGAGCCGCATGGAAATCCGCCGATGACATGGACCGGTAACCGGTCGCGAGCGTGCGGGTGTATTTGGGAAAGCCGACATCATATCCCTTGTCCCAGACGGTTTGCGTGATCGGCGCCATCAGCGCCTTTCCCGCAGCGTCAAGATCGCTTTCAAACCAGCTCCAGCGGTGGTTGCCGCCCAGCGTTTTGCCGCCTTCGATCAGCGCCAGTTTCAGGCCGGGTCGCTGTTGATGCAGCGCAAGCGCGATCAGCCCGCCTGCCAGTCCGCCGCCGACGATAGCGATATCGCAGGACATATTCTGGCTGGGGTTTCGAGCTGAATCGTTCATTCCCTGCCGCCCTAGGGCAGTGGAGCGATATCGGCAATAATCCCGCAGTATATTGAATACATTCATGTCGCGGTGGGCATGTCGCAGCGGGAAACGAAAGAGCGCCCGGCGTGTTGAGGGGCCAGCTATAGAAAGTGACCAGATGATCCGTGTTGCCCGTTACGCCGCCATTCCTTTTGCTGCGCCTGTTTGCCTGCTGGCGTCCGCGCCGGTGCTTGCCTCCGATGAAAATGCGGATGAGGCAGATCGCAGCGAAGGCGCGGAAATCGCAGCCGCTGCGCAGCCTCCGCAGCAGCCGGGCGTGCGCCCGCCCGCGGCGCAAACGCGCGGGCCTGCGGGGGCGCAGGAAGGTTTCGGCCCGCCTGACATCGTGTTTGATGACACATGGGTCAGCGTCGGGATCGGGGCGGGCCTTGTGCCAAGCTATTCCGGGTCGAATGACTACCGCGTGTTCCCCCTGCCGCTGATCGTGGGCCGCGTGGGCGGGGTGGGCATCAGCCCCAACGGGCCCGGTTTCAACCTTGACCTGTTGTCGCAGCCCCCTGCGCGCGGCGCGCCTGAAACCAGCTTTTCATTCGGGCCATCGGTGCGGTTTCGCAATGACCGCGATGGCCAGATTGGAGACGCCATTGTGGCCGCTGCCGGTGAGCTCGACACCGCACTGGAAGTGGGCGTGAATGGCGGCGTGACCTTTCCCGGCGTGCTTGATCGGTTTGACCGGTTAAGCCTTTCCAGCTCGGTGCGCTGGGATGTTTTGGGGGCACATGACGGGATGTTGATCGAGCCGGGGATCGGTTATTTCACGCCGGTCAATAACGACATCGCCATCCAGCTTTCGCTCAGCGCGCAATTCGTCGATGATGATTTTGCCGACTATTATTACTCGGTCAGCCCGGCACAAAGTGCGGCGAGCGGACTGCCGCTTTTTCAGGCCGATGGCGGGCTGAACAGTCTGGGCGTGACGACGATCACGACAATTGATCTTAGCGGAAACCTGCTGGATGGCGGCTGGAACCTCTATGCAATCGCTGGATATTCGCGATTGGTCGGCGATGCAGCGGATACGCCCTACACCGACCTTCGGGGAAGCGCGGACCAGTTCATCGGCGGCATCGGGGTGGGATATACTTTTTGATTTAGCGCCCTCAGGCGCCGGGTGTTTTGTTTGCGCACCCCATCCGGGGCGCGATTTCCTCGGCCCTGACGGGCCTGCGGGCGGGCGGTCGCCCTTGCGGCGCTGCGCGCCGTGCTCCGCAGTGACATGGCGCTAGATTCATGGCTTGGAATGGTGCGAGCCGCAGGCTCGCCAGCGCGCGGTCGCGCGCCGCCGCTTATGCGGCGAAGCCAAGCGGGCCGGATGGCCCGCGCCCGGCGTCTGAGGGCGCTAGAAAAAAGCGCAAACAAAAAAGAGCCGCCCCGCTAAGGGCAGCTCTTTCTTGTTTCATGCTTTAGCGAAAACTTAGTCTTCGCTGTCGTCCTCGGGCGCTTTTGCACCCTTTGCGCCTTCGGCAAGCTGCGGGCGCGGATCGGGCATTTCTGCGCGGCGATCGCCCGTTTTCAGGTAGGTGTCGAACCATTCCATCATACGCAGGTTGTAATCATACCGGCTCGCGGCGAGGCGGTTGCCGTGGCCTTCGCCGGGATAGAACACCAGCCGAACCGGCACATCAGGCTTACGCACCTTGAGCGAACGATACAGCTCAAGGCTCTGGCCCGGATCGACGCGGGTGTCTTCTTCGCCGTGCATGATCAGCGTCGGCGTGTTCGCCTTGTCCACGTGATAGACCGGGGACACTTCCAGCATCTTGACCCAGTCATCCCACGGCCATGCGCGGCTGTGGACATTGTACATCTCGTACGGAATGTCGCCGGTGCCAAACTTGCTGACCTGGTTGGAGATACCAACGAACATCACCGACGCGGCATATTCGTCGGAGTAATAGGTCGATCCCCACGCACTGGCATAACCGCCATACGAACCGCCGGTAATGCCGGTGCGGTCCGCGTCGGTAATGCCGTCTGCAACCAGCGCTTTCTTGCCGTCCACGATGTCGCGGAATTCAGGATCGGTGTAGCGGCCCTGATGCTGCTTGGCGAAATCGACGCCGTATCCGGTGGAGCCGCGATAGTTGGGGAGGAACACGGCATAACCCTGTCCCGCCGCGACCTGACCGGGCTTAGAATAGGCGGTCTGCCAGCCATTGCTTTCATGCGCTTCGGGTCCGCCGTGGACGTTCATGATCGTCGGCGCGCCGCCTTCGGGAACGCCGCCAACCGGCAGGATCAGCACGCCTTCGACCTCTTGGCCGTCGGTTGCGGTGTAGGTGTAAGCGCGCTGATCGCCGAAGGTGATTTCGCTTAGCCACGGATTGTGGCTGGTCCAACGCTGGAATTCTGGGTTCCTCCAGACGAAAATTTCGGTCGGGTGCTGCGGCGCGTTTGCTGCGACGACGATCTTGCCGCCGTTTGCTTCGACGCGTGTCAGAATCAATTCACCCGGATCGTATTCTTCGCGCACTGTGCCGTCGGCATTATAAATCCGCAGCAGAGACTGCACACCCACATGCACGACAACAGCCAGTTGGCCATTCATAAGCCATTCGGTATCGACTGCGGCCTCTGCGGCACCAGCATTGAGGGCGCGGTATATCCCCGTGCGGGTATCGACCAAATGCACCGTTGTCGCCGCCGGATCATTCATATCGACGCCCGCAATCAGCGATAGCTGCGTGCCATCGGGCGAGATCTCGACATCGTCGATCTTGCCCGGCGTTTCCACCACCGCGCGGATATCGCCGGTGGCGAGGTCGATGATGTTGACCCGCTTCTGCGTATAGCTGTCATCGACCAGCGGGGTCGGAGCGGTATCGACAATTGCGAAGGATCCGTCAGGCGATACATCGAACGCACTGACATAGCCGGGGATCGCGATTTCACGCGGGCTTTCGTCCACTTCGCTGCCGACGGTCGCGGCAAACATGCGCGCGGGGCGAAATTCCTCTTCGTAAACGCGGGCATTGAAGCCGCCCTTGCTTTGTGCGGCGCGCTGCTTGTCCTCGCCAGCGCCGGTCAGCATGTAAATCGTCGCGCCATCGGGGCTGTATTTGTACGAGCGAACGCCCGTATCCTCGACCGCGGCCAGTTTAACATAGGTGCCGCCATCGACAGGAACGCCCCAGACCGCGCTGTCCTCATCATCTTTCGCCCAAAGGAACGTGACGAACCGGCCATCGGGAGAGAACGATACGCCGCTAGGGCTGATCTCGTCGGGCAGGAAGCTTCGGTCGAACATCGGACCGGTTGCAACCTTCAGTTCCTGTTTGAAACTGCCATTGTCCTCGCCCTCGGTCACGTCGGGCAGAGCCGATGTGGTGTAAGCGATGCGGCTGCCATCGGGAGAGATCGCCATGGTGCCGACGCTTTCCAGCTTGGCAACGTCTTCCGGTGTCATCGGGCGCGCCTGCGCGGTGGCGGTAACAGAAGCACCGGCCAGCAATGCTGAGGTGATGGCGGCGGATTTAAAGATAGTGGGGGTCATGCGTGAATGTTGTCCGTGTCTGGTTAAATGTTGCCCGCCTACATAACGAATGGCGGGTGTATGGCAAATGAAGTGCGCGCGGCGCGTTTCGCTTTGCCGCCTTCCCATCACCCTTGTGCAAAGCGCGCGGGCGCGTCATCACAGGCAGGTTAGTGAAGGGGTAATTTCATGAAAATCGCAGCAACATTCTCGGTTCCCGTCGCAGGCGCGCTTGCCATGCTGGCCGCTCCCGCAGCCGCAGATACCACGATCATCCACGCAGACGGTATCGTCACCGATGCAAATAGTGAGCCTATGGGCCGCGCAACTGTCACCGTGACCGATGGCGTAATCGTCAGCATCGAAGACGGCTGGAGCGAAGTTCCCGAAGGCGCAGAGATGGTCCATCTGGAGGGCAAGACACTGGTCCCCGGCCTGATCGACCTGCACACGCACCTGTCCGGCGATCCATCGGGCGAGTTTTGGCGCGCGGCGACCAATCCGCCGGAATGGTATACGCTGATCGCGGCCAAGAATGCCCGCATCACCGCGCTGGCGGGCTTTACCACGGTGCGCGATGTCGGCTCCCGCACGGATCAGGTCATGCAAAGCCTGCGCCGCGCGACAGAGGCGGGTGTCGTTCCCGGACCGCGCGTTGTCACCAGCGCTCGCACCATCGCCATCGTCGGGGGACACGGTGATACGAATGGCTTCACCCGCCATGTGAACGACGCACTCACGTCCGATTTCGCCTGCACCGGCCCGGTCGAATGTGCAGAGAAAGTTCGCACCGCCTCCAAATACGGCGCGGATTTAATCAAGATCACTGCGACCGGCGGCGTGCTTTCGCAGCAGGGCCGCGGGCTTGAGGCGCATTTCACCGATGCGGAAATGAAGTCGATTGTCGACACCGCCGAAACGCTCGGCCTGAAAGTCGCCGCCCACGCCCACGGCGCGCGCGGGATCGAAGCGGCAGCGCGCGCAGGCGTCCACACGATTGAGCACGGCACCTATATCGATGAAGCCGCGGCGCAGGCGATGAAGGCGAGCGGGACCACGCTGATCCCGACGCTGATGGCGTTTGAGGGGATCAAGAAGAATGTCGGCACCGGCTATTACACGCCCGTGGTGGATGACAAGATCAGGCAGGTCGGCCGGTTCGCAGGAACTATTGTCGACCGGGCCCGCGAATACGGCGTAAAAATCGCGTTCGGCACCGATGCAGGTGTGTTCCCGCACGGCGAAAACGCAAGCGAATTTGCGCTGATGAAAGCGGGCGGGATGAGCGACCGCGAAGCCTTGGCCAGCGCAACCACAATCGCTGCCGAAATCATCGGGATGGAAGGCCAGATTGGCCGCATCGCGCCGGGATATTCTGCCGACATTATCGCGGTCGAAGGCAATCCGCTGACCGATGTGACCGTGCTTGAGGATGTCGATTTCGTCATGGTGCGCGGGCGGGTAATCGAATGAGCCTGCTGGCTTTCGCCGCCGCTCTTGCCCTGAGCGGCGGTGATGCCGCCGACGAGCCGCAGGCCTGCGCCCGCGAAATCATTGTGCTGGGCGCGGGGCAGGATGCAGGCGCCCCGCAGATCGGCAATTTCGCCGACAATGCGCCGCTGCTGTATCCAAGCTCGCTCGGCGTGATCGACCGGGAAAACGGCCAGCGTTTCGTGTTCGATGCAACGCCTGCCATCACCCGCCAGCTTGCTATGTTGGAGGAGGCGACGCGCATGGACCGAACGGGGCCGCGCGCGCTCGGCCTGCGGATCGACGGGGTGTTCCTGACCCACGCGCATATCGGCCATTATCTGGGCCTTGCCTATTTCGGGCGCGAAGCGGCTGGCGCAAACGCCCTTCCCGTGTTCGCAATGCCGCGCATGGCGCAGTTCCTGCGCGATAACGGCCCGTGGAGCCAGCTTGTCACGCTGGGCAACATCGACCTCATCGAAATGGAGCAGGGCGGCTTTACCATCGTCTCCGATGATTTCGGCGTGTTGCCAATCACGGTGCCGCACCGCGACGAATATTCAGAAACGGTCGGTTTCATCATGATGACGCCGGACAAACGCGCGCTTTACGTGCCGGATCTGGACAGCTGGGATGAATTTGCCGCCAGCAGCGGGGGCACGCTGGAGGAACTCATTTCAGGGGTCGATTACGCCTTTATCGACGCGACATTTTGGGACGATAACGAACTGCTCGATGAAAACGGGCTGGGCCGGGACATGAGCGAGATACCGCATCCGCGCGTGACGCAGACGATGGACCGGCTGGCGGAGCTTCCTGCATCGGAAAAGGCCAAGGTGCATTTCATCCATTACAATCACACCAACCCTATCCGCGATCCGGCGAGTGAGGAAAGCGCGCTGGTGGAGGCGCGGGGGTTCAATGTGGCGCGGCGCGGGGACCGAACGTGTCTTTCGCGCTAGGGTAATTATCGCGGCGGAGCGCCGACCTCGCGCAGGCCGTTCACAGGATCGCTGCGGGTGAGGGCGGATGCGCGGTCCCACCCGCCATGTAGCCAAACCTGCCATGCCGCTTCATCCGGCGGCAGGATGACCGGCATCGATGTGCAGCCAGCCTCTTTCGCTGCGCCCGCCGCATCGCTGGTCAAGATTGCGAAGGCGGGCACATCCTCGTCTTTCCACACACCGGCCATCGCAAACACGCCGCCATGCTCCGGCGCGAACCAATGTTTCAGGCGGCGCCCTTCGTAATCGGTGCCGCTGCCCCACAGCATTACGGTGGTGGCCGGGATCAGGCAGCGAAATTCGCTGTTGCGCAGATTGCCGATCCAGAACGGGCTGTCTGTATTGCGAACGGCGGTTATACGGCGCGAGGGATCATCGGAAGCGGGCGGAGGCAGCACACCCCACAAACGCGGCGTAATGCGCGGGGCCAAGGCTTTCCCGGAAGGCCGAGGTCCGGCGACAAATTCCCGCCCCGCCGTCACAATTGGCGCGAATTTGAGCGGCGCGATGTACCCGCCGCTCCACGGGTCCTCGCCGCGATGCGCGCCAAACCTGCGGGCAATTTCGGCAGCACTGCAATCAAGGCGGTAAAGCTGCGTCATCCGGGTATCACAGGGCGGCTGTAACATTTCATAGCGCCGGCGCGTATAGAGGCTGTGATGGGCCGCGAACAGGGAAACACGATGGACACCACTTTAAAAAGCACGGCGCAGGTAATTGCCGTCATGCTGATCGCAGCCGCCGCTTCGCAGGCGCTCTACACCGCGCTTTATGCGATGGAGGCGGACATTCCGCGTCAGGCGATCTGGGGCGCGGAGGGCGTGCTGTTCACTTTGCTCGCCGCATTTGCGGGATCGGCGATGGTGCGGGCCAAGTCCGTCAGCATCGGATGGTCGGCGATCTTTGCAAGCGCGCTTTTGAACGTAGTGCAGGTCGGCGTTGGGCTGACCATGTTCGGCCCCTTCCGCGAAGCTGCAACTGCCGTCGAAGGTGTAGGCCCCGCAGCTGGCGGGGTCGTCGCCTATTCGTTCTTCGTCTACAACGCGGCAAAACTGCTGCTAGGCCTCGCCGCGTTGGCATTCGGCCTTGCGAGAGTGAAAGCCGGTGGCAAGTTGCTGGGCTGGATTACCGTGATCGTCGGCCTCGCCGCACTCGTCACCAATGCCATTGCAGTTGTCGCGGGACGAATTGACGCGGTGCCATCGGGCGCGGCGGGTGTCGCGGCCACCGTGCTGCTTGCGCTGTGCGTCTGGGGCGCTGTCACGGACGACTAAGCGATCAATTGCGCGCCGCGCTGTGCCGACAACCGGCTGGACGCAGCGCCTTAAACCGCCTAAACCGATGCCATCCCCGGGGAGCGCGCCTGCGCTGAGAGGGGCGGTATAGGCACCGCTCGACCCGTTGAACCTGAACCGACTAACATCGGCGGAGGGAGTGGTCCGGCCTTATTGCCCTAAGACCCTCTCCGTCACCCAAGGAGAGACCTCGCATGGCCGACATCAATTCCCCCGTAGAAATCGGCGTAACCACCGGACCCATCCGCGGCAGCCGCAAAGTGCATGTGGGCGCGCGCACCGGCAGCGGCGTGCGCGTCGCCATGCGCGAAATCGACCTTGAAGGCGGCGAGGAGCCGGTGCGCGTCTACGACACCTCCGGCCCCTATACCGACCCCGACGTGGCCATCGACATCAATGCAGGGCTCGCGGCAAAGCGGGCCGACTGGATCATGGCACGCGGCGATGTGGAGGATTACGAGGGCCGCGAGATCAAGCCGGAGGATAACGGCCAGCTTGGCCCAGACCGCTCTGGCGGCGTCCCGCAGTTTCCGAACGCCATCAAGCACCCATTGCGTGCCAAAATGGGACACAATGTCTCGCAAATGCACTATGCCCGCCAAGGCATCATCACGCCGGAAATGGAATACGTGGCCGAGCGGGAGAACCTCGGCCGCGAACTCGCCAAGGATTTCGTGCGCGACGGCGAAAGCTGGGGCGCGAACATTCCCGATGTCATCACGCCCGAATTCGTGCGGGACGAGATTGCGCGCGGCCGCGCCATCATCCCCAACAACATCAACCACCCCGAAACCGAACCGATGGCGATCGGGCGCAATTTCCTCGTCAAGATTAACGCCAATATCGGCAACAGCGCGGTCGCATCCGATGTCGCTAACGAGGTGGACAAGATGGTCTGGGCCACTCGATGGGGCGCGGATACGATCATGGACCTTTCCACGGGCCGCAACATCCACGACACCCGCGAATGGATCATCCGCAACTCCGCCGTGCCGGTCGGCACCGTGCCGATCTATCAGGCGCTGGAGAAAGTCGGCGGCGTCGCCGAAGACCTTACCTGGGACATTTTCCGCGACACCCTGATCGAACAGGCCGAACAGGGGGTCGACTATTTCACCATCCACGCAGGCGTCCGCCTTGCCTATGTTCCGATGGCGGCAAAGCGGGTCACCGGCATCGTGTCACGCGGCGGCAGCATCATGGCGAAATGGTGCCTCGCGCATCACAAGGAATCGTTCCTATACGAACATTTCGACGACATTACCGAGATCATGAAGGCGTATGACATCGCCTACTCCCTCGGCGATGGCCTTCGCCCCGGCAGCATCGCGGACGCCAATGACGAAGCGCAATTCTCCGAACTTTACACCCTGGGCGAGCTGACCCACCGCGCGTGGGCGCACGACGTGCAGGTCATGATCGAAGGGCCGGGCCACGTGCCCATGCACAAGATCAAGGAAAATATGGAGAAACAGCTGGAGGTCTGCGGCGAAGCGCCGTTCTACACGCTCGGCCCGCTCGTCACCGATATTGCGCCGGGTTACGACCACATCACATCCGGCATCGGAGCTGCGCAGATCGGTTGGTACGGCACCGCCATGCTTTGTTATGTCACGCCGAAAGAACACCTCGGCCTGCCCGACCGTGACGATGTGAAGGTTGGCGTGGTGACATACAAACTCGCCGCCCACGCAGCTGACCTTGCCAAAGGGCACCCGGCGGCAAAGGTGCGCGATGATGCCCTGTCAAAAGCGCGCTTCGAATTCCGCTGGCGCGACCAGTTCAACCTGTCACTCGACCCCGAAACCGCCGAGGAATTCCACGACCAGACCCTGCCGGCAGAAGGCGCAAAGACTGCGCATTTCTGCTCCATGTGCGGGCCAAAGTTCTGCTCCATGCAGATCAGTCAGGAAGTCCGCGATTTCGCCGCCAAGCAAAACGAAAGCCCCGAGACGTTCCTCGCGGCAGAAAAGCTGGGCGCGGACACAGCCGAGGCCAGCAAACAGGCCGCGCTGAAGGGCATGGAAGAAATGAGCGAGAAGTATAAGGATATGGGGCAGAAGCTGTATTTGCCGGAAGAAGGGGTAGATTGACAACAAGCTGTACTAGCGATTTGCGGTCACTGACTGTTATCGGCGTCCTAAGGACGCCGATAACAGTCAGTGATAACAAAGTCAAGCGCAAAGGGCTAATGTTTTCGTCATTGACTTTTGCAGCCTGCCCTATATCCTACGTCCTAAGGACGTAGGATATAGGGCAGGCATTAAAATGGAAGCATTTGCACGTCGAAGGCAGCTGACGAATTTGGCTGAAGCCACATCGACGGAGTTGCAGTCTAATGGTTGCTCCGTAATTTCGGATTACGATATTTTCCATGCTATGGAACGAGTTTACGGGCAGGGAAGGACTAAATACCTAAGAGGGGTAGTGCCAACGCTTAACATGCTAGAGGCCACTAAGTCAGCGCTAAACTCGGCGAATGTCATCTCGAGAGACAAAGACTATCGTCGTTTCTGGCGTCTGAACATCGTACCTGAAGGTGATGTTGGGCAGATTGTGACGCATGTAGACCCAGCTGTTTATGTATCTCATATCTCAGCCATGGTCATCTATAATCTGACAACGCGACGCCCAAAGCCACTGTTTCTGACAAAGGCAACCGGGGCTGCTTGGCTAAATATAAGAGACGACGTGCAGCAACGCAAATATTACCCCGTATATGAGTCACGTTCACTGGCAAACGTTCATCATCCAAAGAAAGTTCGTGGACGTCAACTTAACGTTTTGTCTTCACGTAAGTATGGAGTCCATTTGCAAACTCGAAATTCAAGAACGAGGGTATCGACAATTGGGCAGACATTTTTGGATATGTTAGAAAAACCCACGCTGTGTGGCGGCATGTCGCACGTTCTTGAAGTTTTTGAAGAATATTGTGAAGACTTCTTGCCTGAAATCATAAAGGCAGTGAACGACTCTGGGAGTCCGATCTCCAAAGTGCGTGCAGGATATATCTTAAATGAAAGGCTGGCCTTTCATAATGAGAAAATTGAAAGCTGGAAACAATTCGCTCAACGCGGCAGTAGTCGTATTCTGGATCCAGAGCGACCGTTCGAGCCTGCATACTCCGAAGAATGGATGCTATCAATAAATGCCTGAAAATCTAGAGGCTGAACAACAGATTACAGTTAGTCTTGAGCCATGGAGCAACGACCCAAACATCGACGCTAAAACTCACCTCGAAAGACAAGTTATCGAAGTTTTCCTCGTAGCATTGGGCTTGACTGAGAACTGCTCTAAAAAGATTTTCCTAAAGGGCGGAATTTTGATTGGTGCTGTCTATGCAAGTGGTCGAAATACCGCTGATATTGATTTTTCGACGGCTATAGAGCCAGATAAGGATTTTCCAGCCCAACTTCGGCAGGAATTAAGGGGGTGTATCCCCTTTACATACGTAACTGAATGTGGCATATAATGAGGCATGACAACGAAGCCTCTCACCACCGCTCAATTCTTTCGCAAGTTTCCGGACGACGAAGTTTGCTTGCAGCACTTGTTTGATGTTCGCTTTGGACAAGGCCACACTTGCCCGTCATGCGAGCGCCCTTCGAACTGGTATCGGATCAAAGCCGAACGCGCCTATTCTTGCCAGTGGTGCGGCCACCACCTGCACCCAACTGTGGGCACTCCGTTCCAGCAGACGCGCACCCCGCTTCAACTCTGGTTCTATGCCATTCACCTTTTCACCACCACACGGCACGGTGTCAGCGCCAAGGAATTGGAGCGTCAGCTAGGCGTAACCTACAAAACGGCATGGCGCATGGCTAAGCTGATCCGCGAACACATGGCGGACGTTGACGGTAACGAACCTATCGGCGGTGAAGGCACAAACGTCGAAATTGACGAAACTCTCATGGGCGGCGTGAAGCGCGGCAAGCACATGCGCGGATCAGCCGGTAAGACGGTTGTAGTGGGCGCTCTCGAACGCGGCGGCGATCTTGTGGCGCAAGTGGTGCCGAACCAGCGCCGCGCTACGCTAGAGCCGTTTGTGAAGGCGAACGTGCGGATCGGCGGCAACGTCCATACCGACGAACTGCGCTCCTATGCTCGCCTCTCGGATGCTGGCTATCGCCATGCCCGTGTGAACCACGGCGCGATGGAATATGCCTATTACGATTATCGCCTTGCCGAGACTGTCACGGTCAACAGTATTGAGAACTTCTGGCGGCATCTGAAATGCTCGATCAATGGCACTCACACCAGCGTGAGCGCGAAGCACCTGAACAGCTACGTCAAAGAATTTGAGTATCGTTTCAATCGTCGCAATCGTCCTGAGACGATGTTTCCGGAGCTTCTTTCAACGTTCCGGCCATTGCCTGCAAAGTGAGATTGAAGGTGGCTTCGTCGCCTATCTCGCTCTTATGCTCGGCAATGAACTGCTCCAATTTTTCGGCCTCACGGGCTTGCTTTAGCGTTATCATCATGCGATTCTATCATACAGTTGAAGACATGTCGCTATTCGAACTTATATCCAAGGGTGTGCGTGACCCGCTTGTGGTTCTGGCCACGTCCGTTACGCTCGTAGCCGCCACTATCCTAGCAGCGAACTGGCCCCTTGCCACTCTCGCAGCGGCTACGTTTTGCTGTCTGTTTTTTGGGACTTTGCTTTTTGCAACCCGTCCTCGTTAAGGCCTTGGGGAGATAACCTCTTCAATTCGGTAACTTCCAGGGATCGGCTTCCAAATCTGACCTTCCCTTCGTTCTTTGAAGGTAAGTCGAACTGTCATTTCGACGCCCTCCTGAACCCTTATCGGCAATTTGCCATCTCGAATGGCATTTAGGAATATTGGGTCAACCATTTTTGCTCGAAAGGGCAGACCTTCATACATGAAGCCCCAAGTCAGAGGTCTGGCAATTGATACCGGGTGCGTGACAACCACATCCCACTCTCTAATAGCCTCGCGTTCTGGCTCGTCCTCTTCTTCTAATTCCCATAGGCCTGTTTGGCTATCAAACTCACTGCGCTCTACGACCGTCACTGGAGGGCCGTCTGGTTCTTCCTTAACTATCACTCGCGTGATTGCGGACTCCCCTCTGATGGTTTCATAAAATTCTCGAACGGGGCGCTGCACCTCTTCAGATTCGGCGACACGCTGTTGCTGCTGCTTAGCTTGAGGGTCATCCGCAAATGCGACAATCAAGCCTGCTGCGACAGCTCCCGGCAGTCCTATTACATTAAGAGCAACAAATTGTTTGATCCGTGGATACGGCTCCAAGGACTCAGCCACACCACCCATAACCGTTTGGTCGACGAATTTCAAAATGGTAGAAAAGCGGAGACAAGCGGGTTCTGCGCTAATGAGGTCAATAGAAACCTTGCTGGCGGGGTCAATCACTCTAGTGGCGGCGGATATTGCCTCTGCCCACTTAATTAGCGCTTTCGCGGCTATAATAGCATCGACACTTTGCCCGTGTTCTGTATCGAA